>JACJNV010000007.1 GCA_014695175.1 Microcoleus sp. FACHB-DQ6 | reverse complement strand
GCCGCTTCCCCCGCGTCGTCAGTGTGGCCCGCAACGCGCACAGTTGCCCCCTCGTGATTGCCCAACTCCGCCACCAAATTGTCCAAAATCGCATTAGTTCCCGCGCGCAAAGAAATGCTGCCAGTATCAAACAAAACATCGCTGGGTAAAGTCACCATCAGCCCATCTCCCCCAAACACCGGATTATTGGCATTCTGTGGCGTAGTATTCACCGTTTCAGGGTTCAGACTCGGGCTGCTGCCGATCGCAGGTAAAGCAGGGGCAATACTTGCCGCCGTTTCCGGCGCCGCCAATTCCCGCGACATCAACTGCAAACGCTTTTCCAAAGTTTCCGTCGGGCGGCTGCTGCCTAACTGACTCTCCAAAGCCGCCGTGCGACCAATCAGCGCGTTGAGTTCGCCCTGCAACTGTCTCAAATCCGACTGCAATTTCTCTCTCTGGGCAGGACTGACTTTGGACTGGGGAGTCGGTGTAGCGGTTGGTGGCGGAAGCGTGGGAATTTGCGTTGCTGGGGCGCGTTTCGGGCTGGAGGTCAAATTTTGAGTAACACGCAGCAATCTCTCTGCCAGCGGCATCTCCGTCGCGCCTGACGGATAAATTTGAGCGATCGTCATCCCCAAAACCCACGCAAAACCGCTGCCCACCCCCAGCAGCAGCAGTCGAAAAATCAGTGACAGTACAAGCAAACCTTTTCCCCGCGACTTAGAGACGCGAGTGGGGGGGATTGAAGGTTTTTGCTTAAAAGATCGCGTCATATTTCATCCCTCTCGGTGTACATACCAGATTAATTTCGATACTATCTTACCTATCCGATTGGAAATTTGAGATTTGAGATTTGAGATGTGCCCTCCCATCTAAAATCTAAAAAAGAAACCGGGTTTCTATAAATCTGGGGTTTAGTGGCGAAGCATCGAGGCAGAAACCAGGTTTCTAGTCTGTTGCGTGCCCGCCTGAATCTGTTGGATAATTCAGTAAAACTTTTGGAAAAAAAACCGATGACTGACCCTTTAAATAGTCCTTATCCCGTTCCTTGGGAATGGATTACTGCCACTCATGCTAAAGTGAGTTCCACTGCCGGCACAGGCCTCCGCTATTATCGCAGTCCATCCCTAGTTTCAACTAACGGCCAATACGCAGCTTACAGTCGAATTGAGTTGCAAGTGCAGCCGGAATTCTCCCGGTGTCGGGTTAGCAGTGTCATGTTTGTGGAAAATCTCAAAACCGGGGAACTGCAAACAGTGGCGGCTGCTTCGCCACTGGCAGAAAGTGGGATGTATGCTAGCGATGATACAGATATGTCCGGGACGATCGCCATTTTAGTGCCTGTTTCTTGGAATCAAGACGGTTCCCGCATTCTCGCCCGCGAATTTGAAGCACTTTTCAACTCTTCCGATATGTCCGACTACGGTGTCATTTGGGACAAAAATGATAATTACACTTATACCGTTGCTCCGGCTCGCAGTCTTTACACTCATGCTGTATTGTTGGGCTGGAGTCAAGTTTGTCCCGGAAAAGTTCTGTTCCGCGCAGGCAATTTGGGCGATCGATCTTGGCCTCTTTGTGCCGTTGATATGACAGGGCAAACGGTAGCAGTCACCGAGGACAAACCCCTAGTTTTCGGCAGTCAAGCCAGCACCGACTGGATCGAACCTAAAACTCGTTTTTAGATATTATGGCGGTATTCTCTTTGATCGGGCCAACAATTTTTTTAGTGTCAGGTCAGTCTTTAAACCAATTCATTTTGGCCCTGGGGCTGATTATTTTAGCGGTTGTTTTTGGTTTAACAGCATTTATTTTTTTTCGCATTTTCCTCAATTGGTTGCAGGGTAAATTGGAAAACACTCGCCTTTTTTTTAGACGTTCGTTTAAAAAAAATACTGGCTCTTTAACCGCTAATATTTCACCACCTGAAAATATTTTTTTAGAACCCCGTTTTGTAGAAAGTGACGGCAATTTAACAGCTACTATTTTTGGAGGCAAAAGCAATATTTCAGAAGCGCTTGAACCCGAGATAATCTGTGAAAATCCAGCAGCAGTTGCCTACCTCTACAAGCCGATCGCTCTTTGGCACGGGCGCTTAATTTTGCCGTCAAAGGAAGATCGCCAGCCCTACGGTTCAGTGTATTTTGAAGTGATAAATGCACCCAAAAAATATCAATATTTCATTGGCAAAACAGCCTTTTTGAAATGGAGTACAAATCGCCAAGTACAGTTTTTTGTCCACGCAGTAACCCAAGATCTCAACTTCACAAAACAGGCTAAAAATAGTAAAAAATCTGGCAATATCCATCCAGATAGATTGAACGGCTGGCGAAATGTCGGCCCTTTAGAAACTCTAGCAGGCAGCAGACTCGAAGACAGCGTGACTGTCATGCTACGCAGGCCGGTGATTGCGATTAATTATAGCAGCAGCGATCGCCAGGAACTTACGATCGATCGCGAACCAGTACAAATTATCGGACGTTTCTGCGCCTTAGTCTCAATTTTACAGCGAAAAGAAGCCGACAGCGACAAATTTATTGTCCGGCATTTCAACAAAACATCTCAACAATTTGACGGCGCCGCTGAAATAATTCGGATTCCCCAAGTACCACCAGACAAAAATGGCGTAGCG
>JACJNV010000069.1 GCA_014695175.1 Microcoleus sp. FACHB-DQ6 | reverse complement strand
AAGTCCCGCACCACTATTCGCTCAAATGGAGCAAATTCTATCGCGAGAAGTCACCGGCTGCGACCTTGAAAGTCGCGCCCTCTGCTGCCCGCTCGATCGAAACAGGCCCCACATTATGGTTGTTGAAGACTCCCAAAAAGTCAAAGGAAAATGGTCGTGTCGCAACCTAGAAACACAACTGCAAAAACGATTTCCCAACAAGCGCATTCTCAGGATTGATAGCGAGTCAGTAGCCGACCCCAACCACCCTGCTTGTGGCTGCGTTGAGAAACTTAATGCCACCATTCAAAACTACGACATCATCATCGCTAGCCCCACCATTGGCACAGGAGTTAGCATCGACATTCGCGGTTATTTTACAGCCGTATTCGGCATTTTCAAAGGAGCAATTGCCGTCAACGATGCCTTGCAAGGTCTCGCTCGCGTCAGGGATGAAAATGTTCCAATCTTTGTTTGGACAGCGCCCTTTGGCATTGGCAAAATTGGCAACGGCAGCGCTTCTTACCGAGCTCTCCTCGCTTCCCAGCAGAAGGTTATCAAAACCAATATTCGCTTGCTGCAAGGAGTTGACTTCGACATCGACGCGGCCCACGACCCGGTTCACCTGAGAACTTGGGCAAAAATGGCTGCTAGAATTAATGCCGGAATGTGGCATTACAGGGAGGCGATTAGGTACAGCCTAAAAGCTGAAGGGTTTCAGGTAAAACTGTGCCGACAAAATCAGCTAGAACAACTCCTTTTAGAGGGATTAGCGCAGCAAATAGCAGCCAGCGCGGTCAAAAACTGGAAGCTCTTGCAGCAGCTTGTCCGGGAGGTTGATGCTCGGTTAAATGAATTAACTCTCCGAAATGTCGGAGCTGCTCTGGTTAAGGAAGAGGCTGAGTCAATTCAGCAAGAGAACCGCAGGGTAGAAGCGGATGCTGTTGCTGGTGCTCCTGATATTACTCTGTCTGAGTATCTGAAGTTGAAGGACAAGCGCTCCAAGACAAACGGCGAACTCAATCAAGAGCGCAAGTACCAACTGCAAGAGACTTATGGTGTGTCGGTGACGCCCGAGCTGAAATTGAAGGACGACGACGGCTGGCTGCCTCAAATTCGCCTGCATTACTATTTGACCCATGACCCAGAGTTTGTCAGGAAACGAGATAAAAATCACTTGGCAGGCCATCAAGAAAGGGGTCAAGGAAAGGTTTGCCCGCAAGATTTGCGCTTCCTGAAAGCTTCTGTGGAAGCTCTCAAAAAGTTGGGGCTGATGGAATTCTTTGACTCAGACAGGGAGTATCGAGGGACTGACCCGGAGGTGATAGCCTTTGCTCAAAGGGTTAAGCAGTATTCTGCGGACGTGAAAGATTTTCTGGGTATCAACGTCCACCCTAATGCCCACCCAATGGAGGTGGTTCAGTACGTTTTGAAGGGGAAGCTGGGCTTTACCCTGCGACTGGTTCGCCAAGAAAGGTCGGAGGAACGAGATGCTTTGGGCAAGTCCAAGCGCATTCGAGTTTACCAGTTCCATTTCCCCAACGACGGCAGGTCGGCGATTTTTGCAGCTTGGCAGCAGCGGGATGAGAAGGCTATCTCTTTGGCAGAATCCGTGGCTCCATGTTTGGAAGGGGTTCCTGGCGGCACAGGGTCGGATAAAGATATGAAGATATCGGGGGGTGTGCCACCAATTGATGAAGCTGCGAACGCAGGACACTCATTGAAGGTGGGCGCGTTTGTACGGTTTGTTGGTGAGGTTCAAAAATATGTGGTTAAAGCTGTCTCAGGCGCTCGAGTGATGGTGGAATCGTTGCTTTCGGGTGCGATCGTCCACACTTGCGATCGCCGTTTGGAGCTGGCGGATTGAGGAGCAAGGTGAGAACGCTGCCAAAAAGTGCGATTCGTTTAGTCCCAGCGCGACCTGAAAAGGATCGTCTGTTCCGCAGAGCCTACTCTGCTAAGGAATTCACAGCCTTTACCCTCATGTAAAAGACTCATCTGAGTCCGGCCGCGTCTCAGTACAGTATTAGACGCTCGCGGCGTCGGCTCGCCGAAAAAATACTTTTCAAACGCGATCTCGACGGGAATTCGCGGATGGAACGATCGCGCTCACCTATGCGTGCGGTCTCAGACTATATTGCCTCGAAAGACCGCAATACCCCTATCGCAGGAGTTCTGTGGGGGGCGCAGTTGGCGCTCTTCAAAGCAAGTAATGCTGCGAGCGATCGCCAATAAACATATCTCAAGCCAATAAATAATAACTCCGACAGGTATCCGGTAAAAACTTGAAAGATTCCAATCCCTCACAAGTTAAATTAGAGATTTGTGTGATAGAGGATATCGTCTTTCCAAACGCTTCATCTCTGTTGGCATATCTGTCAGTTGTCGCGCGCTCAGCAATCGATGCTACCTAGCCTCCCATCATATCTTTGAAGTGCGTTAATATCAGACGATTGTGCTTGCATCCGCTTGCAATTAATGCAGGCTCTAATATTAGAGATTTTAATTGATTGATTTAAAGAAATGTCGCTCTGCAATTTCTCTATCGAGAAATTGGTCTGAAAATTTATCAAAACAAATCAGGTGCAATAGATGCACAGTTAAGAACTCATGTCAATCTCAAAAGGAAAGCGAGATTTGATTTCAATTTTGCCACTAAAACAGTTGAAGGATATGCCGCCTGCAATTGAATTTCCTGTAAACTTTGCCAAAATTCATCTCCCGCGCTTTAACTGTGGCGAGATGGTGCGCTGGACGGGTGTTAGCGAAGAAGCTGACAGAGGAATGGTTATCGGCAAATTTTACAACTACGAACAATGTCAATGCTGTTGGATGTGGTGTTACATCATTTGCCTTACTCCTGATTCCAAAAGTGCAACGTGGTGTCAGTTTGATACTGCCTGGGAGGAAGATTTGGAGAAGTTTGAGGATGATAAAAAAGCAGCAGAATCTGACCGATAGAGAACGCAATTTGATTGCAGTTTACAGTCAATGCCAATTCGGAATGACACCGAGGCAGTTTTATGAAAAGTGGGGAGTGAGTTATGAGGAAATCGCTTTTATTTGTTCTCGTTCTGATTCTACAGTGCGGGGTTGGTTTAGAAAGGGGAAAAATCGCAGATTTCCTACTGCTGTCGATTTGCGTCATTTGGCTTTAATGGATTTTCTGCTGGAACATTTTGAGGAAATCCCAGAGGCATTGGTGGCTTTCCTGTGTCCGCATTGTGAAGATAATAGCCTGGATTAATAGTGGCGGGTATAACGGAAAGACTGTTCAGGGCAACGACTGTATACGTTGTCGCAATCATATACTGCTGACTTGTTCCAACAGTTTTGGTGGCTGCTATACATACACCAAGCTTTTTCAACTTGTAGGTTTCTATCGCCTTAACTTTCACATTCCTTGCAGCTTGCAAATTTGCATCATCAATATGCCCACAATTGGTACAGATAAACTTTTCACCATTGCGGCTATCTTTATCAATATGCTTACACTTGCTACAAGTTTGACTGGTATGCCTTGGGTTAACTCGGTACAGCTTCTTGCCTGACTTCACAGCCAAATATTCAAGTTTTTGAGTTAACGCATACCAACTCGCATCAGCGATAGAACTATTTAAACCACGTTTAGCCGATTGACCGTTGGGGAGAAATCTACCAGATTCAGATTTAACAGGTTTGCACCGCTTCATCATGTTTTGTATCTGTAAATCTTCAACTACAACTGCATCGGATCTTTTAATAATCCGATTAGCTACATCCCACTGGTAAGATTCGCGACGCTGTTGAATTTTATTGTGCAGCTTGCTCACTCTAAGTTGAGCTTTACTGCGATTCTTACTACCTTTTTGCTTACGGCTAACCCGTCGCTGTCTGATTCGCATCAAACGCTTAGCTTTCTTGTGGGTAGCAAATCGCGGATTATCAATGGCGCTGCCATCAGAGAGATAAACCAATTTACCTAACCCCATATCGCAGCCAGTGATAGTTTTGATTTCACTATCTGGAATTACTGGGAAGCCTGGTATATCTTTGTTTTCTATCCTGACCGAGATATACCATCCATCAACTTTCTGTCTGATGGTTACGGTTTTAATCTCAAATCCTTCGGGGATAACGCGAGAGTTGTAGAAACGCAGCCACCCAATTTTAGGGAGGTAAACTTTGTTACCTTTAATCTTGATTCTTCCTGGTTTGTAGCTAAACGATTTGAAATCGTGACGGCGCTTAAACTTCGGAAACCCTGCGCCCTTAAAAAACTTATTAAAGGATTCATTAACTCTGGCTGGAATTGACTGCAATACTCCAATATCAATACTTTGATACCAAGGTCTTGCCTCTTTTAACTCTTCCAGATTTGCATCTTGCATTAATGATGCTGACCGCTTAGGAGATGTATCTTTATATCCTTCTTTTTGGGCTTTACCGCCGCCCTCCTTCCAGGGGTTGGCGAGTTGGGTTCCTTTAGTAATACCGCAAGTCAAAGGCGTTATTTCTACCTGAGTCCTCAAGTCGCAATAATCACCGCAAATAAACTGCTGATGCCAACCATCAATCCTGTCACGCAAGCACCAATTGTAATTCGCTCTCAACATATCGAGCCACTGGATTAGTTTTTGGGATTGCTGCTGATTAGGTCTAAGTTTGTATTTGAAGCTTAAAAGCAAATTGCACCACCTCCTTAAATTATTGTACGAGGTTATTGTAGATGTTGACGACTTAACGACAATCAATATGCAAGATAAATACAGACTAAAGATTACATCAGTAACGCTTATTAGATACCATTTTGTTTGGATTCCAGCTAGACGCAAGAAGGTGTTGATTGGTGCAGTGTCCGAACGCTTAAAACAACTACTGACAGATAAGTGTAATTAGCTCGTTGTAATCGCGCAGTGAGGTGGAAGTCTACCGCTTTGTTGGTTCCTGAACCCAAACCCATAATTGCTACCAAAATCAGTCCGACTCCCAGTTTTTTTATTAATTTCCTCTCTCGTTCTTTTTCCTACCTATCGGTAGTAAAAGAGAAAAGATTCATTCTTAGAGTGACCAATGCCTCCCAATTATATCAACCTTCTTTCCCAACTAATAGCCAGACATGATTTTCACCCAAATAACTTCCCAGAAGCAAGCCATTTGCAGCCAACTGCAACAGCCGATTTGTGTGAGTTTTTAGGCGAAGAGGTTATTTATCAGACAATCGCGACTGCTACAACTCCTAAGCTCTACAAAATTCCTCAAGACTTGCCGCCTTCAATAATTTCTGCTTTGCACAGCCAAGGCATTCAACAGCTTTATTCGCACCAAATTAAAACACTCAAAGCCGTGCGCCAAGGCAAAGATGTCATCCTCAGCACAGCAACAGCTTCTGGCAAATCTTTAAGTGCGTACTTGCCTATTTTAAAGGGCATTCTCCAACATCAATTTACTGCACTCTCTATTTATGGCTTGAAAGCTTTAACAGCCGACCAAAGTCAAAAACTTGCCGATTTGCTCCAACTGATTCCTGAGCCTGCGCGCCCGCGCCTTGCCCTTCTAACTGGAGATACTCCCCCCAAAACCCGAGAACAATTATTAGCTGCAAATCCCAGCATAATCAGCGCCACACCAGAGTTAATTCACTATGCGCTGAAAGGCGTTCACTGGAGTCAGCCTTGGCAGCATTTTTTAAGTCGCCTCCGCTATATTGTCCTAGATGAAGCTCACACTTTTAACGGAGTTTACGGAGCTAACATGGCTAGCTTAATTCGCCGCTTAAAATTGGCAGTAGACGAGCGCGGAGGTTCTTCTCAAAAACTGCAATTCCTGATATTGAGTGCTACCGTTGGCAATCCCGTTAAATTAGCGAAGTTACTATCTGGTAGAAGTCGAAAGCGAAATATCAATAAACCCGAGCGGTTAGTTTGGATTAACTCTAGCGGAGCTGCTGTTCCAGAACGGCAATTAATTGTTACTAAACCGACTCATGATGCTAATTCCGATGTTGCTCGCATCATTATAGCCTTTCTCAAAAAGATGAGGTACAATAACAGCAGTGTGTAAACCAGTTAAAAATATTTGACGATGTAACTTGCCCCAACGCAAACTCTATGGCTTTTCCTAATTCTTGATAATTAGTAGTATTGATAGAACGGAGAATAATTTTAAGTTTTGACCACAGATTTTCAATTGGTGAAAAATCTGGTGAATAAGGTGATA
>JACJNV010000068.1 GCA_014695175.1 Microcoleus sp. FACHB-DQ6 | reverse complement strand
CCAGAATTAGAAATGATTCGGCAAATCGCCAAACCCAACG
This sequence comes from Microcoleus sp. FACHB-DQ6, assembly GCA_014695175.1. Classification (GTDB taxonomy): domain Bacteria; phylum Cyanobacteriota; class Cyanobacteriia; order Cyanobacteriales; family Microcoleaceae; genus Microcoleus. Next base: position 24,285 of record JACJNV010000068.1, on the reverse strand, counting down.
TGCAAGTGCTCGGCTGGCAGCCCGCCTCGATAGTTGAAAAGTACATGGCAGAAGCGAAAGCCTTTGTTTATGCAGCTTGTGAAGATTTTGGCATAGCTTTGGTAGAGGCTCAAGCTTGCGGAACGCCGGTAATTTCCTATGCAGCAGGGGGCGCTTTGGAGACAGTGCTCGACATTCGCCAAAACCCAGAGACAGGGACTGGTTTATTTTTTTCCTCCCAAACCGCAGCAGCATTAGTCGAAGCTGTCGAGGAATTTGAGCAGTTGCAAGGCAAATTTGAGCCAGAAATCTGCAGGTTGCGCGCTGAACAGTTTGCCCCCGAAGTTTTTGGGCAGCGCTATCTAGCTTTTGTGGAACGCTGCTATCAGGAATTTCACTCCCGTGATTTTACCGAGTCTGGGGCTTGAGAGTGCCAGAACCCGATAGCGGGACAATCTTCCTTCTGCCTTTGTATAAGTGCCTTCAGAAGACCTCTGCATAAGTGCCTTGTGCCTTTTTCCTTCTGCCGCCAGAAGCCCTCTTCCTTCTTCCTTCTGCCTTTTGAAGCCTTCAGAAGGCAGAAAATTGAGTATTGGAAACATAATTCAGAGAACAAAGCGTCTTGAGGCTTTATGATCAGGACTGTGTGTGGTGTGAAGTGAAGGAGTAAGATGACTGCCGACAGCCAACTAATCTCCGGCAAGGTAATTCGAGCGATCGCAAGACGCGGTTTTGGGTCTGTCCTGCAAGGAGATAGACGCATAAGTCGTTCTCTACAGAACCTCGACGGAGAACTTTTCAAGCGGTTATTTGACATCCTGTTTTCCTTATCGGTTCTGATCCTGTTTGCTCCGGTTTACCTGCTTTTGGCTTTCTTAATCGCCTTAAGCTCGCCCGGTCCTATTTTTTACGTACAGGAACGAGTAGGCAAAAACCGTAAAAGGTTTTATTGCCTTAAATTCAGAACGATGGTGGAAAATGCGGACGATATATTGCTAGAAATCATGGAAAATTCTCCGCATTTGCGTCAAGAGTTTGAGGACAATTTCAAGCTGAAACAAGACCCTCGAATTACCTGGATTGGAAGATTTTTACGAATGACCAGTTTAGACGAGTTTCCCCAGTTTTGGAATGTTTTAAAAGGAGATATGAGCGTCGTCGGACCCAGACCTTTAGTTGAAGAAGAACTGCCGAGATACGGCCGTCACATCAACAAAATTCTCACCATAAGACCTGGAATTACAGGCTTGTGGCAAGTGTCCGGTCGCAACGACATTCCCTATCCCCGCCGAGTCCAAATCGACCTCTATTACGCAAATGACAAAAACCTTTGGATGGATATGTGGATTCTTTTCAAAACAATTGGAGTTGTGATTTTTCCCAAAAATAACGGCGCATACTAATTTTTGTCCGCAGTCAGCAATCGGTAGTTAGTTTTATTTGTTACTGACCACTGATGCTGACTACTGACAGTCAGCGACAAACTCTTTGTCAATACTCAACAGTTCCTGGATGCCGATCGAAGAATTGTGAGCTTAACTAAAGGGACAAATACTTAAATAAACCTACCTCTTATTCATCTAGAAAGATCAGTTCTTCTAGATCCACTACTGTAGGTTTAGGTGTTAAACTTAACTCTATAACCTTTGGCTTAAGGGGGATAGCCTACTTATCTTGGGATAGCCGACTACCCAACAGCGTAGGAAGTAAACTTCAACTGGCTTTAGGTAACTAAAGTTAAGTTTGAGTAAGTTTTATAAAGCAGTTTGAGAATACGGCCGGCAGGGAGCAACAGCCTCTGCCAAAAAATTTATTGTAAATTAACACAGCCTGTCAAAGGAAAATCAGATGACGCAACGTAAGCGAGCGCTAATAACAGGTATTACAGGTCAAGACGGCTCGTACTTGAGCGAATTATTGTTAGAAAAAGGATATGAAGTTCACGGCATTATCCGGCGCAGTTCTAGTTTCAATACCGATCGAATTGACCACATCTATGTCGATCCTCACAGTGAGGGTGCGCGCCTGTTTCTACACTACGGCGACTTGACGGACGGCACCACTCTCCGCCGGATATTGGAAGAAGTTCAGCCGGTAGAAATTTATAACTTAGGCGCTCAATCTCACGTTCGAGTCAGTTTTGACTCGCCGGAATATACGGTTGACGCAGTAGGAATGGGAGTATTGCGCCTGCTAGAAGCAATTCGGGACTATCAGCACCGCACCGGCATAGAAGTGCGGTTCTATCAAGCAGGTTCTTCGGAAATGTTTGGTTTGGTGCAGGAAGTTCCGCAGAAGGAAACAACTCCTTTTTATCCCAGAAGTCCTTACGCCTGCGCCAAAGTTTACGGTCACTGGCAAACAATAAATTATCGCGAATCTTACGGACTTTTTGCCTGCAACGGCATCTTGTTCAATCACGAATCCCCCCGCCGTGGCGAAACTTTTGTAACTCGCAAAATTACTCGCGCCGTTGCCAGAATAGTCGCCGGCAAGCAGAAAAAGATTTACTTGGGCAATCTCGATTCTAAGCGGGACTGGGGCTATGCTAAAGACTACGTGCGGGCAATGTGGCTGATGCTGCAACAAGACAAGCCTGACGATTATGTCATTGCTACCAACGAGACCCATTCCATTAAGGAATTTCTCGATTTGGCTTTTACTTACGTCAATTTAGATTGGCAAAAATATGTGGAGTTTGACGAACGCTACTTGCGGCCAGCAGAAGTCGAACTGTTGATAGGCGATTCGACTAAGGCGCGCCAGCAATTAAATTGGGAACCTTCTGTAACTTTTCAGGAGTTAGTACATTTAATGGTAGATGCTGACATGAAAGCTTTAGACGAGCAAGGTCGGGGTTCGGGCAACGGATTTGATTAAGTCGCTAAACCAAGCCGTCAGTGCGAACAATTTGTAGGGGTAGGGTCCCGTGTCTACCCCTTTGGTGAAAGGCGCGTGGAGGATTGCCCCTGCAAATACTGCACAACTGATCAGAGAATTCTTACAGCTATTAGCACGATCGGCATTCAAAGAACCAGCTTAATTGCTCGCAAAATTTTCGGCTGTGCGGCCTAAAAAAAACATTAAAATGATAGTTGAGGACTCGTTACTCATAAATCTAACTTTCGGGTGTGCACGGACCAGTCCCTATCAGCAGCAGCTAAAACAGATTTGTGGGCCACATCGTCCTGTAGCTGAAAGCTTTTTTTGCTAAAGCAAAAATTTTAGAATTGAAATTGTCGATCGACCTTTATTCAAAATCCCGAGGCTAAAATTATGACAAGCTTGGATTTAAGCAGCAAACGCATTCTAGTCACGGGCGGCGCCGGTTTCTTGGGCCGTCAGGTAATCGACCAGCTAGTGAAAGCGGGGGCCGATGCTGATAAAATTTCGGTAACTCGATCGCGCGACTGCGACCTCCGCGTCATGGAAAACTGCAAGCGCGCCGCCGACCAACAAGATATCATCGTTCACCTCGCCGCCCACGTCGGCGGCATCGGTTTAAACCTAGTCAAACCCGCTGAATTATTTTACGACAATTTGATGATGGGCGCGCAACTAATCCACGCCGCCTACGAAGCAGGAGTCGAAAAATTTGTCTGCGTCGGCACCATTTGCGCTTATCCCAACTTCACCCCAGTTCCTTTCAAAGAAGATGACCTGTGGAACGGCTATCCAGAGGTAACTAACGCACCTTACGGAGTAGCGAAAAAAGCCTTATTAGTGCAACTGCAATCCTACCGCCAGCAGTACGGATTCAACGGTATCTACTTGCTACCAGTAAATCTGTACGGCCCGGAAGATAACTTTGATCCGAAAAGTTCCCACGTCATCCCCGCATTAATTCGCAAAGTCCACGAAGCGCAACAAAGGGGAGACAAAACACTGCCAGTTTGGGGCGACGGTAGCCCCAGCCGCGAGTTTTTGTATTCCACAGATGCCGCGCGGGGAATTGTGATGGCGGCTCAATCTTACAGTGAATCTGACCCTGTTAATTTGGGAACGAATAGCGAAGTTAAAATTCGCGATTTAGTGGAAACTATTTGCGAATTGATGGGATTTGAGGGAGAAATTGTTTGGGAAACAGACAAACCGAACGGTCAGCCGCGCCGCTGTTTGGATACGCAAAGGGCTAAGGAAAAGTTTGGTTTTGTTGCGGAAGTGAAGTTTAAGGAAGGGTTGAAAAATACGATTGATTGGTATCGAAAACACGCCGTTTGAGTGTGAAAAACCCGGTTTCTTGAAGAAACCGGGTTTTTTTAGGAATAATACTAAATGCGGGTTACAATCCTCATTTATAATAGTGGGCGGTTGCCACCTATCCTACACAAACCAGTCCGCCTTTTGGCACTAATAAATTATACAAATTTGGGTTAAAATTCACTGACAATAGTCGGCAGCAGTGCGGTGTCCCTACTGCTGTGTCCTGTATTTCATCCAAGTGAAAACTGCTATAATACAAATACCTCGACTGAAATCATCGAAAACTGAAATTTGGGAAAGCCAATGATTGCCGATCGCACCCACAATTATATCTCGCCGGAAGAGTATCTGAAGTTAGAAGAACTCAGTCCGCTCAAACACGAGTATATTCAGGGCGAAACCTATGCAATGGCTGGTGCAAATGACGCTCATGTGACAGTTGCCGGGAACTTATTTGCACTTTTGAGAAATCAAGTTCGGGGTAGTGGCTGTCGTGTTTATATGTCTGACATGAAAGCTAGGATTGAATCGAAGAATATTTACTACTATCCTGACGTGATGGTAACGTGCGACGAACGGGACAAATCATCTCAATCTTTTAAAAGATATCCTTGTTTAATTGTCGAGGTGTTGTCAAATCGTACTGAAGGATTCGATCGGGGCGATAAGTTTGCTGACTATCAAGAATTAGAAACGCTGCAAGAGTATGTGTTAATTAGCCAAAAACGTGAGCGGGTAGAGTGTTTTCGCCGCAATGCTGAAGGGTTGTGGGTTTTGTATTCCTATACTCAAGGAAGCGCAATTCACTTGGCTAGCGTAGATTTTCGCACAGGTATTGATGCTATTTATGAGGATGTAATTTTTACGAAGGAAGATTCAGAAGCAGAATTTGATGAACTGCGATCGAGGGGATAAATGGAAAGTGCGATCGCACCTCAGTTAAGGAAGGGCGATCGCTTTTGATATATTATTTAAAATGCCAGCAAGAAAGCGCCGATTATTTGTAAGATATGGATGACAGACTCAATAGACAATCCCAGTGAGCCCGCCAACGAGCCGATCGCTGTCGCTATTTCCGTAACACCGGCACCTGAACTGATTAAAGCTATCAATTGGCTAAGAATTTCAATAACAGCGGGTACGCTAGTAACCAAGCCAAATAGAGCCGCAACAGAAACCGCTCCGACCTTAAGAGCTTCGAGTAGTCCCGTTAGCTGCGCGATCGCGTCTGGGCCTTGGGTGTGAATGTAAAGTAAAATTTGTGTGATTGCGGCTACGAGTGCATCCATGCTTATTTCCTTTTAGGGTCAAATACCTACGATAAATCAATACTCTTAGTCAACTAGCTGAAAAAGCAGTTCAAAAAATAGTCGGATCATTTCAAACAAACTCAAATCATTTCTCATATCGAGCCGAGGCCAACAAACAACTCTTTATTAGCTTTAACCCGTAATTTTTCTTACAATTCTTCTATGCTTATCAATGACATCAGCAACCTCTTTGACTGTCTCCTTTTGTTCTGGCGACAGCGGACATTTCAGCTTGGGTTCTCTTTTGGGTTGGTCAGCCATGAGCTTACTCCTCCAATTTTTTGCTATAGTTTATTAGCGGAAAATTATCGCTTATCTTTGGATAATATCATTATATTTATAGTGATGTCCAGTCATAAAACGTCAGAAAATGTAAGTTGTTGTACCTGACGCTAACTGTCAAAAAAAGTCAAATGTTGCCATCCATGTCATAAAATGTCATAAAATAGCAGGTATAATAGGCTAAACCCCTAAACTTAAGTCACCGATGGACGTTAAAGAAGTCTTGAGATTTGCCGATGACCTGGTTTTCGCTAAGACGGGAGAACATTTGGAGGATCTGCAAGAAGCTATCCTGGGGGGTGTATGGGAAGGTAAAAAATACTCTCAAATCGCAGAAGTATCGCATTGTAGCGAAGGTCACGTCAGGAATGTAGCTTCAAAATTATGGAAGCGTTTATCAAATGTATTAGGTGAAGAAGTTACTCCCTCAAATTTACGATCGACACTTGAGAGACGACAATTATTCATCATTTCATCAAATTCGGGAAACGATTTTTTTATTGGTAATGTCAATGTCTGTAAGGATAGTCAATTTTCAGAATATTCACAAAAGCGATCGCCCTCCACCCCCACCTCAGACACCTCCAAACCCCAAACCCGACTAGACTTAGCAGACGCACCTCATATTTCATTATTGTCCGATCGCGCATCCGAACTCGCCACCCTCGAAAAATCCATCGTCCAAGAAAAGTGCAACCTCGCAGCCATATCAGGGCTCAGCGGCATCGGCAAAACCGCACTTTCCCTCCACCTCATCCAAAAAATTCAGCATAACTTTGAATGCGTCATCTGGCGAAGTCTCCGCCACTCCCCACCCTTAGAAACTACCCTAAAAAATTTCCTAGAATTTATTTTAAATCAACCCGAAATCGAACTCCCTACCAGCATTCCCGAGCGACTTTCCCTGTTAATGGAATTTCTGCGAAAAAACCGCTGTCTCATTATCATCGACGACGTGCAAACCATTCTCAGCAGCGGACAATTAGCAGGAAATTACCGCCCAGAATGCGAAAATTACAGCATCCTCTTCAGACAAATCGGAGAAACAACCCACAACAGTTGCTTAATCCTCAACAGTTGGGAACCACCCAGAGAAATTACCGCCTTAAAAGGAGAAAAATCACCAGTTCGCAGCTTACAACTCAAAGGCCTAGGTACAGCAGCCGCAGAAATTTTCAGACAAAAAAGTTTACTCAATCCCGAAAAATGGGAAAACCTAATTAACACCTACCGAGGCAATCCATTGTGGTTAAAAATAGTCGCCACCACCATTCAAGAAATATTCCGAGGTAGGGTTGCAGAATTTTTGAAATATGATATGCTATTCTTAGGGGAAGAATTGGCAGCAACATTGCACCCGCAGATAAATCGTTTGTCAGAATTAGAAAAAAACCTCATCTGCCGCCTCAGCCGCCAAGCAAATTCAGTTTCAATAGAGCAATTGTTACAAGATGCCGATTTATCGCCCTCGGAGTTATTCAACGGGCTGCAATCTTTGGGGAGGCGATCGTTAGTTGAAATAGAAGAGCACGAGAATGAAACGCTATTCAGCGTTTGTCCTGTGGTGAGACAATATGTGCTCTCAAATCCAGTTTATTGATACTTTCCGACAGTCCGACAGTCCGGCAGGGGTTGAAACCCCTGCCTCAAAGCTAAAGTCGGTTAAAACCGACTACAGAATGTGATGAAAATGCAATTAATTGTAGTCTTCTTTTAGAGGACTTTCGCTGTGAGACAGGGGTTGAAAACCCCTGTCGGACTGGAACTCAAACGAGAGATTCGATCGCAAATATGAATACTGCTGAACCTTCATTAACTAAAACCGAATTAAGAAAATCGCTCCTCAACACCCGCAAATCCCTATCACCACAAGAATGGAGACAAAAGAGCGATCGCCTCTGCAATCACCTGCAAAACTCGCCCCTATTCACCCAAGCAAAAACAATCCTCGCCTACTTCAGTTGTCGCCAAGAACCAGATTTAAGTCCCCTATTTGTAACTCCCCGCAAATGGGGATTTCCCCGCTGTGTCGGCAAAGAGCTATCCTGGCACATCTGGCAGCCCGGAGATGCTTTACATACTGGAGCTTATGGCATACTCGAACCCCTGCCGGATGCTCCTAAAATAGACCGCTCAGCAGTAGATTTAATGCTCGTACCCGCAGTAGGCTGCGATGTTCGCGGCTATCGCTTGGGCTACGGCGGCGGCTATTACGACAGAATGCTCAGTTTAGCTGAGTGGGAATCAAAAATTGCGATCGGCACAATCTTTGAATTTGCCTTGCTCCCCCAACTACCAGTTGACCCCTGGGACAAACCGCTGCACGGCATTTGTACAGAAAGCGGTTGCAAAATTGCACAGCGAAAATCTTAAACGGGCATAAACAAATTAATTTTCCGCAATTATGCCTATATCCTCTTAATCTAGAATCTAGAATCTAAAATCTAAAATCTAAAATAGTATGGCCCAGCGCTACGTTCGAGTCAAAACAACACAAGGACACATCCATTACGGTTTACTGCAACTCAGCCACAGCGTTCAAGTATTTGATGCACCGCCCTGGTTAAAAGGACAACCAACCGATTTGGAACTTTCACCAGATACTTACCAAATTCTCGCCCCGTGCTCTCCCTCAAAAATTGTAGCCGTAGGGAAAAATTATGTCGATCACGCCGCCGAGATGGGAACCCCAGTACCTGCTGAGCCCCTGCTGTTTTTCAAGCCTCCGAGTGCTGTCATCCCCACAGGTGGAGCGATTCGCTATCCGCAGCAGTCGGAAAGGGTAGACTACGAGGGAGAATTGGCTCTGGTAATTGGCGAACATTGTACCAACTGCACTCCCGAACAAGCACACAGCAAAATTTGGGGCTATACTATCGCCAACGACGTAACAGCCAGAGATTTGCAAAAGCGGGACAACCAGTGGGCGAGGGCCAAAGGGTTCGATACATTTTGTCCCTTGGGGCCTTGGATTGTCCGCGAATTGAGTCCTGCTGCACAATTGCAGACTTTTATCAATGAAAGCGATCAACCAGTACAGTCATCCCAGATCGATCGCATGGTATTTTCCCCAGACTTCCTCGTCTCCTACATCAGTCAAATAATGACCCTAATTCCCGGCGATGTGATACTGACTGGAACGCCGCAAGGAGTAGGGCCGCTACAAATAGGCGATCGAGTCCGCATCGAAATTGAAGGCATCGGCAGTCTTGAAAATACAGTAGTTATTAGTAATGGGTAATTGGTAATTGGTGATTATCACCAACAACTAACAACTAACAACTGCGAACTGTCAACTGTCAACGGTCAACAGCCAACTGCCAATTGACTAACGAACCTGCATATAAACAGCATCCGAAAGCGGAGGAATCTCTGCATAGCGTCCCAAAAGCGACTGCACGACTGCATAGGCAAATGCAGCAAAAGCGCCCAAAAACACCATGTTATACAGAGTTTCCGCAATAAATGCGACTTGTAAGCCGTTAGAAAAAATCGGCAAAACCAGACCGCACAGCATCAAAACAATGTCTAAAAGAATCGCCTGCATCGCATTAAAACGAATGAAGTGACTGATGTTTTCGTTTCTAACTACTCCTAAATACAGAGCAAAGAAAATAACCAAGCTAGCAAAGGGCAAACTATAAATTTGCATCAAAGGAGCTAGCGGTATAAACAACAGTTGCAGCACAGGAAACTGTGTAAACAGAAACCTGCCAAAGGCAAGCCCGTCAACCAGCGGGAGCAAATAAGGCAAAGAAGCAAAAATCCGGTCTGGAACAGTTGTAGATCCGCGCCAAGTCATAATGAACTCTCCTGAGTCGATCGATTAACTATTAATTCCATTAAACTCAGGATAACGCAGCAGCAGGGTTTGTGTTCCGACTCGCCCGGAACTTGCTTTTCACTCAGCGGGGAGCAGCCTCAACTACCCGATGCAGGCTTTGTTATTTAATATTAGCGATCGTGAAGCCCATTTGACACTCGTACCGATCGGGCAAATTTTCCGTAGGTTTAGCAACTCGATGACCGCAGCGAAGCTCTCCACCGCTCCAGCGCGGTTGGCCAGTGCCATCGGCCAGCAAACAACTTTGGCAAACACACTGAGGGGCAAGCATCTGATTTTCCATTAAAATGACTAACATTTGATACCTCCGGCAGGTTTCACACCAGTAATTTCATTGTATGTCAGGAGTTGGGGACAAACGGCTTAACCTGAACACAACGTAATATTTCTGTCAATGGTGCGAAATCCGTAGTAGGCTAAAAGATCCCCAATTCCCAATCCCAAAACTGTCAAGAGGTTGATTATTGTGACGGACTCTAACTTAGAATTTCTTTCCAAAACCGATCCGCTAATTGCCGATTTAATCGGGCAAGAGCTCCAGCGGCAGCGAGACCACCTAGAACTCATCGCCAGCGAAAACTTTACCTCCGCAGCGGTAATGGCAGCTCAAGGCTCTGTGCTGACCAATAAATACGCCGAAGGACTGCCAGCAAAACGGTACTACGGCGGCTGCGAATTTATTGACGGCATCGAGCAAATCGCGATCGACCGCGCCAAACAGCTATTTGGAGCCGCTCACGCCAACGTCCAGCCCCACTCCGGCGCTCAAGCCAACTTTGCAATATTTTTGAGCTTGCTGGAACCCGGAGACGGAATTATGGGCATGGATTTGTCCCACGGCGGACACTTGACCCACGGTTCGCCGGTCAACGTATCCGGCAAATGGTTCAAAGCTTTTCACTACGGCGTCAGCCAAGAAACAGAACAGCTCGACTACGACGAAATTTTGGCACTGGCCAAAGAAAACCGACCGAAATTGCTAATTTGTGGCTATTCAGCATATTCGCGAATTATCGACTTTGAGAAGTTTAGAGCGATCGCCGACGAAATCGGAGCCTACCTCCTCGCCGACATCGCCCACATCGCCGGGTTAGTCGCCACAGGACACCACCCCAACCCCCTCCCTCACTGTCACGCAGTCACCACCACCACTCACAAAACCCTGCGGGGCCCCCGTGGCGGCTTGATTTTGACCAATGACCCGGAATTAGGCAAAAAGTTTGACAAAGCAGTTTTCCCCGGCACTCAAGGTGGCCCCTTAGAACACGTCATTGCGGGCAAAGCAGTAGCTTTCGGCGAAGCATTAAAGCCTGAATTTAAAACTTATTCCGGTCAAGTAATTGAAAATGCGCGCGCTTTAGCGGAACGGTTGCAGCAGCGGGGTTTAAAACTCGTTTCCGGCGGCACGGACAATCACTTAATGCTAGTTGATTTGCGATCGGCAAATATGACAGGCAAGCGAGCCGACCAATTAGTCAGCGGTGTGAATATTACTGCTAATAAAAATACCGTGCCTTTCGATCCGGCATCGCCCTTTGTCACCAGCGGTTTGAGACTCGGTTCGCCGGCGATGACCACCAGGGGAATGGGAACAGCAGAATTTACCGAGATTGGCAATATTATTGCCGATCGCCTGCTAAATCCAGATGATGAAAGCGTCGCAGCCGAATGCCTGCGTCGAGTAGCAGCACTGTGCGATCGCTTCCCCTTATATCCCCACTTGTACTTGAAAGTGCCGGCATTAGCTTAATTTTCCTGATCGGCAATGGGAAATTGGTAGTTGGAAGTGTACGGGTAAAAGGGTAAAAGAGCAGGAAAAGATTGAGAGTTGTCGGTAGCGATATTGACAAGCGGTTTTCACCAAAAATATCGATCGCCAATACGGTTTTTAGTAAAGATATTTGTCGGGCGGGGCTGGTTTGACTAACGGTATTTGTCGGTTGTGAAAGATACCGCTCAACTGGGCCCGCTCGCCAAATATCGACTTTTTTGCTCGCGAAAGAGTCGATATTTCAAATCGTTAATTCGAGAGTTATGAATGAAAAACCTGACAATTCGCCCCAGGGCAACTGCCATTGTGGCAAATCTCCGACTCCCAAACCCCCAGTCGCTCTTCAAGATGTTTCCTTGTTACAAGCCATCTGAAATGTAGTAGACTCTGCCTGACAGACTAATTGCCCCGCACTATTTAAAATTGATTTCAGATGCCGTATCAGTATCTGTACCACATACTCGCTTTTCTGGTTTCTGCGATCATCGTCCTCTGGAGTACGCCAATAGTCAAAAAAATTGGTCTCAAAAGCGGGCGAGTCGATCGGCCAGGCGAGCGAAAAGTCCACAAGCGCCCGATGGTGCGCTTGGGAGGAGTTTCCATCTTTCTCGGCACTATCACTGCCCTCTTATTTGTCTGGCTCTCAGGAGGCTTCATCGATGCTAACGGCCAAGTTCTCAATCCCAAAGACGAATACGAAATTTGGGGAGTCACCCTCGGCGGCATCGGATTCTTCCTCATCGGTTTAGCAGACGACCTATTTTCGCTCTCGGCCTTAAAACGCTTGCTCATGCAAATTGGCGTATCCAGCATCGTTTGGATGGCAGGCGTACAAATTGAGTTTCTCACAGTTCCCTCCCTGGGACTGACTAATATTGGCTGGCTGAGTTTGCCAATTACCGTAATTTGGCTCGTCGGTATGGCCAACGCCATCAACTGGATTGACGGTTTAGACGGTTTAGCTGCCGGAGTTTCAGGGATTGCAGCAGTTGTGATGCTGATTGTCAGTCTGTCGATGCACCAACCGGCGGCGGCCCTGATTGCAGCGGCTTTGGCTGGCGGAGCCTTGGGATTTCTGCGCTACAACTTCAATCCGGCTCAAATCTTTATGGGAGATGGCGGGGCTTATTTTATCGGGTTTACTCTCGCTGGAGTGGGAGTAATTGGGTTAGTTAAAACTACGGCTGTTACTTCTGTGTTGCTGCCATATTTAATTTTAGCTGTACCGATTTTAGATATGTCGGCGGTGATTCTCGATCGACTTCGCAACGGCAAGTCACCGTTTATTGCTGACAAGCGCCACCTCCACCACCGACTTCTACAAGCCGGACTATCCCATCGATTTGCGGTTTTATTTATTTACTCGCTGACACTGTGGGTGGGAAGTTTAGCCCTAGCTTTTTCGCTTCCCAGCGGCGTAATTTACGCTATGGGTGCAACAAGTTTGCTGGGATATGCTAGCTGGAAAGTTTGGAGACACGCTAGGTGAAGGAAGAAGGAAGAAGAAAGAAGGAAGAAGGAAGAAGGAAGAAGGAAGAAGGAAGAAAAATAATTTCTAATGCCCAATGCCCAATTCCCAATGCCCAATTCCCAATTACCAATGCCCAATTCCCCAATCTAAAATCCAAAATCTAAAATCTAAAATTGAATGGTTGCTGAAATTATTTGTGTTGGCACTGAATTGCTGTTAGGCGATATTCTTAATAGCAATGCCCAGTTTTTAGCCAAAGAATTAGCGAGTCTGGGAATCCCTCACTACTATCAAACAGTGGTGGGGGACAATCCAGAACGCATCAAACAAGTGTTAGAAATCGCTGTCAGTCGATCGCAGCTTTTGCTCTTCACCGGAGGCCTGGGCCCCACACCAGACGATCTGACAGTCGAAACGATCGCCGATTTTTTTGGGGTTCCCCTCATCGAAAAGCCGGAAATTATTGCAGATATCGAATACAAATTTGCCCAGCGGGGACGCACCATGAGTCCCAGCAACCGCAAACAAGCTTTAATTCCAGAAAGTGCGGACATTCTGCCTAACCGCAGCGGTTCTGCACCGGGTATTATTTGGCAGCCGGTTTCTAACGTGACAGTAATGACATTTCCCGGCGTACCGGCGGAAATGCACTTGATGTGGCAAGAAACCGCCGTTCCTTACCTGAAAAATGCCGGCTGGTGCAGCGCAACTATTTACAGCCGCACATTAAAATTTTGGGGGATTGCTGAGTCGGCATTGGCCGAAAAAGTAGATAGTTTTCTCAATTTAACTAATCCTACTGTGGCTCCCTACGCCAATCACGGCGAAGTCAAACTGCGGATTTCGGCCCGCGCGGAGTCGTCCGTGGCTGCTTCAAACTTGATTGAGCCGATCGAACAACAATTGCGGCAAATTGCCGGCTTAGACTGTTACGGTGCTGATAGCGATACCCTCGCTTCGACTGTCGGCCAATTGTTGCTCGATGCGGGGCAAACTCTTAGCGTGGCTGAATCCTGCACCGGAGGTGGATTGGGGGCGATGCTGACTGGTGTTCCCGGCAGTTCGAGCTACTTTTTAGGCGGGATTATTTCTTACGACAATCGGGTTAAGGAAGGATTATTAGGTGTTAATCCGCAAGATTTAGCCGAGTTTGGGGCAGTCAGCCACCAAGTGGCAAAACAAATGGCTGCGGGAGTGCGCGCCAGCCTCAATACCAATTGGGGATTGAGCATTACAGGCATCGCCGGGCCCGGAGGCGGCACAGACGCTAAACCTGTCGGATTGGTTTATGTCGGTTTAGCGGGCCCCGACGGCGACGTAGAAAGTTTTGAATACCGCTTTGGGGATGCCCGAGGCCGCGATTGGATTCGGAATCTGAGTAGCTGTACGGCGCTCGATCGGCTCCGCCGTAAATTATTGTTGGCAAAAGCGTAGAAAAAATCCTACGGTTGGTCAATTGTCAACAGTCAACCGTAAGCTTAAGCTTTATTTAACACTCTCTACTCCGAGATAGTTCGGCAATATTCCGCTGGCCTATTGATTATCTGTAAAGATTCGTTATGATAATAAGATAGGACTGATTGGCCAATATACTGACTCTCTCCATTGCTCAAAATAACCAGCAAGTGAGAAAGCAAGTTTGACCTTTGGTTTCAAAGTCGTGCTTGCTTATTTTCAGATATTTAGCCGTCGGTTTAGCAATCTAGACTATAAAAAAAGGAGCTATCCGTTCAATGGAAGACATTGAAAAGGTGCTGGAAGAAATTAAAGAATGGGTTCGCAAGCTGATAGAAGGACTGCTGAGTCCCGAACCTGAACCGGAACTCGAGCCGATTCGTATTCCTGTCAACCAACCGAGAAATCGCAGGTAGTCGGGACTGAATTAGAAGTTTGAGGTTTGAGGTTTGAGGTGGCAGACTGGTTCTAAATCCCATGTCAAAACTCTCATAGTTTTTGTTGCGCTGGAAATTTTAAAATTGTTAAATATCCTGGTACTTCACGGCCCTAATCTGAATCTATTGGGTCAGCGAGAACCTGGAGTGTATGGTTCTGCGACTTTAAATGATATCAACAAGTTGTTAGAACGAGAAGCGCAAGCCCTCCAGGTGCAAGTCTCAATTCAGCAGTCGAATCATGAAGGGGTCTTGGTGGATGCAATTCACTCGATGTTAGGGCAGCACCAAGGCTTATTGATTAATGCTGGAGCTTATACTCATACGAGTGTGGCAATTAGAGACGCGATCGCCGCGGTGAATATCCCTGCGGTAGAAGTTCATCTGAGCAATATTTACCGGCGGGAAGCTTTTCGGCACCACTCGTTTATCGCAGCGGTGGCGATCGGGCAAATCAGCGGTTTTGGCTCAGAAAGTTATCGGCTGGGGTTGCAAGCTCTAGTTAGTTACTTGATTAAAAATTAAAAATTTACCGATTGTAGCGATCGGATGAGGGCAGGTTTTAGATAGAAAACCAGCCCTTATATGTTTGGGTTGAATTAAAATTAATCACAAGAGTTAGGCCAAGAAGCAAACCAGGAAGAGTTCTAAATTACCGATTACCAATTACTAACAACTTGAGTTAAATTCAAATGCGGCATTCCCTGTTGAGCAAGTTTCAAGGAACCATCCTGGGGGCAGTTTTAGGAGACTCTATAGGCCTGCAATACCAGAGGCAACTCGTGGGTATTCCCCCACAAACAGAAGACTTGCAGCCAATTTTACAACTGACGAAACACCAACAATTGACCTTAAGTGGGGCAACATTGGCGTTGAATTCTCTCAACAGCAAAATCCTCAGTGGCAAAGACTCATCCGAATCCGGGAGACTTGCGGTAGCTTGCGCTCAAAGTTTCATTCGGTGTAGAAGTTTAGATTTAAAAGATTGGCGCGATACTTGGGAAGCATTTGCCAAGTCGGAAATTTACCATCCCCGCAACAGTGAGTTTCAAACCCTGCTTAACCCTGGTGAAGCTGCCGTTGCTGCGCTGCCATCCGCGATGTTTTTTCACGAAAATAAAGCCAAGCTGCGAGAAAAAATCATGCTGGCGATAGAGGTTTGGCACAATGACAACCAGCCAGAATGGGAAACAGCAATTTTAGCAGTAGCATATACGATCGCCCGAGCTCTCAAAGAAAGACTTGACCCGGCGACAGCGATCGAGCAAACACTTGCTTACCTGAAAACAGATAATGCCTTAACAGAGCTGCTGCTGCAAGTGCAAATACTACTAGAAAAGGGAGCCGATTTAGAAACAGCCACCACTCACCTGTGCAAAACTGCCACAGCTTTGCGAGAAAGACAGGGCGAAGGCGAGAAAAAATTACAAACCGAGTCAATTAACCCAGGAAATTTCATTCCCATTACCTTAGCTTTCTACTGCTTCTTGAACACCCCAGAAGACTTGCGCTTGTCAGTGGTGCGGGCGGCCCGCTGTGGCATAGCTGGACAACTCACCTGCGCTTTGACAGGAGCTTTGTCTGGAGCCTATAACGGCGTTGCTGCGATTCCTGTAGAATGGCGACAGGTATCTTCGCCTGACGTTAAATCCCAGCAGCTAGCCGACGGCCGAGAAACTTCGCTCTGGGGAACTGGCAGCGATGCAAAAATTGTAGAGTTAGCAAATAACCTGTTTGCTGTTTGGGCGGGAGTTTACAGGTCAGATGCCGGACTGGATTCCGCCGCGCTAGCCCGAGCGGTGGCTGCACCTTATGTCATTAGACCTCGTAAAATATAAAGTTTGGAGCTTTTAACGGTAAGGGGAAACCAGAAATTAGCAATTAGCCATTAACAAGTCAACAGCGAAAGTGGAAGGAGAGCGACAATTAAAGATTAAAAAGTGAAAAATTAAATCGGACGCGCCTGCCCCAACAAGCCAGGTTTAAACGAGAATATGGGGTTGGGAAACGAAGAATCTACGGAGAAACGGGGTTTTTAGCCCTCGCGCGCAAGTTCTGTTCAAGATGGACAAGGGAAGCAAAGAAGCTGCTTGGGTTGTTGGCCACCGTTAGGAAAGCCAACTGCTGGCGATAGTCAGGCAAAGTAGCCTGGAGGGTTGAATATTCAGCCAGGGTAGTTCGGATAAAATCAATCAAGATGCATAGTCAGAAATTCTGACAAAGCTGCTGGATAACAGTGATATATCTTCGACACAAATGAATACGCTCTCCTCATTGATGCGGCAGATTGAGCAGCTAGGGGCTGCGCGCTCACTACGCCAACACATTGCTAAAGTGCAAAATGGCTGTAGCAAAGCAGATACCTCACGCGCTGGCGGGCCTCTCCTGAGCCGTTGGTCGCGCCAGAAATGGCTTCTTCCCGAGACTTTTACTACTTTTAGATTTACAAGTAAAACGTCCAAATCAAGCCTCAAAAATCAAGCTCGTTCCCCTATGTTGGCGCTCGTAGCGGTAGTTTCCCTAAGCAGCACTCTGGGCCACCGCTTCTACAACCAGCCGAAACTGGATGTGGGGACGAAAGCTCCTCAGACGATTAAGGCTCCTGCTAGTGCTAGCATCCCCGATTACAAAACTACTGAAGAACAGCGGAAAGCAGCGCGGATCGGAGCTGTAGCGATATTAATGCTCGATCCAGCAGTTGACGGACAAATTTATCGAGAATTAGAACAATTTTTGCAGCAGGGAAGCGAGCTGCGGAAGGCGGTAGGCCCGTTTCCGTTTGCGAGTCCCTCGGTGCTCTCAAATACGGCTCAGGTTTACTTGCGGGGCTGTCCGGAGTGGGAGTGGCGATCTATTGTGGCGCAAGCGGGTGACAAAAGTGCAACTTCCGAGCGATTGAGTTTGGATTCCCCCGCAATTGCTGCAGCAACAGATAACAAGTCTCAGCAAGATGCTATCGCTCAACTGCAAGCTTACAGCCGATCGGTTTCAAAAGCAGACTTTCAAAGCCTGACAGACCGTATTTCCGAGGCTCGCCGACGCTATCTCAATGCTGTGGAGGCGCTGGAACAACCGTCGGTTTCCGGGTTCCGACAGATTTACGATACTTCGCTGTTTGATTTGTCGGATGCAGCTTGGCAGAAAACCCAAACGGGTATGAGTCGGGCGGCAAAAAGGATGGTGGCTCAAGGTATCCCGCAGGGCTTGCCAAAAGAGATTTTGAAAGAAGCTGTGAAGCTGCAAGTGGCTGATGAAGTGCCGTTAGAGTCCCAAGCTTTGGCGGTTGAGGGTTTAACAGCGATTTTGCAGCCAAATCTGGTGAGAGATCCCGAAGAAACCAAACAGCTAGCTGAATTAGCGGCGCAAAACGTCAAACCGGTGATGATCGCAGTAGAGCAGGGGGAGATAATTGTTGCACAAGGAAAAGAGATCTCGCAGGAAGATTTCGTGTTGCTGGACTATTTTGGTTTAAGCCGGCGGGGGGTGAATTGGCTGGGGCTGGCGGGTTTTGTTTGTTTAGTCGGGGGGGCAATTGCGATCGTACTGCTGGTGGAAAGGCACTACCGCTTGCGCCGAAGAGATCATTTGCTGCTGCTGCTGCTGACTTTGAGCGCCCCAGTGCTGGTTAATTTGGGGCTGCCTTGGACGAGTTTGCCTGCGATCGGGATTTTAGCGGGCGGCTTCTACGGTTCGGCGGTGGGAGTGACTGTGGTAGGGCTGCTGTCGGCGCTGCTGCCTGTTGGCTTAAATGTGGAGTTGATTCATTTGGTGGCTAGCGGGGCGGGGGGATTGCTGGGCGCTTTTATGGCCGGGCGGCTGCGATCGCGCGAGGAATTGGCTCTTTTGGGCTTGGCTCTTGGGTTGACTCAGGGCACGGTTTATCTGGTGGGAACTTTGATTGCCAGCGCCGCTGTCGGTGCGATTTGGTACGTCGTGCTCGGTACTGTGGGCGCGCAAAGTTTGGCCGGTTTGGCTTGGAGCGTTGTGGCGATCGGCATCAGCCCCTATTTGGAACACGTTTTTGACTTGATTACGCCGACTCGGCTGGCGGAACTTGCCAATCCCAACCGCCCGCTGTTGAAGAAATTGGCTGCCGAGGCTCCGGGGACTTTTCAGCACACGCTGTTTGTGGCGAGTTTGGCGGAGGCTGCGGCCCGGGAACTCGGCTGCAATGTTGAGCTGGTCAGAGCTGGGACATTATACCACGATATTGGAAAAATGCACGACCCGCTCGGATTTTGTGAAAATCAAATGGGCGGGGGTAACAAACACGATGAAATCAATGACCCTTGGGCGAGCGCGGACATTATCAAAAAGCACGTTAGCGAGGGCTTGGTGATGGCGCGGAAACATCGATTGCCGAAGGCAATTCAGGCGTTTATTCCCGAGCACCAAGGTACAATGTTAATTGCTTATTTCTACCACCAAGCGCAGCAAATTGCTGCAAAAGAAATAGAAGATTTAAAAATTGCTTTGCCAGATGCGAATAATTCAAAGTTAGCAATCGCCAGTCGCCAAGTGAGGGAGGAGGATTTTCGCTACGATGGGCCGATTCCGCAGTCGCGGGAAACGGGGATTCTGATGCTGGCGGATTCTTGCGAGGCTGCTTTGCGATCGCTCAAGGATGCTACTCATGAAGAGGCTTTGAATATGGTTAATCGGATTCTGAGGGCTCGCTGGCAGGATAATCAGTTGCTCGATTCGGGTTTGACTCGGGAGGATATGTCTCTAATCGCGGAGATTTTTGTGCGGGTTTGGGAACAGTTCAATCACAAGCGGATTGCTTATCCTAGCGCAGTTTTTACTCCCAGGTAGGAGAAAATTCTGAGTTAGGAAAATAGGAGGGCATTTCAGTTGTGGATTAGATTTTATCGCGATGTGTCCCGCAAAGCGCCATGCACTTGAGTGTTGCCGCTGACAATTACCACAGTTTGCTTGATTCCTGTGATTAGCCAATGTCTGTCTGTTTGAATCAAGGAGTGAAAATAGTTACCTCCTGTATCCAGCCGATTCTGTCCCGATTCGCGATCGGGGTCAAGTCGATAAATACGGTACACAGACTTACATTTGGCAGCATCCCTTTTAATAGTTACCTCGTGATTTGTGCTGACGTGCAGCGTTCGCAAACCGGCAAGACCTTCTACCCGCTGTTTTATGTATTCTTCTGCGGTTACTCGTCGGGGAGTTTCACCTCGAAATTCTGAATAGTCGATATCTATTTCCTTTGCTAGATGCGATCGCAATTTTTGCCAGTCTTGGGCATCGATCGCATTGGCAAATGCTACGATCGTATCTACGACCGCAGCGCGATCGATAATCCAGCGAATTTTTCGCAGTTCGTGCATAAAAAATAAATTTTGTGAGTTGTGAGTTCAAAAGTTTTTAATTTTTAACCGCAGATGAACGCGGATAAATGCCGATTGTTTATCTTGATTCTATCCCTTGACTCCAGCAGCAGTTTCTGTTGGCACAATGTATTTTTGCAAGAGCAAAAATAGTCCTAAAACTGGAACAATAGAAATAATAGAACCCGCCGCAACTAAACGCCAATCTAAAGAAAATGTCCCGGCTAAATTGGCTACCCCTAAAGGTAAAGTGTAATATTCCGGCCTGTCTAAAACTAGCAGTGGCCACAGAAAATCGCTCCAAGAACCGATAAATACGAAAATTCCTAGGGTGACTAAAGCTGGCTTAATTGCCGGAATCATGACGTGCCACCAAATGCCTAATTCGCTGCAGCCGTCGATGCGGGCGGCTTCTTCTAGTTCTTTGGGAACTGCTAGGAATGCTTGTCGTAATAAAAATATGCCGAAGGCTGAGGCTAGTCCGGGAAAGATTACGCCTAAATAACTATTTTTTAGTCCGAGTTGTACTGTCAATATGTATAGGGGAATCATGACTATTTGGAAGGGAATCATGATTGTGGAAATGATTGTGATTAAGATGGCTTCGCGGCCGCGAAATTTGAGTCTGGCTAAGGGGTAAGCGGCGAGAGCACAAAAGAGGACGTTGATGCTAACTGTGAGGCCGGCAATTAGGGTGCTGTTGAACAGGTAGCGGCCGAAGGGGTTGGTTTGCCAAACTTTGATGAAGTTTTCGAGGGTTGGCTGTTGTGGCCACAGTTGCGGGGGAAACTGAAAGATGTTTTCGTTGGGGGATTTGAGGGAGGTACTGAGCAGCCACAGCAAGGGAAACAGCATTAAAAGTGCGATCGCGCTCATGATGCTGTACGTCCACAGGGTGTTCCACGGCGAGGGAGTGTTGTTTGGGGAATTTGGTTTTTTAGTTTTGAGATTGTTCATCAGAACGGTGGGTGGAAACCCCGTCGTTGTAGGACGGCTTTATATTAAACTATAGTTTGGTCAATGACCCACCCGCGACGATGGATTCAGACAGCCTAACGAGCGAAGTCCAGTACAACTGGCGGCGCAGATAAATCGGTAGACCGGGAAAAGAGGATAGGGCAATGGTAAACATCCCTGGAATCAAAACAACAGATAAGAATTCCTTTTAGGTATTCGACGCATAAAAACCGCTGGGCTAGCGGGGCTAGTCTGTGGAGCGAACATAAGACCAGAAAACTCCTTGTGGGTGGAGGCAGTTGCGATGAAGCAGAAACTCAAATCGTGAGGTTTGGGAATCACCGCACCTTTAGGTCGGTGAGAATGTCAATGTTGGGATATGATAATAAGTCCTTGCTTCGTGAGAAGCCTTGTTGTCCATAAGGGGATTATTGCCATGAAACCGTTTATTTACGAAACTATGTACATTCTGCGCCCTGATCTGGGTGAGGAAATGACAGACCAGGCGATCGCTAAATATCAAACTATTTTGCGCGATCAAGGTGCTGAAAACATCGAAACTCAGCACCGCGGCAAGCGTCGCTTGGCTTACGAAATCGGCAAGCACCGGGACGGAGTATACGTTCAAATGAACTATACAGCTCCGGGCGCTGCAATTTTCACCCTGGAGCGCGCGATGCGTCTGAGCGAAGAAGTGATTCGCTATTTGACAATCAAGCAAGATGTGCCAGATGCACCTGAAGCGGAAGCTGAAGCGGAAGTCGCCGAGTAGCATTCGTGTCAACTTAACGTCTTATGTAGTACCAGTCTGCTGTTTGACGATTAGGGCCGCTTATTCCCCGGCACGCCTTTCTTAAGGCCTACCCTGTACACACAACTTGAAAAACTAACGTCAGAGCCTTTCGCTCCCCCTGGCATCCTCCTGAAAAAGAGGCTAGGGGGAGCTCTGGAATTGTGGGTACAGCATAGTTTCTTAAGGGCGGGACTTGAGGTTAATTGAAATTATAAGTAGGTAAGGTGCGATTCGTTTAGTCGAAACCCGAAAGGGAGGATGACTAGCAACGATGGGGTAAACCTATTAGGGTTAGAGTTCGCACTTTAATCCCCCATCGGTGATAACTTACTATCCATGCAGGTGAGGAAACCTAGTCGAGCAACTAGCTAAGACAACTAGGGGAAAGTGGGAAAGATGAAGGTAATCCCTAACATCATAACTAAAATCCAAAATAAACCAAGTCCTGACATCATGGTGCGTGATTGAAAGCACACAAAAAACCAGAGTTAAATCTGGTTTCCCCTACATGAAGACTGACAAGCTTTATGTAAAGCGGGGGTGAAAGCGGGTAATCGGGATAGCTGAATACCGACACCGCAAGCAAAAATCCTATAACCGAATCATTGCAAAAGTAATGAAGTCCTGGGGTAGAAGCGCAAGCTAACGAATTGTCGATTCAACCGTCGTAATTTATTGCCAGAGGATATAAGCTCGCTCAGAGAAATTTTAACTTCTTTGAACTTCTGGGTCAGGAATATCTGACAAGGGTAAGGACTATCAGGATTCTACCACCGAGATAGCGCACAACCTATAACCCCGGCGGAGAAGGCAAGCCCTAACGGATTTAATCAATGGAAAGTAGGAACGAAGTAATCCTTTTGTATGCTCCTCTTCAAATCGATTGTTGAGGTAGGCTGTCAGGCTACAAGCTGCGAAAGGCTGGGATGGCTTAAGAAGCTAATGCCTAACTTGAAATAACAGGTAATGCCGAAAAAGGGATGGGGTAACTCCCAGGATATGCAGACGTAAGCCGCGAAGGTGATGCAAGTGAAAAGGTGTAATTAGTAATGAATAAACCTAAATCTGATTTGGAAACAAATACAGAGGGATGGAAAGCTATTAATTGGCGTCAAGCCGAAAGATATGTTTTCAAGTTACAAAAACGCATTTTCGCGGCTAACCGTTGTGGAGATGTCAAGAAAGTTCGTAAACTTCAGAAGACGCTGATGAGGTCTTGGTCTAATAGGATTTTGTCAGTAAGAAGGGTCACTCAGGATAACCAGGGAAAAAAGACGGCAGGAGTGGATGGGGCAAAATCCTTGTCCCCAGCAGCTCGTCTAGAACTGGCAAGGGAACTAAAACTAACTGGAAAATCCAAACCGACTAGAAGAGTTTGGATACCAAAACCAGAAAGTAATGAAAAACGCCCGCTGGGAATACCTATAATGTACGACAGAGCCTTACAAGCCGTAGTAAAATCCGCACTTGAGCCGGAATGGGAGGCAATTTTTGAGCCAAACAGCTATGGTTTTAGACCGGGCAGGTCATGTCACGATGCGATTAGGCAGATTAAACTCTGTATTCAACATAAAGCGAAGTTTGTACTAGATGCAGACATAGCCAAGTGTTTTGACCGCATTAACCATTATGAACTACTCCAAAAGTTGAGAATAAAAGGCCAAGTCAGGAGACAAGTAAAATCCTGGCTAAAATCTGGAGTAATTAATGATGGAGTTTTCACTGCAACATCTGAGGGTACGCCACAGGGTGGGGTCATTTCTCCGTTACTAGCAAATATTGCCCTCCACGGTTTGGAACAACACATAGAAAAAGAGTTTCCACACAACAATGCAAAACACATAAGAAAGTCATTTTCCAGATTTGGAAAATATGTAGGCAGACCGAACATAATTCGATATGCCGATGACTTTGTAATTCTGTGTGAAGAAAAAGCCGTAGTCCAAAGATGCCGAGAAATAATTTCGGAATGGTTAGCTGGCATGGGTTTAGAATTAAAACCTGAGAAGACGAGGCTAACTCACACTTTCAAGGATGAATTAAGTGAGGATGGTAAAGCTGGATTTGACTTTTTAGGTCATCACATCCAGCAATACCCTGCTGGAAAACATCGGAGCAGTTTAAATCAGCACGGTGAGATATTAGGTTTTAATACAATCATCACCCCAAATAAGAAGTCAAGTAAGGCTCATCAAGAGGAAATCGGAAGAATCATCAAAAAACACGGGTCATCGCCACAATCGGCGCTAATCAGAGACTTAAACCCTGTGATAAGGGGATGGACTTCTTTTTACATAAACTCTGATGCTAAAACCGTTGGAGAACGGGAGCATCCCGGTTTTGTAAATGGTTAAAAGTATGATAAGAGCCAAAAGTTTTCGCCCTGCGCTATATGATAGAACGCAAAAGTTTCGCCCGCGTGCTAAGCGCACTGGCTT
>JACJNV010000067.1 GCA_014695175.1 Microcoleus sp. FACHB-DQ6 | reverse complement strand
TCCGAACCTCGGGTGTTGAAACACAGGCCAAAGCCGTATCCTCGAATGCAGGAACCTCGCTCTATCTTAAAAGGTAAACAGGCCTTGCGATCGAGACTTTTTCAGTGACATTGGATTAAAGTCCTTACTGCGAACCTATTCTTGAATAGAGATTAAAACATCTATCGGTTGAGTTGTTTTTTCTGTGGTAAATTTGCGGTAAAATTCAAGTAATAAATTTAACTTCTCTGGCGGTTGCCCCGCCGAGTCAATAGAAGTAAGTCGGTCTGTGGCAGAATTGTATTGTACAGTGCGCTCAAAAAAATCGCTTTGAAAAACAACAAAATTGTTGCCTTCAAAATTTTAATTTCATTCTGCCGAATGCCTTGTGCTCCGGCTGCCTTTCTTCAACTAATCCGCAATTCAAACAAAAGGTAAACCACATGGATGTCAACTCCCAAAATGTCCAACCAATCCCGCCCTTCAACGAGACAAACGAGGAAACACCAGAGATAGGTGGCGGTTTGCCCATAATAGAATATTGGGCAAAACATACATTGTCCCCGGAAGGGCCGAAACTTTGGAAAACTTTGCTGCACAAAAGTGCCTGTTTGTCGTGTTCTTGGGGTACTGGCGGGCAGAAAGGAGGTTTTACAAATGAAGAGGGCGAAAAACTTCAGCGCTGCATGAAAAGCGTTGAAGCAATCTCCGCTGAAATTAAGCCGGCTATCTCAACTCAATTTTTTGAACAGCAGAGTATTGCACAACTTCAGCAATTAACTTCAATGGAAGCCGATAGGTTGGGAAGGCTGAGTTTTCCGATGATTTTG
The DNA here is from genome assembly GCA_014695175.1 of Microcoleus sp. FACHB-DQ6. Lineage (GTDB taxonomy): Bacteria > Cyanobacteriota > Cyanobacteriia > Cyanobacteriales > Microcoleaceae > Microcoleus. The sequence continues at coordinate 6,734 of JACJNV010000067.1, read as the reverse complement.
CGGGCTGGTTCATCTCATTACGATCGCATTTCGTGGCAAGAAGTTTATCAAATTGCCGAAGCTGCCTTTCGCAAAACCCCGGAACGAGTGGCATCCTACAGTTCTGGTCGTTCTTCCAACGAAGCGGCTTTTCTGCTGCAATTAATGATGCGGGCGATGGGTTCCAATAACTTAGCAGATTGTTCCGATCTCTGCCACGCTCCCTCGACAATAGGGTTAAGCGAAATGTTTGCCACCCGCACCTCGTTAGTGAGTCTAGAAAACTTGAAGGAAGCAGATTGCGTCGTGCTAGCGGGCAGCAATTCTTCCTACAACCATCCCCGCTTGATGAACGAGTTAATTAAAATTCGCGACAAAGGCGGTAAAATAATTGTAATCAATCCGGTGATGGAAATCGGGTTAGTCAAGTTTGGTTCTCCCGCATTTCCCGTCAAGTCGCTCATCCCCGGTTCCGATATTTCCTCCTTATACTTGCAACCAATTCCCGGCAGCGATACGGCGCTATTTGTCGGCATTCAAAAGTCTATAATCGAACAAGGATTGCTGGACGAAAAATACTTACAAGCGTATACAGAAGGCTGGGAAGCAGTAGTCCAGCACGCCCGCGAAACCGCTTGGGAAACTATTACTAAAACCTGCGGAGTTTCCCAAGCAGAAATTGAGGCAGCAGCCAAAATTATCGGCACGTCCCAGCGGGTTGTATTCGGTTGGGCGATGGGAATTACCCAACACGATAACGGTGTAGATAACGTTTTCAGCATTGCCAACACGGCATTGATGACGGGAAATGTCGGCAAAGAAGGGGCGGGATTAATGCCCGTCAGAGGACACTCAAACGTCCAAGGATTCGGCTCTATGGGCGTCACTGTGAAGCTGAAAAAAGAAATTCAACAAGCTTTAGAAAAGTTATTGAATCGTCCCCTCAGTCCTGTTAAGGGCTACGACACTCGATCGCTCATTGAAGCAGCAGAAGCAGGCAAAGTCGATACCCTGATCTGTCTGGGCGGTAATTTGTACGGGGCAAATCCAGATTCAACTCAGGCAAAACGGGCTTTAGGCAATGTTGAAACTATTATTTACCTCGCAACTAAACCGAATTTAGGGCATTTTCACGGATTGGCAAAGCACAATACAATTGTGATTCCTGTACTGAATCGCTTTGAAAATCCCCACAAAACAACGGTGGAAGCCGGGAATAATTTTGTGCGTTTAAATGATGAGGGTGAAACTCATCTCAAGAATTCGGATTTGATTCCTGAAGTGCATTTTTTAACAGAATTAGCCAGCCGAATTCACGGCGATTTTCCCGTGGATTGGCGCCAACTTCAAGACACAAAATACGTTCGGCAATTGATTGCTAAAACTATTCCGGGCTATGAAAAAATAGCGACAATTGATGAAACCAAAGAGGAATTCACCATCAGCGGTCGCATTTTTACAGAACCTAAATTTCCTACAGAGTCTGGGAAAGCGAAGATGTTTGTCACGCCTTTACCTAAGCTGAAATTACCGGAAGCGAAAGAGTTTGGAGTATCGGAATCAACACAGGGTATTGTTGTGGCATTGATGACGGGACGCAGCTATTCTCAGCACAATACTGTCGTCTACAAAATTGAGGACAAGTATCGGGGAATGCCGCACCGCAACTGCATTTTGATGAATCGCGCGGATGCAGAAAGCGCGGGTTTGCAAGAACATCAGCGCGTGACGGTGCAGGGAAATGTGGGGAAAATGGAAAATGTCGAGGTGATTTACGGGGCGGTTCGTGAGGGTGCTGCTTTGATGTTTTATCCTGAAGTTAATGTGATTTTTCACCCTGAAATTGAAAGGCGATCGGGCACGCCTGCTTACAAGCGCGTACCTGCTTTTGTATACGCGGAAGTTCGGCAACGGATTCTGTAACGGATGTAACGGATGTTATGATTAGCTCTGCCTTCTGTCTTCTCTAACTCACATTTTAGATGATTTTTAAGAACAGGCAAGATGCCTGTTCCACAAGGAGTTAATTTTTTGAGGGGTGGGCATCTTGCCTGCCCATATGCAAGTCTTAATTAACTCTTAATTTGCAAAGCTCTACCGCGCCAAGTCCACCCCCAACCAGTTTCAGTTTTAATCGCAGAACCGATCGCAATCGCCGCCACTAACGCACCTCCGAAACCTCCCAACCACCAGTATTTCGTCGGACATTCAGAAATTTTGGCACCCAAGCGGCGCAAAGTGTAATGCTGCCAAATTACGATTATTACTAAGAAGGAAGAAGGAAGAAGGAAGAAGGAAGAGAGAAGACGGAAGAAGAAAGAGGGAAGACGGAAATTATTTGTTTCAGAATAATGAATAATCCTATCCACGGCATAGGATAAATAAAGAACATAATTGCAGCCATGTAAACCATTAACCCCCAACTGCGGTTAGCGCCGAGATACAAATTCTTTGTCCAGCCTTCCCACAATGCGTTCCAAGACCGATACATCCGCACGGATGCCAAATTTGACCCGGAATAAAGTCCCAGCTTTAAACCCGCACGTTTGATGCGTCTAGCTAGTTCCACATCTTCCACAATTTCGCCGACAACTGCTTCGTGACCGCCAATTTTTTCGTAGCCCGATCGCCTAAATAACATGAACGGGCCGCCCGCAAAAGCACTGTCTGTTGTCGGATCGTTGACGGCGGTAAAGTCGTAGCAAACTGCTAGGTGATTGAACATTATCGGCTGCACTAACCACTCGGCAAAACACTCACTTTCCCAGCGCTGGCATACAGGTGAACAAGTCTATTTTCTCGGTTTCGGCTGTGGCGATAGCGGTTTCGATTGCGCCTGGTTTGAGTCGCACGTCGGCATCGATAAATAATAAGAAGTCTCCGGTTGCTATTTGAACAGCTTGGGCGCAGGCCCAGTTTTTGCCCGCCCAATATTGGTTGGTTGGTCGCGGCTGACCTGCTAATATTTTAAGCCGGGGGTCGTTGAGATGCTGTTGCAGGGTTTGCCCGATCGCTAACGTGTCGTCTGTCGATCGATCGTCTACAATCAAAACCTCTAGGTTGTCCACAGACAGCGGTGTACTCTCCAAAATGGCGATCGCGCAATCCCGAATATTCTCTGCCTCGTTGTATGCTGGTACGATTACCGAAAATTTAGGGAACTGCGCGGCGGACTCCGGTGACAGCTTAGCCAAACTTCTGTCGGTTCGAGGTGCATTTTCCACTGATCGGCGCAAGTTCTTAGTGTAAGCTCTACTTACAATCAGAGAAAAAATTAGCAGGGTTAACAATATCAAAGCGAACAGACCTCAAATTTTCGGTACACGATTTGTCTCCCTAAATATTAAAAAATATTAAAATAAAAAGCTAGTCGATCGCCCGAAAAGTTATTTTGACCGCCTCTTTTGCTATAATTTGTGAGCATCTTTCGGCTCGCTCGCAGCGAGGGGTAAGACCCCTCACCCAGGCAGCGACCGAAAAGCCGAGGATAGATATCAGTTGTCAGAGGATATTGGAATGGGCGAATTTTTGACAGTCGATGTGTTGGCGAACGGGATAGCCGTACTTGGTGCTTTCGGTTTTTTCTTTTTAGGATATCAAGCTTTGCAGATGTTGAAAAAATAAAGTATGGAAGAAGGAAGAAAGAAGAAGGAAGAAGGAAGAGGGATTAGCTCCTTGTTCCCCCCAAACCCCTAAAAAAAGGCGAGTAGGGGGTGGGAGAAGAGCATTCTTTCGCTCCCCTCAAACCCCTGAAAAAGGAGGATTTAGGGAGCGAAACTCAAAGACAAGTGACTCAACAGTGCAACTGTTTCTTGCGAAAATCAACCAAAAAAAGGCTGCGTTATTATCATGGTGAGCCAACTTTTAGATGGACGCTATCAAATCATTGAAGTCATAGAAACAGGAGAATTTGGACAAACATATCTTGCTAAAGATATTCGCCGTCCCGGAGAACCGCAGTGCTTTGTCAAGCACCTGCGTCCCGGTACTACCGAACCGAAATTAATTAATACTACGCGCCGTCTTTTTCAAAAAGAAGCAGAAGTTCTAGAAAGGCTCGGTCAGCACGACCAAATTCCTCAGCTATTCGCTTATTTTGAAGAAAACGAAGAATTTTTCTTAGTTGAATCCTTTGTTGCCGGTCACTCGCTATCAACCGAGATTGTACCGGGCAAACCTCTGAGCGAAGAAAAAATGATTTCTTTGCTGAAGGAACTGTTAGAAATTTTAGTGTTTGTACACGGACAGGGAGTAATTCACCGAGATATTAAACCGGCAAATTTAATCCGCCGCTATTCAGACAACAAGTTAGTTTTAATCGACTTTGGCTCGGTGAAAGAAATTCACATCGCTCAAAGACAAGCGCCGGTAACTGTGCGGATTGGCACTCTGGAATATATGCCGATCGAACAATTTCAATACAACCCGCAACTCAACAGCGATATCTACGCTTTGGGAATGATTGGTATCCAAGCAATGACGGGTTTGCCGGCTTACGATTTGCCTAAACTGCGGGATTTGAAAAATTCTAATAAGGGCGAAATTGTTTGGCGGCATTTAGCCACGTGTTCCCAAGCGCTGGCCGATGTTTTGGATAATATGGTGCGCTACGATTTTCGGGAGAGATACCAGTCGGCGGCGGAAGCTTTAGCCGATTTGAGGAAAATTGGCGATCGCTCGCGGGCGCGGATTCCCAAGCTGACAATATATCGCGAAGAAGTCGATCGGCGCAGCAGCAGCCGGGGTGATATTACAGTCGTCGGTCGGAGAATATTAGATGAACTGCGCGTCAGTTTGGAATTGCTGCCAGAAGAAGCAGAGGCGATCGAAGATGAGGTATTGAACCCTTACCGGAAATACAGGCAAAAAGGCGAACGCTACGAACAATCACTGCAAGAAGCAATGCAGCAAGAATATCCCTTTTCTCAGGAAACTCGCGACGAATTAAAACGCTTGCAGCAAGTTTTAGGGCTTACCGACGAAGATGCCGCGAAAATCGAAGAATTAGTCATTCCTAAATCTTTATTTGCTAAATTGTACAAGGCGATCTCCACAGTTTTGGAGGGACACCGCAACCCCAGTGGACCACCAGCCAGCAGCGCCCCTCAACTCGAATTGCAGGCAAGTCCGGCGGTATCCTCGCAGGTAAATCTGAACGGAAAAACCGATTTCTCGTTAGCGCAGCCCGCCCCTACGGGGGCTACGCCAACGGAGAGGATCGCCAGCCCAGCAGCGCTTGTCCCCAAAGAAACTCGCAAATTCAATCCTTATCTCGCCGGGGCAACAATTGCGGCTATCTTAGCTGCGATCGGCGGAATTTACGGATATCTCAAGTGGCAAGAATGGGAGCAGCGAGCCCAGAAAGAATCCCAACAGCTCAATCAAATTGCCGCTCTCTATAAAGCCAGCAATTATGAAGACTGCATCAGCCAAATACCAACAATTGCCAACACTTCCAGCAGCTATGCGTCCGCTCAGGAGTTACAGGAACAGTGCCAAGCAGGTCTGCGGTGGAAGAACGCCAAAGTCAAAAATTTCGCTCAGCATTCAGATGCAGTTGGGTCTGTTGCTTTCAGTCCAGACGGCTTAATGTTAGCCAGCGGTTCTAAAGACAAAACCATCCAAATTTGGGATTTAGCTACAGGCAAGTCGATCCGCACTTTTCCAGGAGATTCCTCCACTATTTGGTCGGTTGCTTTTGACTCAAACGGTACGAAACTGGCGACTGGAACCGGTTTTTGGCGAGTCATGCTGTGGGATTTGAAAACAGGGCAAGTGATTCGCAGTCTCGACCACACTGCTTCTGTTTGGTCTGTCGCTCTCAGCCCGGACGGACAGCTTGTTGCTAGCGGTAGCGGAGACAAAACCACGAAGATTTCGGATGCAGCAACTGGCAGTTTGATTCAGAATTTTCCAGACCATACAGATTTTGTTTATTCTGTGGCTTTCACTCCCGATGGAAAAAGTTTGGTTAGCGCTTCTAAGGATAAAAAAATTACAGTTGTTGATGTAGCAACGGGGAGGTTGCTCAAAACTATTGAGGGACACGGCGACGCGGTGAGGTCGGTTGCTGTTAGCCCGGACGGCAACACAATTGTTAGCGGTTCCTACGATGAAAGTATTAAAATCTGGAATATCGAAACAGGAGATTTAATTCGCTCTATCCAGGGACATTCTGACGATATTGTCTCGGTTGCTATCAGCCCGGACGGGAAGTTTATTGCGAGCGGGAGCAAGGATAAAACTATTAAAGTTTGGGATTTTGCTACCGGAGAATTGCTGAATACTTTGACGGGACATTCCGATGAAGTTTATGTGGTGACTTTTAGTCCTGATGGCAAAACTATTGCTAGCGGTTCTAAAGACAATACTATTAAGTTGTGGCTGAGGTAATCAGAAAGAAGGAAGAAGGAAGAAGGAAGAAGGAAGAAGGAAGAAGGAAAAAGGAAGAATAAAGAAGGAAAAATAGTCCTTGACGCACAGACTATACTTGTACGGTGCGAAGTGCGTACCTTACTACTACAGATAGTGTAACAATTGAAAACTTGTGTCCAGGACTGAAGAAGTCAGTCAACAGTCAACAGTATCCATTAGTCACTGGTCATTTAATTCCTAAGATTAAGCTCGTTTTTTAAGGTTTGGGGAAAGTGCCAATAAGGCGTTTCTAATTCGTCCTCAGTTGGATAATTTTCAGTTGATTTCTCTCGGATTTGAAAAAAGTGGTAGAGGTTAGCCACAGTTAAATCGGATATTTC
>JACJNV010000066.1 GCA_014695175.1 Microcoleus sp. FACHB-DQ6 | reverse complement strand
CACGCGACCATCGCCGAAGATTTCAAGTGATCTTGGCATTTTAGTTTTTTATTTTGAAAAGGTAGATGAACTCGAAAGACGCATCCTCAAGATCCCGATCGCCAAACTTTTGCCTGCCTCTGACAACCTGTGAAAAGAGTTTATCAATTCATACTTGTTATCAAAAGTCTTTATCTGACCGGTGATTTCACTGATTACGCCTGTCCCAAAGTAAGTTCCGGGATTTTCTCGAACCTTTACAAAAGTTTATTTTTGCCGATCGAGAGCGGTGTGCTGCTTGTTCTATTTAACGATCGCGATCGCCCAATCCCACCACTATCCAATGACACTTATGAGTCCTGGACGTATCAACTAACCAACGAGCATAGTTGAAACCCACATTCCGCACCCGCAGCACCTACAGTGCTATTGCGGATAGAAGTAACTCAGGAGAGACAGTCGCTAGTAAAAATACTTAATATTTTGTATCAGTAAGCATAACCATGTTGACAATGGGGCCCGAAACAGCTCTCGAATCCACTCCCCGCCAACGGTTTTGACCCAATGAGTCAATCGATTTTAGATTTTAGATTTTAGATTTTAGATGGAAGCATTGACCCCACGGATAAATTCGGGGGCTCCTTTATCGGATACAGGTTTTTTATTTCTGGAGGGATGAATCCGGGGGCTTGTATCCTGGATGCTTTCGGTCACAAGAGTGGGTTTGCGGCTCGGGGAGTGGGGGGGTGAGCTTACTCGTGACGATGTGACAAAGGCTTTAGTTTTGTGGAATTTAGCAGCAGGGCGGACAGTCACAGCCGCCGCCCCTGCAGAAACCCGGTTTTAGTCGGTCAATTAATCTTTGCTTCCGCGCTAGATTTTTCAGATGCGGCAGCTTCCTTTATCTCTGAAATCGCTTTCCGGCTGAAAATTTGGAAGTAGAGAGAAACAAAAAACTCTTTGACTGGAAAAACGATAAAAGTCAAAGGATTAATTGTCACGATGATATTGCGCGCATCGGCTTTAGCTTGTTTGACAACTTGCTGCGCTACCCAATCTGGAGACAGAATGCCGATCGGGTTTAAGTTGCTTTTAAACGGCCCTAAAATTAGTTTGCGAACGATGCAGGGTGCGTCTAACCGGCGCAGGGTGACTAAATCTCCCAGGGCGCGTTTGCTGAGTTCGTACAGGGGACTGACAGCGGGAATTACTTCTGCTTCGGAAGTGTTGATCCAGACTTCTTTGCAAGCGATGTTTTCGTTAGTGCGGACTGTTAAGAAAAAGAGTTCCATCAGCCGCCACGCGGAAAAAGTGTTAATTTCGTAGGAGTTTGCGATCGCCTCTCCTGTTCTTTCTCCGTGTACATTAATCCCGTGATTGATGACGAGAATATCGATTTTTTCTAAAAATAGGGCTAAGTCTGCCTCTTGGCCAGCTTGCCAAGTTACGGTTTTTACAGGTAAATTTTCGCCGTCTAGATCCAAAGTAATTTCCTCATTTCCCGAGGAGAGGGCGATCGCTTTTGCACCAGCTTTGTGCAGGTGTTTGAGAAGCAAACGCCCTAAAGTTCCCGATGCACCGGTGACGGCTACAGTTTTGCCTTTGAGAGAAAGTGCTGTACCCATAAGTTTATCTATTAAGGTGAAAGTACCGCAATAGTAAGCATTTTGATTGTCGAAGTGGTGCCGCCAGTGATAAGGTTTATTAACTAACCACTTGCCAGGGGGAGTAAGGAAGTCTCCCGGTTGGTGGGTGATGTCGGTTAATTCGTCTGCACCTTTGATGCCGCACGCGCGGGCGATCGCGCTCAACAAAAAGCCTAAAGTATAAATACAGCCGGCTGCTGCACCCCAGTGATATTCCGGCAGCCCAAAATAAGCTACAACCCACAGCAACAAGCCCAAAACCATCATCGCCGCAGCTTCGGGTACGTCGTGACGCCAGTGTGCTTGCTTGTAAATTGTCTCGCTGACGGCGGTCAAATTCGGGCGGAAAACGCGGTGATGCCAAGTGTGCAGCTTTTGCAGGGGTGTCCAATAATGGGACACGACGTGATAAAAGTCTCGTATTATTTCTGCCCAGCAGACAGAAGCTATTGCCACAGCGCCGACTATCAAGTAATTTACCATGCTCGCACCAGTTTGAAATTTGAGATATTAGATATTGTCTGCTTTGAAAGATAACTCAAAATGGCTTTTATTGCTAGTCTGGAAGTTGACTCAGGCGTTTTAAAATCTGTAAAACCCGGTACAATTCATTGCCGGGATTGCGGATTACAAATTCTGGAGATAAGGCATACTGGGGAGTTTCCCCTCTGACTAACTTGACAAAACTAAAGTTAGCACCTGTAGAAATCATGCCAAAAGTAGGAGTTTCAGGATTGGGATCTGCCAGCATATATGTCAGGAGTTGGGCAAGTGCTTCGTCAGTTGAAAACGAAAGTTGTTTGGATTCTATTACTGTCACCCACAAGTTTGCTTTCATAATTAGGATATCTATTCTGCCTTCGATGATTCTGCCTTCGTCTTCCTCTTGAATGGCGATTGACTTTTCGGCTTTGACTTGAAAAGGAGACTCATACAGACCGGCAATAAACAAAATGGGGCTGATAATTGTTAGCTTGACTGCATTTTCCAATACAGGCGGGGTGTCTACCAAGTTGAAGTATATGTCTTGGACGCGATCGAGCAATTGTTTTTCTGAGTCTGTTACTTCGGGTAAGTTTTCTTGCCATTCTCGGAAAAATTCGCTGTTGCGAACTCGCTGCAAGCCGAAGTTATCGATTAGATAGCGGAGGTTGATGTCTATTGATTGAATTTTTTGCATTATTTTATCAGAATTTATAGGGTTGTCAAGAAGTTTAGCCTAATTGGATTTTTAACCGCAGATGAACGCAAATGAACGCAGATGAAATTCCGAGTAAGTTAATTTTGCTGAGATGTCTGTTCATGGGGATTTTTGATTGGCAATTCGCTGTTTTTGTCCAGCTTGCATTTGCAGCAATTGTGGCACGGTGACAAAACGATATCCCTGCTGTTTGAGTTTGGGAATAATTGCAGATAGCGCCTCGACTGTTTGCTGGCGATTTCCGCCGCCGTCGTGCAACAATACGATCGCCCCCGATGTCGCTTGGGATAGCACGCTACGGGCGATCGCAGCCGCCGGAGGTTGCAGAAAGTCTTTAGGATCGATCGACCACATCACCACTACATAATTTTTCTTTTTAGCGTAATCTGCTAAACCGTTATTTAAGCGGCCGCCGGGAGGGCGAAACAAGAAACTTTTTGCCCCAGTCGATCGATAAATATGAACGCCAGTATTATCTATTTCATCCGATGCTGTTTTTTCGGTAACATTGTGAGAATAGTGATGCCAACTATGATTGCCAATCGCATTTCCCGCTTGCACAACTCTTTTGGCAATTTCTGGATACTCCCGCAAATTTGCCCCCAAGCAGAAAAATGTGCCCACAACTTGATGTTTCTGCAAAATTTCTAATATTTTCAAAGTTTCAGGCGAAGGGCCATCGTCAAATGTCAGGGCGATAACTTTTGAGTTGTTAATACTTGCTTTATAAACAATTTGGCTGCGAAATTGCGCGGGCGGTGCGAATACTAAAGGTTGTTGGGGAGGTTTGGGAGCCTCCGTTACCGGGGGAGAAGGGGATGTTTTTAGTTTTGGGGGTTTCAGCAGGTTTGGCGGGGGATTTCCAACGGGTGCGATCGGTATTAGGGGATTTGAATTGGCGGTTTTTCTGTTTTCCCACAACAGGGAAATTGTGAAACTCAATGCGATAACTATAACGGTTTTAATAACCCCTTTTTTATTGCGTTTGCGACTCATCAGGTATAGGATTTATTTTGAACAATCTCATTATGCCTGATTGTTCTGCTAGCTTGAAAATTTGGTAAAATAATTTTTTTTGGCAAAAGGTCGATCGCGCTAAAGCAAGACTGAAGCAGAAACCGGGTTTTTTTAGGCAAATCAATCGTGGTTCGCCGCTGATTCCGATAGAAAAACCCGGTTTATCGATCAAAAATATACGCTTTCAGGCTCTTTCCGCGACCATAAAACCAGGTGATCGCGCCCTGTCCGTTCCGGAATGTATCTAGAATCGGCAAGTTTGCCGTGCCCTTTCATCCTCCGGTTCTTGCCACCCAAAAGCAAAATGACTTACCGCATTAATTTGCGGCGTCGCCGAGCGAATTGCCCGCATTTGAATCTCCAAAGACGGCCGATTTCTCAGAGGTTTTCCCCAATCTCCAGCAATGGCAGGAATAATTTTTGCTCCCGCAGGCGCTAAACTCACTGTTCGCTGCACCTGTGGCACAATGCAGCTTACATCGCCGCAATTTCCGTAAGACATGGCGTGGAATTCCACAGCAGCCGGAAAGCTGTCCCAAGGCTGCAATCTCGAATCATATCCCCCTTGATTTATCGCTTGATTTGCAGTGGGAAAAAACACCGCTCCTACAGGAATTCCTATCCTTTGAGCTGGTTGAATAGCTATTCCAAAAAAATCTAAAATCCCTTGGACTGCGTGAGCAACGCTCAGTTTCCAGAGGTCTTTTTGCAGAACGCCAGTATCGGGAAGCGGCGGTGTCGGTTTTGATGCGGGAGTGGCAGCGTTTGGCTTGTTAGCGGCGGGAGTTGTTGAGGCCGATCTTGATGCGGCATTCTCTCTTCTTGAAGGTGGAGTTGCTACTGACATCGCCTGCGGAATTCGCCCCTGCCAAAGAGGTTCTCGCTCAGTTGGATACTGTTTGACTACTGCTTGAACGTCATTAGGATTGATAAATCCCTTAGTCAAATATCGCTGAATTAAATCTCGCCCTTGCTGATTGTTAGCCCGCTGCAAAAGAACTTGCTGCGATGCTGGGCCGTAAATCCACAAGTCTTGAACTTTGGTAGCAACTGAAGCGGGTCCGATGCCCCGTAGATAGCGAATGTAGTCGAATAACATTCCTTGTGGCTTGCGCTTGACTATTTGATTTACTAACAAAGTATAGTCTTGCCGTGCTTGTGGGTTGTACGGGTCGATAAAGGCTTGATTCCCCGGAACTTCTCCGAAGTCCTCGTTAATTGCTGCGCCTTCACTTACTGTTAAACTTGTCTGATTTTTACCGTTGATAGCGAGGGTTTGCTGTCTGTCGGGACGCTGAGCATAGGTATACCCAAAGTTCATGGTAAACAACCAGGCGTATACTTTTAAACCTCGCTGTTTGCCTTTGGCGATCGCCTTTTCTAACAAATCGTATTTCTCGTAACCGCGATTTCTCAAAACAGAAGGCCAAGCCGTAGGATTGTCTGCGACTGGTAGCAGCACTTGACCATCGTAAAACACTTCAACATAGACTTGGTTGTAGCCTTTATTCACAACTTTGTCTAATACTCGATCGAGTTCTCCGGGTCTGACATCGCAGGGATACAAACGCAGCCAAACTGCTTGGGTTTCCGGCCAAGTTTTTTGGCGGCATTCTGCTATTTCCCGCGCGTGTTTGTTCAAAACAGCAAAATATGCTTGCTGAGATTCCCGTTTTCCCGAGAGCGCGGCGCGGCGCAAGTCTTCTTTTTGATTGACCTGTTCTTGGGATAATTGGCAGTAGGCTGATGTTTGGGCAAAAGCTGGTTGATTTCCGATAAACGGCCAAACAAGCTGGCTGATGAAGCTACTGGTTAAAACAGCAGTTACCGCACTTAAAAAGCGTCGCTGGTGTTGAAAATTCGCGATGCGAGTTGGTGCAATTTTCATGGGAGAATGGAATGGGGTTTTCTGGTTTAAATTGGGTGGCGATCGCAAAAATGCGATCGCGCTCAACAAGCAGCTACAAATTTTCTACTTTTTTCGGTTGACTTAGTTATGGCACAAGTCGATCGCACAATGCAAATTCTATCTGGAGGCTATTTAAATTCAATAAGGGCGATCGGGTAAGATAAGACTCGGCGATTAAACCGCTGCTATGTTATACAAACTTTCCTCTGCCTAAGTGTTGGCGCGCAGGCAGTCGCCTTCGCGGACTCAAAAATAAAGGGGGTAAAAAGCCCGGATTTGATATCATATCCAGTTCGATTTTTCAGTATTTTTTCCCTAAATGCTGCATAAAAAAGCGCCTGGGTACAGTGGGCGCTAAAAGCAGTTGATATTTCTACTAAAAATTGTTAACACTCAAATATCAAGGATGAAGATGAATTGTTAAAATTTATCCTTAATCCTAAATTTTGAGATTAAGCTCCTCTGTTAAGAGCAGCTTCAATCTGCTGAAATTCTGACTCAAGACGCTTTTTCAATTTTTCAGGAACGGGACGGTTTGGATAGGAACTGTAATGTCCTGCCAAAGAGTTTAATGCCGTCCGCATTGTCGTGAAAGAGGCCAGCTTGGTAAGAGCGGGATCGCGGCGGTATGCAGCAAAAAAATCGTTGATACTTGTGCGAGCCTTGGCCTGAGCGGCCGCTTTTTCCGGCGCGCCCTCTGGCAAAGTGAGCGCTGTTCTCAAGCTCTTCACTAATGCCAATGTGTCTTGGCCATAATCTCCACTCAGAGTGGCCGGAACATTGGTACAGCCCGCTACGCCGATGACAACAACTAATACCAGGGCTAACAGACGGGAAATGTAATGCTTCATAAGGGTTAGAAAAATGGAAGCGAAAGCAGTAATCAAAATTAACCTTTATCCTATCTCGAATTGAGGTAATAATGCCAATTTTTCAAAATTTTTGCATTAATACCATGAAACAGAAAATTTGTCAATCTAAAATCTAAAATCTAAAATCTAAATTCGATTAATTTGTCCAGCAACGACGGAGAGAATTTGGGTTTGTCGCAGCCACTGAGCATCAAAAGCTCCTAGGTGAGTTGTAGTAATCAGAGTTTGAAATCGTTCTTGAATTGTTTCTAAAAGTTGATTTTGGCGGCTCAGATCGAGTTCTGCAAGTACGTCGTCGAGCAACAGTAAAGGCGCTTCGCCGACGACTTCTTCAATAAGCTGCAGTTCGGCTAATTTTAATGCTAATACCAGAGTTCGCTGCTGACCTTGGGATGCGTATTGACGAGCTGGGGTATTGTTAATGGTAAATGTAATGTCGTCGCGGTGGGGGCCGACTAAAGTGGTTCCTTGAAACTGTTCTGCGATCGCCCTTTTTTGAATTTTCTCTAAAAATGCTTGTCGCACTCCTTCGAGATTATCTTTAGCGATTAATTCCGCGCCTACTTCAATATTAGCATCGTATTTCACATCTAAAACTTCTGCTGAACCGCTAATTGAACGGTGCCAATTTCGAGCTAAAGGCATCAAACGCTCCAAAATTCGATCGCGCCTGCGGATAACGCGAGCGCCCGCTGTCGCCAACTGCGCGTCCCACAAAGCTAATTCCGAACTGGGAATGGGGGATTGGGAGTTAGGAATTGGGAATTGGGAATTGGGGATGGGTAAGTCTTCTGTATTTTCCGGTTCCGGACTTTCGGGTGCAATAAATCGCATCTTGTCAAAACTGTCGGAAAATTCCGCTTTCCTGATTTCTTTAGAACGTTTCAACAGAGCGTTTCTCTGGCGCAAAATTTGGTTGTACTGCTGCAAAATGTGAGCGTAAATCGGTTCTAACTGGATGACTAGGCGATCGATCCAATTGCGCCTTCCTTCCGGCCCACCGCGCACTAAGTCCAAATCCAAACAAGAAAATTGCACTACATTTAAGACGCTCAAAAAGTCTAAATGGCGGCGCAGCGGTTCACCGTTGAGCTTGCATATCCGGCGCGCGCCAGAGCGCAGAGTTAAAGCTAAGTCGATCGCTCCGGTTTGACGTTCGAGTGTAGCATCAATTTGCCCGATCGGCTTTGAGTCGAGTATTAAATCGCGATCGCGCCCTACCCGGTGGCTTTTTAATGTAGAAAGCAACTCTACCGCTTCTAACAAGTTAGATTTTCCTTGAGCGTTATTTCCTACTAAAATGGTTTTGGGAGCGTCAAACGCTACCTTTTGATCGAAGTAGTTCCGAAACTGCCGTAGGTGCAGCGTTTTTAAATACATAATATATTAGTAATTGGTAATTGGTAATACAGCCATCGTAGGGTGCACGACTGGGCGCACCTTACAGGTTGTCAACCGAGCGCTTTTACGATTGCGATTTTCGCCGCTCGTTGCCCTCGCAATGACATTATAACGAAGTAATAAATGTTTTATTGTGACACAATCTCTTTAGTCTTCATAGCGATGACTTTGGCAGTGCTCCAGGGGTTGAAACCCCTGGCGGATGTGCGAGGATAGTGCCAAATGCGAGGGATATAGCTAATAATGAAACATCGCTCAGTCTGCGTCAGCCGTTAACACTATTTTCTAGATTTGTAAAAGCGCAAGAACAGTTTTTCCATTTCTATCCAGACAAACATCAGAGCGCTGAAACCGAAGCAAACCAGCAACTCAAACCCCGTTAAATAATGAGTGCCGAAAAAGGCTCTCAGCGGCGGAACGTAAATCAGCATCAATTGCAGAATAGTAGTCACAATTACAGCCCCCCACACAAAAACATTAGTGAAGGGATTTAACTCAATAGTTAGCTGAGTGTTAGACCGAATTGCGATCGCGTGACCCATTTGCGCCAAACAAAGAGTTGTAAACACCATTGTTTTCCAAGCATCTGGATCTCCATGTCCGGGAGAGTGAGTATATCCGTAAGCCCAGGACATCATCGCGATCGTCAAAATTGCAAAAATAATCCCGACCCGAATCATGTAAGAACCCAAACCCCGCGCAAAAATACTTTCTCGCGGACTGAAAGGAGGCCTTTTCATCACGTTCGGTTCCCCCGGTTCCACGGCCAAGGCCAAAGCGGGAACGCCGTCTGTTACTAAGTTCATCCACAAAATTTGCAGCGGGGTCAGCGGCACTCCTCCCAAACCCATTAAAGGTGCGGCCGCAATTGTCAAAACTTCGCCAATGTTGCTGCCCAAAATGTACTTAATAAAGCGGCGAATATTGCTATAAACCACTCGCCCTTCTTCAGCGGCGGCGACAATAGTTGCGAAGTTGTCGTCGAGGAGCACCATATCGCTAGCTTCTTTGCTGACATCGGTGCCGGTAATCCCCATTGCGATGCCGATATCGGCTTGTTTCAAGGCGGGGGCGTCGTTAACGCCGTCGCCGGTCATCGCGACAAATTTGCCCCAACTTTGCAAAGCTTGGACTATTCGCAATTTGTGTTCCGGGGAAACGCGGGCGTAAACGCTAACCTGTTCGACTTGCTGTTTGAGTTCTTCTTGGCTGAGCTTTTCTAATTCTTGACCGGTGAGAACTCGATCGCCCTCTTTAGCAATACCTAAATCGTAGGCGATGGCCTTTGCAGTCAATTGGTGGTCTCCTGTAATCATCACCACCCGAATGCCTGCATTGCGGCACTTCACCACTGCTTCGCGCACTTCCGGGCGCGGGGCGTCCAGCATACTGACGAGTCCCAGCCAAATCATTTCTTGTTCGCTGGTTTCCTCAGAACCTTCGGGCGGCAGGTTTTCCCAGAGTTTGTACGCAAAACCGAGGACTCGCAAACCGCCACTTGCCATGTTGTTGTTTTCGGCGAGGATGCGAGCGCGCATTTCCTGAGTTAAAGGTTGTACTCGATCGCCGACTATAATGCCTTTGCAGCGCTCCAAAGTCAACTCTGGAGAACCTTTGGTCAGCATCAAATAATTCGGCTGCTGTCCTGCTTCTGCTGGAAATCCCGAATGTCCCGATCGGCCGGGCAATTCGCAAATCACGCTCATCCGCTTGCGTTCCGAAGAAAAAGGAAATTCTGCCGTCCGTGGCAGCAATTGAGACTGTTTTTCCTTATAAATGCCTGCTTTTCCCGCTACACACAGCAGAGCTCCTTCTGTGGGGTCGCCTAAAATCTGCCATTCTTGCTTTTCTTGTTGCAATACTGCGTCGTTGCAAACTGCACAGGCAATTAATAAAGATTCGAGTTCTGGATATTCCTCTAAATTATTAATTTTGGCCGATGTCAGGCGATCGGTAAAATCTCCGATCGGGGCATAGCCATCGCCTGCGACGGCGACAGTGCAGTCGCCCGTAGACACTAGCTGAACTACCATTTTATTTTGAGTCAGAGTACCTGTTTTGTCAGAACAAATGGTAGTTACCGAGCCCAAAGTTTCTACCGCAGGCAGTTTGCGAATCAGGGCGTTTCGCTTCACCATCCGCCTAGTTCCGAGTGCCAGAGTAACTGTCACGACTGCTGCGAGTCCTTCGGGAACCACAGCCACAGCCATGCTCAGAGAAACTTCTAACAACTCTTCAAACCTGCTGGTATCGAACCCGATGCCGCCGTTTTGGAAGGTAATCATGCCGCCGATGACGACTATTGCGACTAAGATTAGGGCACCGGAGACTAGAACATTTCCCAACTGGCTCATCCGCTGTTGCAGGGGAGTCGGTTCGGTTTCTACTGACTGAAGCATGGCGGCAATTTTGCCCAGTTCAGTTTCCATTCCGGTGTTGGTGACGATCGCCTTTGCTCGTCCCTGAACAACTTCTGTGCCCTGAAAAATCAGGTTGAGTCGATCGCCCAAGGAAGCATCTTCGGGAAGTTCTAGCTCTGCTTGCTTGGTGACTGCTAGAGCTTCCCCTGTCAAAGCAGATTCTCTGACTTGCAGATTTGATGTTTCGATCAAGCGTGCGTCTGCTGCTATTTTTACCCCAGCCTCCAACAGCATCACGTCTCCGGGTACGAGTTCCTTGGCTGCTATTTCCGAAGTTTTGCCGTCCCGCACGACTCTGACTAGGGGGGAAGCCAGGTTTTTGAGGGCTGCGAGGGCTTTTTCAGCACTTTGCTCTTGGAAATAGCCTAGAATGCCGTTGAGTATGACGATCGCAAAAATGGCGATCGCATCTTTGGGAAAAGTATTCGACCGAATGTCCAAAAAAGCCGAAATCACGGCCACACCCATCAGCATCAACAACATGATGTTGGTGAACTGATCGACAAAAATCGACCACGGACTGCGGCCTCCTGTTTCTTCGAGTTCGTTGGGGCCGTATTGCTGCAAGCGTTCTGACACCTGTTTGCTGCTCAAGCCAGCGTCTTTGTTGCTGCTTAGCTGCTGGAGAGTTTGGTCAATTGCTACGGTGTGCCAAGAAGAGGGAGAATTTGAAGACATAAATTACGATCGATCGTGGGGGATAAAGGTGATTGCGGCCGGACAGCTACAGCCGATCCATCTGGCTGATTACAGTGAGAGAGTTTTAAGTTTTGAGTTCTGAATAAAAAACTGTTTAACTTGGGACTGGTTTGGGGCCGTTCGATGCCGGGGCAGCAAAAAGCTTTTAACTTCACTGCGTCTGGCGGCTCGATCGCGCCGTTTGTATACCTACGGCTGATAGCACCTATCCACCTTACTACTAAAAATTAGCAATTCCTTCGGCTATTACACAGAAAAGAAGCTGAAAGCAAGAGTGATTTTATTACGGGGATGCAACCGTGCGCTGCAGGTTAAAACCTACCTTAAAAAAAACGTCATAAAACGCTCGTATCCGAACTCATATATTCCCGTTGTTAAAAGAAAAATGCCGCTGCGGCGACAGGTATCGATCGCCTATGTTGGTTTTCTCACCATCCACAATGCTCAGCTTGCCACACGCTTGCGTGGGACTAGCCTGTGGGAAGCAGAACATAGATACAGATATAGATATATAGATGAAGAAAGTTTTTTTGCCACCGCTGCAGGACAAACAGTAAATGCTTGCTCTGGGGTCAAGTCCAATGACTCCCCAAAGCCAGCATCCCCGCGTTATGAAAGACCGGGCCCGGTCTTTCAACTTTCAACGGCTGAGTTTTGTCATTAAATGCTGATATTTCCGGCAAAAGTTGTGGCTGTGGCGAGGGGGTTCACAATCTTTTGGATTTTGCCCGCACCCAATTCTGCAGCCCTCCTGACATTGGGCAGAATTTTTGGTTTTTTCCCTATTCCTCCAGTCTTGTTTTACGAAAACTTTAATTTACTTAATATTTCTTAACAATTCGGGTTTTCCAGAGAAAGCCAACAAAGGCGATCGGGCCACGGGACGGTTCCGGGCGGTTCTACCGCCACTGCAGGGCGATCGAAGCAAACTCTGCGTTTATTGGTGCCATCTCGCATCTACCCGAGGAAGGAGATTTGCTCCCACTTGCCCGCCCAATATTTACCTTCTTAGAGAGATAAGTTTCTGTAATAATTTGTAATAAACAAACGCAGGCGAGCATTGTATAAAGATTATCAGAGGGTTGAAACGACAGGCCAAAGTTAACAAAAACCCTGATTGACAAGGTTTGTCGCATCTCATAAAAGGTGTAAAATTTTCTAAGGTTTCTTAAACCTCCGTTGCAATGTAACAATAGTGCAGGTAGCGGAAAGGGAGAGATCGATGGGACCAGCAGAGTAGCTGGCATCAAATTTCAACCCTTGCAGGCACTCGTAGCCTGAACAAATTTAACTTAACGGTTTTATACCGCAACCAAACTCAATTAACTCAAATAGGAGAGTTCTTTCATGTTTGACGCATTTACAAAAGTGGTTTCCCAATCAGACGCTCGGGGCGAATTTCTAGCTCAGGGTCAACTAGATGCTCTCAGCAGCATGGTTTCCGATGCCAACAAGCGGATTGACGCAGTAAACCGCATCACCGGCAACGCATCCAGCATCGTAGCCAATGCAGCTCGCGCCCTGTTCGCCGAACAGCCGCAACTGATCGCTCCTGGTGGCAATGCGTACACCAACCGCCGCGCTGCAGCTTGCTTGCGCGATATGGAAATCATCTTGCGCTACGTCACCTATGCAACATTTGCAGGCGACGCCAGCGTTTTGGACGACCGCTGCTTGAACGGTCTGCGTGAAACATACCAAGCTCTGGGAGTTCCCGGTGGCTCAGTTGCAGCCGGCGTGCAAAAAATGAAGGAAGCAGCGATCGCGATCGCTAACGACCCCAACGGTGTTACCCGTGGTGATTGCAGCTCGCTGATGTCTGAAATCGGCAGCTACTTCGACCGCGCAGCCAATGCAGTCGGCTAAAAATAGCCAAGCGAACCTTTCTTGTAAAGAAGCGAGCATCGCATTTTTGCAAACAATCATTTTTGTACAAAAACAACACAACATTAGGGAGAAACCAGAACAATGAAAACCCCTTTGACTGAAGCAGTAACCGCAGCCGATTCTCAAGGCCGTTTCCTGAGCAGCACTGAACTCCAAGTAGCCTTCGGCCGTTTCCGCCAAGCAGCAGCAGGTTTGGAAGCAGCCAAAGCGTTGACCGCCAACTCTCAGCGCTTGATCGACGGTGCAGCTCAAGCTGTGTACAACAAATTCCCGTACACCCAACAAATGCAAGGCCCGAACTACGCTTCTACCCCAACAGGTAAAGCGAAGTGCTCTCGCGACATCGGCTACTACCTGCGGATGGTAACCTACTGCTTAGTTGCAGGCGGCACCGGTCCGATGGACGAGTACCTGATTGCAGGTGTTGACGAAATCAACCGGACATTTGAATTGTCTCCTAGCTGGTACGTTGAAGCTCTCAAGTACATCAAAGGCAACCACGGTCTGAGTGGCGACGCTGCAACTGAAGCGAATTCCTACATCGACTACGCAATCAACGCTCTAAGCTAGATTTGCGTGATGCCCGGAATTGTAAGCTGCTGTTAGCTTAAGTGTTAGCGGTTGTTTACAATTCCGGGCATCTGCGATCCAAGCCTAGTTTTGCAAATACTTTTTTAAGCAGTTTTCAATTTTTAAAGCAAAAAAGGAAGAAGCAAAGATGGCGGGATTAGGTGCAGCAGAACGGTTGGGAATAAAAGCATTTGAAGAAGCCGGACGGGTAGAACTGCGCCCCCACTGGACGCAAGAGGATGTGGAAGCAGTAATTCGCGCTGCTTACAGCCAAGTTTTCGGTAATGAGTATTTAATGTCGAGCGAACGACTTACCAGTGCTGAATCTCTGCTGCAGCAAGGGCAGATTTCAGTGAAAGATTTTGTGCGGTCAATTGCACATTCCGAAACCTATCGGAAAAAGTTTTTTTATCCGAACTCGCAAACGCGGTTAATTGAGCTTAATTATAAGCATTTGTTAGGCCGCGCTCCTTACGACGAGTCGGAAATTGCTTTCCACGTTGATTTGTACAATGCAGAAGGCTACGAAGCTGAAATTAATTCTTACATTGACTCGGTTGAGTATGAAGAAAATTTTGGCGAAAGTATAGTGCCTTACTATCGCGGTTTCGCGACTCAAAGAGGTCAAAAAACCGTCGGTTTTAACCGGATGTTTCAACTGTACCGGGGTTTTGCTTCTAGCGATCGATCGCAAAACCAAACCCAAGCCCGGCTGACTTGGGAAGTAGCGAGAAATATGGCTTCGCCGATATACACGGCCTCCACCGGAAAAGCCCTTAGCGGCACATCCGGCGGTTCTCGCGGCCAACTCTACCGAGTCACCGCAATGCAAGGTGCGGCTAAGTTTTCGCCTCAAGTGCGGCGGACAACTACCGAATATCTCGTGCCTTACGAGCAACTTTCGAGCCGCTTGCAGCAAATCAACAAACGTGGCGGCAAAGTGGTAAGTATTACCACAGCTTAAAGTTTGTGTATTGACGTTTTTTTGAAACGTCTTTAGCAAAGTAGGACTAAGGCTAAAAAATTCTTCAATTTTATGTGTATAGGTAAGGTGTGCAGTGTACACCCTACTTTGAGGCATATTATCCTTAGTCCTAAAAATTTCCAGTGCAACCAAGCATTAAACTTTTGTCATTAATAATTTAGGAGAAAATCTGGTGGCGATTACAACAGCAGCGTCCAGACTAGGAACATCCGCATTGAGCGATGCGCCGAAGGTAGAATTGCGCCCGAACTACAGCAAAGACGACGTTGAAACTGTGATTCGTGCGGTTTACCGTCAGGTGCTGGGCAACGACTATTTAATGAAATCCGAACGACTTACAAGTTCCGAGTCTTTGCTGCGGGACGGCAGTTTGACGGTACGAGAATTTGTACGCGCTGTAGCTAAGTCAGAACTGTACAAAACCAAGTTTTTCTACAACAGCTTCCAAACTCGCACGATCGAACTAAACTACAAACACTTGCTCGGTCGCGCTCCCTACGACGAATCGGAAGTAGTTGAGCACTTAGATTTGTACCAAACACAAGGCTACGACGCTGATATTGATTCTTACATCGATTCAGTAGAGTATCAAGAAAACTTTGGCGACAGTATCGTGCCTTACTACCGCGGCTTTAACACCCAGCGGGGGCAAAAAACCGTCGGTTTTACTCGGATGTTCCGGTTGTATCGCGGCTATGCAAACAGCGATACATCTCAATTAGAAGGCAATAACTCTCGCTTAGCTGTCGAACTCGGGACTAACACCGCTACGCCTGTAGTTGGGCCTTCTGGCGGTAACGAAGGTTGGGCATATCGGCCTTCTGCCAGAAACGTAACTCCCAGCAGCACTTTCGGCGGCGCTGCAGCTTACGGCAAAGAAGGGCGACTGTTGCGCGTGGAAGTTTCGGGAATTCGCACGGGCGGCTATCCCAGCGTGCGCCGCAGCAGCAAGGCTTTCATCGTACCTGTTGAGGATTTGTCCTCGCAACTCCAGAAATTTCAACGCCTGGGCGGGAAAATCGCCAGCATTACTGCAATTTAGTCAGTTGGCAGTTGGCAGTTGGCAGTTACTAGCTTTTAGTCAACAGTCAACAGTCAACAGTCAACAGTCAACAGTCAACAGTCAGAATTACCAATTACCAAGAAGCTTATGTTGGGTCAAAGTGTAGCTGGAAAAAGTGGCAATACAGCTTCGGCTGGTCGCTGCTTTCGGTATGAAGTTGTCGGCTTGCGCCAAAGCGATGAAACAAATAATGTGGATTATTCGATTCGATCGAGCGCGAGTACATTTATCAACGTGCCTTACAATCGGATGAATCAAGAAATGCAGCGGATTACTCGCATGGGCGGGAAAATTGTCAGCATTCATCCTTTAAACACGGGTGCAGAATCATCCCATGAGTCATCCCATGAATCATCCCATGAATCCTCGGGTGAGCACCAATAGTTTGGTTCAGGGGCGATGAAAATCGCTCCTACACAAACTAGAAGGGGCGATTTTCATCGCTCCTACACAAACTTTCGTCCACTCCAAGACGACTAAGATTAATGCAACCCGCGCAGGCGGGTTTTGTCTGTTTAGTAGCGATTTTAATAGCCAAGTTTGCCTAACCCTTGCTTTGCAGGTTTTGTCTGGGTAGCAGCGATTTCAAGAGCCGAATAACTAACAACTAATAACTAATAACTAATGACTATGAATTACTACGAATCCGACTCACCGCCGGCGGGTGTAGCTGAGGGCGAGTCTTTAACTGTTGAACAGGCGATCGCAAATTTGCACTCCCAAGATTACAGTCTCCGGTATTATGCTGCTTGGTGGGTGGGCAGATTTAGAGTCAAGGAACCGGCAGCTATTGCAGCTTTAATTGCCGCATTGCAAGAAGAATCAGAACAAACAAAAATCGGCGACTATTCCCTATTACGAAATGCGGCGCGGGCTCTGGGTAAATTGGGCGACAAACAAGCCTTACCGGCCCTGATTCGCTGTTTGGAATGCGTTGATTATTACGTGCGAGAAGCGGCGGCTCAAGCTCTAGAAATGCTGGGCGATCGCGATTCTATTGAGCCGCTAATGAAGCTATTGGATGGGGGCGTAGCTGTGGCTGTGCGAGTGCCAGGAAAATCGCACCTCGTGCAACCTTACGACTCGGTAATTGAAGCTTTGGGAACGCTGCAAGCGACAGAAGCAATACCGCTAATTTCACCTTTTTTAGAACATTCTGTGGAGCGGGTGCAGTACGCTGCGGCGCGGGCGATGTATCAGTTAACTGGTGAGCGGGTTTACGGAGAGCGGTTGGTAAGTGCTTTGAATGGGGATAATTTGCAGTTGAGGCGATCGGCTTTGATGGACTTAGGGGCGATCGGCTATTTGCCGGGAGCGCAAGCTATTTCTGAAACTTTAGCAGAAAATAGCCTGAAATTGATTGCGCTCAAAGGAGTTTTGGAGCATCACCTCAATCAACAAGAATCTCTATCTTTGTCAGATGAAGCTATCCAAGTTATGAACTTAATGGATAGTTTACTTTAAAAAATTAGTTCACAACTAAAATAGGATTGCTGTAGAGATTCTCAATTGTCTGCCGTATATTGAGGACACAGTATATTGAGGACACTGCAGTGCTGTTTCCCTACCGCCTATCTGTATTTTAGGCAGGACACAGCAGTGCTGTTTCCCTACCTATTTTGATGAGAATGTGGGTGGGTGAGATGGCAAAAAGTTCGATCGCGCGATCGACCCAACCTAGAATTACAATAGTCACGGTAAAGCTTACAAATAAATGGCATTAGAACTAATTCAGGCTGTCGAACAAGCAGATTCTTCCGAAGGCTTGTTAAACGCAGTCAAAGCACTGGCTGCAGCTTCCTCAAAACAAGCAATTCCTACCTTAATTACAGTGCTCGGTTACAACAACCCAGGCGCCGCTGTTGCCGCCGTTGATGGGCTAATTCAGCTCGGAGAACCTGCGGTGCTGCCGCTTCTAGAACAGCTTGACGGCTACAATTACGGGGCGAGAGCTTGGGCTGTTCGGGCTTTGGCCGGAATTGGCGACCCCAGGGGTTTGGAGATTTTGCTTGATGCAGCGGCGAATGACTTTGCTTTGAGCGTGCGGCGGGCCGCGGCTAGGGGTTTGGGGACGATTTGCTGGGAATTGATGCCGGCAGAACAAATTGCAGATGCTCAACTTCGCGCTGTGAAAACGCTACTGCAAGCGTCCCGAGATCCCGAATGGGTGGTTCGCTACGCAGCAGCGGGGGGTTTGCAAGCTTTGGCGGGTGCTGCGACTGTTAAACCGGATTGGTTAGCGGAAGTTTCGGCCAGACTTGAGGAAATCACCCACAGCGATGAAACTACTTCAGTTAGGGCTCGGGCTTTGCTTGCTAAGAAAATATTGTCACTTGGCTAGGGTTTGGGCGATCGTCTCTTCCAAGTCCCCTTGACTGAGAGTGGTTAATATAAAGACTTCTTGTACGGTTTTGCCCTGTCTGGCGATGATTTTAAATCCCCCGCGGATGGGTACTGACACTCTTAATGTCATGCGGGGGATGTGTCCTTTAACTTTGTTGATGACGCCCGGAGTGACAGTTTGAATGCCGATTTTTAGGGTGAGGCGCTCTAAAATTGGTATCAAACCGGGAAGGTGGGTAGAGTGATTCCAAACTAGGCGGCCTTTGGGTTGTGCGTTCATAAATATTTAACCAAATTCAACATACCCAGTCTAAGCCACCCCTGGCTGGAACCAATTTGAAATCCCCTCAACTTCTGTATCACTAACGTTACTGTGAGCGTCATTGTCAGCAAGCCGAGGCAATCTCAAACCGAGATTTTTGATTCCTGGCGCGCAAGCTAAGATTTGATGGCGCAGAATTGTCCTGTACTTTTTGATATTTTGGGTTGGCAACTGTCGGTTTTTCGAGTTGAGTGGCGATCGCCCGGAGCATTTCTGCGAGGCTGCAAGGTTTCTTGAGATAGCCGTCTGCTTTAAGTTCCAGGGCTTTTTCCATTTCTGAACCCGTCATAAAAATAAACGGAATGCTGGCGGTTGCAGGGTGCGATCGCACGGCTGCGAATACTTCAAAACCGTTGAGTTCTGGCATCATGACATCAGACAAAATTAAATCGGGAATTTCGGCTGCTAACTGGATACCGACTTTTCCGTTTTCAGCACCCACAGCTTCAAAACCGCGCGATTGCAGAAGTTCTAATACTGTTTCTCGAATTAAATCATCGTCTTCAATTACTAATATTTTTTTCATTGGTTTGAGCTGGATCTTTACTTTGTTTGTATTCCTCTGTTATTATTGTTACAGGTGAGTTTTAAAGAATTCAATAGGGTTATTGCAAAAAACCGCTTTTGACTGGCAACTTTTTACGGCTTTGTGTAGGCTCGCAGTTACACACAAGACTTGAGTTATCCGCAGCTTTACCTTGGGTACTAGCGGTAGAAGTCGCTCCAGGGTACCTAGGATTGTGAACGTCTAAAATCAGCGATTCAATAGTTTATTTAATAAAGATTCCAGCCGCCTGACTCAAAAAGTTTGTATTTGAGTGGCGATCGCAGTTACGTGTAATTAATAAATCCGCCGATGAGCTAAGCGCGAAACTGCCACCTGTGAAGTTCACAAATTTCGGGCGATCGGGTAAAATATAACTTGGTGTATCGCTATTGAGTGAGGAAAAAGATATGTCAGAATTTCTAGACTTTCTCAGACATCAGTTTGCCTACGTGGCCATTGGCGAATTTAAACCGGGAAAATTTAAAGAAGCAGAAGAACTTTTTGAAAAAGCCGTTGCAACTTATGCCACAGGTTTTAAGGGAGCATACCTGCTGCAATTGCCCAATACAGACAAAGGTATTGCCATCATTTTTTGGGAAAGCGTAGAAGAGATGGCCGCCAATCAAAGCGAAGCTTATCAGGAAATATTAAAGCAGATGACGCCTTTGTTTGCGAAACTTCCCGACACTGATGTTTATGAAATCGTCAGTGAAATTCCGCCCCAAAGTGAATGATTAAAAATCCTGCAACCGGCGAGTCATTCCCATTCCCATCGGCGTCTTTCGCCCGACTCCGCTGTAAAGCGCAAAATCTGCTAAAGTGTTAATTTGCTTGATAGTAGCAGGAGCTATATCTCCCATAATTCGGTAACTAATATCGCCGACGCAGCCAATAAATTTACTGCGAGAATCCGTACTAACTTCTGTTCGGATATCGAAGAAACTGGGGAAAATAGCTTCTGTGAAAGTAGGTTCGATCGCCATCCGGCTGTATTTGTTCCAGCGATTCGCTAAACTGCCAAAAATACTCTCACGAGTGGGCATAGCACTATCATATACCCCTTGCCGAAAATTAGTAGGAGTGCAAAAAGTAAAAGCAATTTGGCGCTCAGTTTCCGAAGCTCTCTCGAACAATTCGGCGTAAGTACAAAAGTTTACCCAAGGCTGGTTTGATTGCGGTTCGCTCAAAATATTAGTAATGTATATATTTGTGGGCCCGAGATGCCAAGGGCTCTCGAAATTAAGTTGCTGCCAAAGTTGAGTTAGGCGATCGAACAAACCGTCATCCAGCAGAGAAATTCGCCACCAAATCGGCGTATTTTCCTGAATAGCTTGCTTGTGTTCCCATTGTACAGCCTGCGAAATTGTGCGGGAAGCAGGAGGCAAAACTCTCTTTTGCGGCTGCGGCGTACTGCTTTTGTAAGGCTCTTTTCTCCTTACTTGGAAAGGGCTTAAAGTGAAAGCTTTTTCCTGAGATTGGTCGTGCAGGTACGCGCTCAAATCGGTGTCTACAGCACTCACAAGGTTCAAAAACAAAGCGTGGAGATGCCGTCCCGTTAAAAACTGGGATGGAATTGGTGCAACTGGCCGCAGGTTTAAAACAAGGCTGTAGGGCATTTTGAAATTTATATACGGTGTCTGTATAGATGTTCAGCTAGTATTAATACTACAGCTAAGTTGCCACTTAGATTAAGGAATTTAAATCACATAAGGTGCACAGTGTGCACCCTACGTTTACGACGATTTGTGGGTCGTGTCCACCTACATTTAGGTTGTAATATTGAGGCAAATCTCTGTGCGGTAAATTTTTAGGCGATCGAGATTTCGGGCGACAAATAAACGTCTTGGATGGCGTGGAACAATTTTACGCCTTCTTCAAAAGGGCGCTGAAAAGTTTTGCGGCCGGAAATTAAGCCGCAGCCGCCAGCGCGCTTGTTGATTACCGCCGTGCGAATTGCTTCTGCAAAATCGCTTTTCCCGGAAGCACCGCCGGAGTTAATTAAACCCATCCTTCCCGCATAACAGTTGAGCACTTGATAGCGAGTTAGATCGATCGGGTGAGCCGTTGTCAAATCCGAATAAACGCGCTTGTCTGTTTTGCCGTAACTGTGGTCGCTAGCTTTAGCCACAGCTTCGTAACCGTTATTGCACTCGGGCAATTTCTGCTTGATAATGTCAGCTTGAATTGTTACTCCCAAGTGATTTGCTTGCCCGGTTAAATCGGCTGCAACGTGATAATCTTTGTCTTGTTTAAAGATATCGTTGCGGAGATAGCACCACAAAATTGTCGCCATTCCGTATTCGTGAGCGTGGGCAAAAGCCTGACTGACTTCTTGGATTTGTCGCGTCGATTCCGGGGAACCAAAATAAATTGTTGCTCCCACTGCAACCGCTCCCAAATTCCAAGCTTGCTCGACGGTCGCAAACATTATTTGGTCGAATTGATTGGGATAAGTTAGCAACTCGTTGTGATTGAGCTTGACAATAAAAGGGATTTTATGCGCGTATTTGCGAGATACGCTTCCCAAAACTCCCAGCGTTGTCGCGACAGCATTGCAGCCAGCAGAGATTGCTAGTTTGATGATGTTTTCGCTGTCAAAATAGATGGGATTTGGTGCAAAAGAAGCGGCCGCCGAGTGTTCGATTCCTTGGTCTACTGGCAGGATGGATAAATAGCCGGTATTTGCCAAGCGTCCGCTAGAATAGAGTTGCTGAAGCGATCGCAAAACTTGGGGAGATCGATCGGTTTGAGCAAAAATGCGATCGACCCAATCCGGCCCCGGCAGGTGCAACAAATCTTTAGAAACTTTTGCTTGATGGGTGAGCAAGTCTTCGGCTTCGTCGCCAAGCCAAGATTCGATCGAACTGGGAACTGATAGTGTAGCTGTCATACAGATTTCCCTCTCAATTTCAATTGCAGGCTGATGATTGCGGACATTAACCTTGCTGATATTGTAGCGAAAAAATCATATTTTCCATCCCGTCAACGCTCAACCCAGTTTTTAACAAGTTAGCGACAACAGCAACTAGGACGCGCTACTCTATAATAAGCTGGCAGTTCAGCCGGATCTGCGCTGTCAGCGATCGCCGATCGACTCACCACTTTGCCATCACAATGTCACACACTTACTTTGATTCTGAAAACGGTCACAAATCCTTCGAGATGCCCGGTGCCAGACCCCACTACAACCCCGATCGCCCCGGTCAAGTAGAGCATATTTTCCTCGACTTAGTGCTGAATATTCCCAAACAAAGCTTTCGCGGCACTTGCAGTATCCGCCTCAATCCAGTCCGCAGCGGTATTGACAAATTAACGTTAGATGCGGTCAACCTCAATATTAAATCAGTAAAAGTCGGCGAAACCGAGCAAAATTTCGACAGCGACGGCGAAGTGCTGCAAATTCAACTGCACGAACCAACAGAAGCTTACCAACCAATTACAATTGCGATAGAATACTGGGTCGAAAAACCCCAGCGCGGCCTCTATTTCGTCGGCCCGGACAAACACTATCCAGACAAACCAACACAAGTTTGGACTCAAGGCGAAGATGAAGATTCCCGCTTCTGGTTTCCTTGTTTCGACTATCCTGGACAACTCGCTACTTCAGAAATTCGAGTCCAAGTTCCGAGACAACTATTTGCTATTTCCAACGGCGAATTAATTAGTACAAAAAACGAAGGCGACGAAAAAATTTATCACTGGTTCCAAAGCCAGGTACATCCGACGTATTTAATGACCTTAGCAGTCGGAGATTTTGCCGAAATTAAAGACGAATGGAACGGCAAACCAGTTAATTATTACGTGGAAAGAAGCCGCGAAGCAGACGCTAAGCGCAGCATGGGCAAAACACCTCAAATGATTGAATTTTTCTCTCAAGCATTTGGCTATCCTTACCCTTTTCCCAAATACGCTCAAGTCTGCGTCGATGATTTCATCTTCGGCGGTATGGAAAATACTTCGACAACTTTGCTAACAGATAGGTGCTTGTTAGACGAACGTGCCACCCTCGACAATCGAGGTACTGAAAGCTTAGTCGCCCACGAATTGGCTCACCAGTGGTTCGGTGATTTAGTAGTAATTAAACATTGGTCTCATGCTTGGATAAAAGAAGGCATGGCTTCTTATTCCGAGGTGCTGTGGACTGACAAAGAATATGGCAAAGAAGACGCGGCTTACTATATGTTAAATGAAGCCCGCAATTATTTAGCTGAAGACAGTTCCCGCTACCGGCGCCCGATCGTTACTCACGTTTACCGCGAAGCCATTGAATTGTACGATCGCCATTTGTACGAAAAAGGCGCTTGCGTCTATCACATGATTCGCGCCGAGTTGGGCGACGAATTATTTTACAAAGCAATTCACACTTTTGTGCGGGATAACGCTCACAAAACTGTAGAAACGATCGATTTGCTCAGGGCGATAGAAAAGGCTACCGGTCGCAATCTCATGTTTTTGTTTGACCAGTACGTTTATCGCGGCGGTCATCCAGATTATAAAGTTGCTTATTCCTGGGATGGCGACAGCAAATTAGCAAAAGTTACTGTCACCCAAACTCAGGTAAAAGATAGCAAAAATGGCAACGGCAACAGCCAAGATGTCTTTGACCTAAAAATTCCCATAGGCTTCGGTTACAAGCCGGAAAAAGATGCAGAAGATAACAGTTCTGCCCGTTCTACTGCTAACCTAAAAACTTTCACCGTCAGAATATACGAACGCGAGCAAAGCTTCTATTTCCCCCTAGAAGAGAAGCCGGCGTTTATCAGTTTCGATGTCGGCAATAGTTACTTAAAAACAGTCGTTTTAGAGTATGGAGTTGCCGAACTCAAAGCTCAGTTGCAGTTCGATCCCGACCCAGTTTCCCGGATTTACGCTGCCCACGCTTTGGCGAAAAAGGGAGGGCTGGAAGCGGTGAAAACGCTGTCAGAAGTTCTCAAGAAAGAGCCGTTCTGGGCAGTACGGGCCGAAGTGGCCGGTCAGTTAGCTGAAATTAAACTCGACCAAGTTTTTGAAGGTTTAGTAAGTGGTTTAAAAGATAAAGATGCTCGTGTTCGTCGCGCGGTGGTGAATGCGCTGGGTAAAATCCAAACTCACGAAACTTATAAAGCGCTGAGGTCGATCGTCGAAAAAGGCGACGACAGCTATTACGTAGAAGCAGCAGCAGCGAGTGCTATGGGCTCCATTGCAGGGGCTAACCCCGACGAAAAACCGAGCGACGAACAGGTACTGAAAGACTTAAAATTGGTGCTGAAAGAGCGGCAGGGGTGGAATGAGGTAGTGCGATCGGGTGCGATCGCAGGTTTGGCGCACATGAAAACTTCTGAAGATGCGCTGAATCTAATTTTGAAATACACCGCCGCCGGTACTCCGCAAGCTTTGCGCTTGGCTGCAATTCGATCTTTGGGCACAATTTCGGCTGGTCAAACTAAGGTCAATGTAGAACGGATTTTGCAGCGATTGGCAGAATTATCTAAAGAGACGTTTTTCTTGACTCAAGTCTCTGTAGTAGTGGGATTAGGACAAATGCAAACTCGCAAAGCCATTCGCATTTTGCGTTCTTTAGCTGACCAAACCCCCGATGGCCGCGTCCGCCGCATGGCTGATGAAGCTGTGCAAAGAGTGCAGAAAAATGCTGGTTCTGATGCAGCGGTAAAGCAGTTGCGGGAGGAATTAGACCAGGTGAAAAAGGAGAATCAAGATTTGAGGAGTCGGATGGAAAATTTGGAGGCTAAGGCGAAGAAAGATTAGGTGTAAAACCCCATACCGGCGCAGATAAAGGCAGATATTGGCGATCGGCTTTTATCTGCTTGTCGGTAGATGATTGCACCTGGTTATTATAATAATATTATTGTTCAGTGGGAGTGCATGGGAATTTCCTATTTTCGACAGACAGGAAAAGCCAAATATGTTTATTCTCCACTTTATTGCTGTCTCAACTTGGGAAGTGTCGAGAATCAGGATGCTGTTTTTATTTTTTAGTTGTCAACCGTTCATGAGGTTACAGCAGCTTTTGTAGCCACAAATATTGCAGAGATCATGAGTATAAAAATCGCTTTACTGGTTGATCAATCGGGGGTAATTCCCTATCGCATTCAAGACGGAGAAATTGAAGTAATGCTGATTACTTCTTCGGCTAGCAAGCGCTGGGTGATTCCCAAAGGATTAATTGAACCTGACATGACTCCCCAAGATTCCGCTGCCAAGGAAGCTTGGGAAGAAGCAGGTTTGTTGGGTAAAGTATTCCCCGATTTGCTGGGAACTTACGAGTATCAAAAGTCCGGCTATACTTGTCAGGTAGAAGTATTTTTAATGCAGGTGCAAGCAGTTCTAGAAATTTGGCCAGAAGCTGGCAAGAGAAAGCGGCAGTGGGTAAGTATTCCTAAAGCAATTAAGCGGGTTAATGAACCGGAACTCAAACTCATTCTTGCGGATTTGCCCAATCGCTTCTGGTGATTTAGTCTGGGCTGCAGAACCTAATTATCTAATGTGCGGCGAGGCGCATCTTACCGCCCTAATTCACGCGCCAAACCACTTTTTGGTCTTAGTATCAACTTGTAGCGTGCGTCCGTCAGCTAAATTATTGGAAAATCGAGCTATGATTACTGACGCACCCTACAAACTTATGATATCAGTGTAAAAAGTTTCCCCTTAAGCGTTAGCTGACAGAAAAGGGATGCTTTCGGCTAAGTTATCCTTAACTTCAATTCCCTGTTTTCTCGCCCAAAACTGGCTCAAAAAGTGAATTTGCCGCAAGCCGACAACTAAATTTAAACCAGGTACAAAAATCCACCAAACTGTTAGCGGTTCTTTGATTC
Organism: Microcoleus sp. FACHB-DQ6; assembly: GCA_014695175.1. Classification (GTDB taxonomy): domain Bacteria; phylum Cyanobacteriota; class Cyanobacteriia; order Cyanobacteriales; family Microcoleaceae; genus Microcoleus. The sequence continues at coordinate 22,537 of JACJNV010000066.1, read as the reverse complement.
CTTCTTGGCGGTACAATTCATTAACTGTGTTGTAAAGTTTGAACTGCACGATGTAAATCCAAGCAATACCTAGGAGGGAAAACCAACCAAACCATCCGGGAACGTCAGGGTCGAATATCCGCAAAGCTTGGGGGACGGCTACTCCTAAAACAAAAGGAAGCAAGCAAAGAGTTCCCGACCAACCGCGGCCGTTATAGCGACGCAATTCTTCTTGAATAATCCATTTGTACCATCCGTAATATAGCAGCAAGCTGACTGCTGATAGCAAAATTACTCGCCACAAAGAGCGGGGTTTACCTAAAGGTTTGTCGGACATATTTAGATGTAAGATATGAATGGCTGTCTTGATTGTATTAACATTTGTTAATTATTGCAAAATCATTTCTCGAATCGATCGCGCTGTTGCAGGGGCCAGCAGAACACCGTTGCGATAGTGACCGCTGGCGATGAAAACGCGATCGTTACCGGGAAGCGTCTCGATAATTGGGGCCGGCCGCCCTTCCGGCCGCGGGCGCAATCCAGACCATTTCCTGATGATTTCAGCTTCTGCTAAGGCCGGACAAAGTGATCTCGCCCTCGCCATCACTTGCGCCAACATATCAGCATTCGCCGGAATTTCCCCGCCATTTTCTGAAAACTCCACCGTCGCCCCCACCCAAAATTCCTGATTTCCCACAGGTACAATGTGAACGTCATCGCAAGTAATAACTGGCGTAAAATCAGGGTTTCCTAAAGGCTTGGCCGATCGCAAATGCAGCGCTTGTCCCAACACCGGGCGAATGTCAACCAACTGATTTAACGATGCAGTCACAGCAGCAGAACCCAAACCAGCCGCCACAATTAGTCGATCGAACTTTAAACTAGCAGCAATCTCCGCTGCTTCAACGGGCACTCCAAACTCAAAAATCGCCCCATTTCGTTCAGCAGCCTCAACCAAAGCCAAAGTTAGCGCCGTCGGATCGACTTGCCGGTCTTGAGGCGAATAAATCGCAGCAATAATGCGATCCTTTAAAGAGAGATGAGGGCAGCGATCTCGCACTCGTTCCACATCCCAAAGTTCCAATTGCCAACCTTGAGAACGGCGAGTTGCTATCAAATTTTCCCACTTAATTAAATCCTCTCCCTCCGAACAAAGCATTAAAATTCCTTGTTTGTTAAAAGGAATTTTTCGCCCCGTAAATGCTTCCAATTCTGGAATCAAAGTTTCGTAGCGCTGAAGGCTGGTTTCCCTCAACTTCCAATTTCTGCCCTTAGTTTTGTGGCTGATAACTCCCATCAAAACACCGAGTGCCGCGCCAGTAGAACCTTGGCCGGGCGGCTGTTTGTCGAACACAGTAACTTTCAGTTCGGGAAATTGACTTAGTTCAAAGGCGATCGAAGCCCCAATAATACCGCAACCAATAATTGCAACGCGAATCATTCAATTTTAGATTTTAGATTTTAGATTTTAGATTTTAGATTTTATAGAAGTTTTTCGTATGGTTCTGAGCGCAAAGCGTGTCAAATTAACAGTAAAATTCTCTGTTTTTATCGTTGGTCTCGAAGTCTCGATCCCCCTAAAACCCCCTTAATAAGGGGAACTTTGAATGCTCTGCCCCCCTTTTTAAGGTGGAGTTTGAATACTCTTGTCCCCCCATTACTAAGGGGGGCTAGGGGGGATCTAGACTCGACTACAAGCGATATTTATTATGGGTTTCAGTCTTAATTTGACACCCATCAATTGCCAAGTCTACAAACCCCTAAAGCTATTAAGCTTTAGGAATTAGCTGCAAGAAGGTATCGAAATCATTGAGAGCTTTTTGATAGCTGGCCGTGACTTTTGCATAGTCAAGCTCTTTAGCAGCAAGATCAATGTTAACCAAATCGGTAAACAAACTCTTAGTTAAATCAGCAGCTTGTTGTTGAGAACTAGGCAACAAACTCGCAGAGACGGTTTTCATTACATTCCGCAAGTCGCCTAGAGGCCCGTGAATGTAAGTTTTGGTATCAACCCAATTCCGTTGTTGAATTAGGGTTCCCAGTCTATCCATGCGCGATCGCAACTCTGTCAGGGTAGGAACATAGCGCTGAATTTGCTGGGTCTGGGCTGCAGTGTAAGTCGTTGGAACTTTTGCTTCGACACTACTGCAACTAACCAGAAATGCCATCAAAAACGCCATCATCAAGGCAAAAATTGAACGGGGACGAGTCATATTGATTTAAGATTTTAGATTTTAGATTTCTCGTTCTCAGGCTCTGCCTGGGAATGCAGCTCGGCGAGGAGCTGGTTCACTGACCTAGCACCGAGAGTTATGTACAAAATATTATTTTACCTCCTGGCGGCGCAGAAAAGTGATCACAGAATTGCCAACTTTTTCTGACCAATGTTCTTGAGGATAATGCCCCGCTTGTTCCAGTGTGACTAACTCTGCATTTTGCAGGGAACCGACTAGCTTTTGAACTGGTTCAACACTCAGCCAAGGATCTGTCAAACCCCAGACAAATAAAGTTGGTCGAGTCCATCCTTTCAAGCCGGATTCAATTTCGGCCATTGACTGCGGCAACTGAATATTGCGGACAGTATTCATCAGCGATCGACCTGCATCCGAACTCTTCAAAAACGGGCCGCGGTAAACATCTAAATCTTTGTCTGATATTGTCTTGCCGCTGCCACCTTCGAGAGTTCTGTCAACCAAAAGCGGGTCTTGCGTCATCATGTCGCCAATAAAAGGCAGCCCCAACTGCTGCATTTTCCAAGGCAATCTTATATCAGGTGACACTGGTGTATTTATGATGGCTAGACGATCAATTTTATCGGGATTGCGTAAAGCGTATTGAATGCCGGCTGAAGCTAAAAATCCTTGGACAACGAGGGAAAAGCGGTCTAATTCTATAGCTTGAATAAAGCCAGCGAGGGCGTCAACAAAAGCATCGGGAGTGTAGGCAAAGTCGCGCTTGTCTGGTTTTGTCGATCGCCCGTAGCCCACCCAATCAGGGGCGATCGATCTAAATCCCTGTGCAGCCAAATCCGGCATAATTACAGTCCAGGTAAAACTCTGGGACGGCAAACCGTGCAGCAGCAGTACGGGCGGTTTACCAGTTTCGTTAACCGGATTTGTTTCCCGATAAAACCATTTCAGCGGGCCTACTTCAACTATCTTCTCATCAATTAACATTATTTTACTGGTTATTTATCAAAGAATAAGGCGGGGAATACCCGCCCTACTTACCTAATAGTTGGGTGTGCACCGATCGCCTTACCCAACTAATTACAGCCGCACTTAGAAATTCATTTCAGCAGCTTGAACTTTTTCGACCTGTTTCTTCTTGAGAACCAGCATAATTTGAGCCAGCATGGTTATAGCCACGAAAGCCATCAATCCTTTAACTCTATCGGCACTTTGCAGCACAATCTCCACGTCTTTTTGACCGAAGCCGCCCACATTAGGATTGTTCGTCAAAAGTTCGCCTGCTGCAACTGTTTGTCCTTCGGAAACAATCAGTTCTGGGCCTGCTGGAATCGTATCAACAACGGCTGCACCTTCGGCCGGTTGAATTGTCACTTGATAACCGCCATCTTCAGGTTGAGCAATCTTAGAAATGGTGCCAGCTACCGAAGCATTGTAAACAGTATTATTGCTCTTTTCACCAGTAGGATAAACCTGACCGCGACCGCGGTTGCCACCAACATAAATTTGGTATTTGCCGTAGTGAACGGACTTGTCAGTTTCGGGATTCGGCGACAAAACTGGGAATACCAATTCTTTGTACTGTTCTCCCGGTACTGGGCCCACTAAAACAATATTTTCTTGGGTTTCGCTGTAAGGTTGGAAGTAAAGATCGCCGACTTTTTCCTTCATTTCTTCTGGAATTCTGTCAGCGGGAGCAATTTTGAAACCCTCGGGCAACATCACTACAGCGCCTACATTCAAGCCGCTTTTGCTGCCGTCGCCGCCAACTTGTTGAACGTTAGTATCGTAGGGAACTTTGACAATAGCTTCAAACACCGTATCTGGCAAAACAGATTGCGGTACTTCAACTTCAGTCGGTTTTGCACCGAGGTGACAGTTAGCGCAAACAATGCGGCCTGTTGCTTCGCGGGGAGTAGCGGGTGCAGTTTGCTGAGCCCAGAAAGGGTAAGCAAATGCTGCTTGGGGAAGTGCGATGTCGCTGGTGAGGAAAAATGCTGCGGCTGCGATCGCAATTAAGGCTGTTTTCGCGATCGTCCTGGCACTGCGGCGAAATATCGCAGATAAATTAGTTTGTGGCATTAGAGTATTCAATCTCAAAGGTCAGACAATTTTGGATTTTGGATTTTGGATTTTGGATTTTGGATTTTGGATTTTGGATTATGAGAGTGCTTTAGGGATGCAATTATCTGTGGTTTTCACCATTCACCCCCTATCTAAAATCTCAAATCTAAAATCCAAAATAGTTTAAGACCACCAAGGTTCTTCGCCGGTGCGGAAATCTGTTTCTTTCCAAGGGGTCAAAGCGATCTTGTCATCTGCGACAGTGGCGTGGGCCAGGGCCAGAGACAAAGGCGCTGGGCCGCGTACCACTTTGCCCTCATTGTTGTATTGAGAACCGTGGCAAGGACAGATAAACTTGTTTTCGCTAACATTCCAAGGCACGACGCAACCCAAGTGAGTGCAGACTGCATTGATGCCGTAGTCGGCGATAGATTGGTCTTCTTTCACCACAAGATAAGTGGGGTCGCCTTTGAGACCTTGGGCTAAGGTGCGATCGCCCGCAGGGTGCGAAGCCAAATATTCGCTAACGATGATGTCGTTACCCAAAGCATCTTTAGCTGTCACTCCGCCGCCAACTGCCCCACTCGCCGGAGGAACAAAATATTGGACAACGGGATAGAGTGCGCCCAGTGCCACACCTGTGACTGTACCGAACGTCAGCAAATTCATAAATTGGCGACGCCCCATATCGGGGACATCGGGATTTCCAGCAGAAGTTTGAGCCATGACCTGCCTTTACGGTTTTAAGTTACGTTTGTTTGTTTGCTGTTAGCGAACCTGTACGTGCAGACAACTGGGATAATTGCCGTTAATCTGCTCGCACAAATTTTAGGCCGCGAAAATTCCTTTTAAGAATGCGCCTTCCAGCCTTTATTAGAGTATTATTACATTTTTTGAACTTTGTCTTTTATTGTTTAATGGATTAACTCAGGAGCAACCATGACGGGCAAGGATTTACACCAGCTACTCCTAGAAAAATGGGGAAAGTCTTACGATATCAGATTGCGGCGGACGCGGGGCAAGATTTTTGTGCAAGTTATGTGGAAATATCTAGAACAGGCATCTTTTCCGATGACGGAGGCTGATTATTTCGAGCATTTGGATGCAGTCGCCAATTACCTCAACGGCTGGGGGAGCACGGAACAGGTGAGAGAATATATCGTAACTACTCGCGATCGCCCGCGCTTGGGTAAAGCTGTCAGCGTTCCCCTCGATTTGGGTGAAAGAGCCTCGGAGTGGTTGCTAGACGAGTTTTGAATCACTCAGTCGATTTTAGATTTTAGATTTTAGATTTTAGATTGACTCCACAGCCGGGATCTGGGGGAGTTTCCTAAAGTTTTGTGTCGCGCCGCGGCTGGATTAGTTGAGCCCAAAGTCCCGAAAATCGATCGGCGAGCTTGTCATACGACTTGCCGCTTGTGAGAAACTAAGCTGTGGCGCATCTAATTTGCACGGGTGTTTTGATTCAAAGTCTTGTGTGGCGGGCTTTGCTGCGCGCCGCCAACTGTGGGATTTAAATGCCGCAACAGTTTCTGGGGCTTTTTAGGGGCTTTTAAAATTTTGGGCGATCGGACTTCTAGCTTACCAAAATCATCGGAACCAATTTCTGTCAACAATTTCACATACAATGAGTGTCAGATATCTTGTGAAATTTAGGAGAATGTTGTAATGGGTGTTGCACTGGGAATGGTTGAAGTCTTAGGATTTCCCGCTGCAGTAGAAGTTGCGGACTCAATGGTGAAAGCAGCCCGTGTTACTTTAGTTCGCTATGAGAAAATAACCCGCGCCTACTGGACAATTATAGTGCGAGGAGATGTTTCTGAAGTGCAAGCAGCCGTTGCTGCTGGAATTGAATCAGTTAAAAAGGTCGATGGCGGAAAGTTGCTATCGTATCACATAATTGCTCGTCCCCACGAGAATCTGGATTACGTTTTGCCGATCGGCTACACTCCTGAAGTCGAACAGTTCCGAATGTAGTCAAAGTTTTGACAAAACTTTGGTGTGGAATTTTAACTTTTAGTAATTATAGAGGCGCGGGCGATCGCGTCTCTATATTTTTTTGTGGCGAGTCGATCGATCTTTCTGTGGAGTTTTTAGCGTCCTAAAAGCTTCACCAAACCAACGCCACCCAAATACAAGCCGAGGATCGCACCTCCTAAAAGACTTTGCGTTAAAGGGTCAGTAGAAGGCGTTAACACCGCTCCCAAAACTGCGGCTCCCAAGACGACATACCGCCAGCCCGATAGCATTTGGTTCGACGAAAAAATGCCAAAAACGCCTAGCAATACTAGGAAGATCGGGATTTGAAAAGCTAAGCCAGTGCAGAACATTAACAGCAGCACAAATTTAAAGTATTTGTCGATCGACCACAACTGCTCTACAACATCCGCCCCATAGCTAACAAAGAAGTTGAGCGCCGCCGGAATCAGAGCGATGTAAGCAAAGACTAACCCGCCCAAAAATAGGAAACTCGATCCGAAAAACACCGGCCCGAGCAACCTGCGTTCTTTGCGAGTCAAACCGGGGAGAACAAACAGCGCTATCTGGTAAAAAATAAACGGAGTGGCAAGGAGCAAACCGCTGTATCCGGCTACTTCGATAGAAACAAAGAAATACTCGCCGGGAGCTAGTTGCAGAAACTTCACTGGCCCGGCCGGTACTTCTAACAGTTGCACGATGGGCTTAACTGTTAAAAAACAACCGATTACAGCGATTACTACTGCAATTAGCGAGTAGAAAATTCGCAGACGCAATTCTTCTAAATGCTCGAACAAAGACATCTCAACTTCGTCGGGAAGTTCGTCGAGAAATTCGTTTTCTAAGTTGCGGGAACCCATCGCACCGCCTGCGATTGGTGCAATGCTGTTTTCCGGGCTAATTGCTTCGAGGTTGTTGTCGGAACCTTGTTCGGATGTCTCCAAGTTTGAGGGAGCAGTCATAGGGAATGGGTAATTGGTAAGGGATAATTGGGAATTGGTAATTAATTGGAAATTGAAAATTGAGAATAGTTATTTCATAATTGCTCCGACTTCCTTCTTCATTCTTTATTCTGACTTCAGCAGCAGAAGGAACGATCGATAATTAATCCGTGTAGCGGTGTCAAAACCCGTGTCGTGCCTTCATTATTCAATCACGATCGCAATTTTGCCGATCGCGCGGCCGGTTTCGCTGTAAGCGTGGGCTGCTGCTACTTCTGCTAAGCTGTAAGTGCGATCGACAATCGGCTCAACTTTATCGGATTCTATTAACTCCCGCAAAGCCTCTAAATCGCTGGTGTTGGCATTGGCTAGAATGAATTTAGCTTTTTTACCCGATAAAAACCAGCTCGTTAACATCGGTGCGAGGTTCTCGAAACTTGGCAAAGTCGAGATATAAACTCCCTCGGGTTGCAGCACTTTTTCGCATTCAGCAAATGTTCTTGTCCCCACAGCATCTAAAATTATATCATATTTATCGGTTTGTTGAGTAAAGTCAATTTCTTCGTAATCCAGGACAAAATCTGCTCCCAAACTCTTGACCAATTCTCTATTTTTAGCACTGCAAACTCCCGTTACTTCCGCATTCATTGCTTTCGCAAATTGCACGGAAAAAGTGCCGACTCCGCCGGAAGCGCCGTTAATTAATACTTTATTTCCTGCTTGAATTTCACCCAAATCCCTGAGCGATTGCAAAGCAGTTAAACCTGCGATCGGTACTGCTGCTGCTTCTACATGAGTGATGTTTTTCGGTTTAATTGCTGCATCGGATTCTGCCACGACCGCGTATTCGGCGCAAGCACCCCCACTGATGGGATTTAAGAAAGTATAAACTTCATCTCCGGGTTGAAATTTGGTGACTTCGCGGCCGACTTCCACGACAACTCCCGAAATGTCAGAACCGACTATTCGAGGAAAGTTATATCCTGTTAATAGTTGCAGGTGTCCTTTCCGGATTTTCCAGTCTACGGGATTGACGCTGCTAGCGCGAACTCGCACTAACAATTCGTTGGATTTGGCGATCGGCTTTTCCAATTCTCGGTACAGCAATTCCTCGGCTGAACCGTAGCGATCGAACGCAACTGCTTTCATGGCAAATTTTCCGGTTTATTTCCAATAGAACATTCAATCCTTTACAATTACAGCACATTCGATCTAAATGTGACACAGTAAATTGAGCCAGTCTTGTAGCAGCGGGCGATCGACTCTTGGAGGCCTCCAGACAAGGCACAGGCGTGAGGCAATGGGTTCGCTGGCCCAGTGCGATGGCTAGCGATTAAAATTAATAGGGACGGGGCGGGCGATCCCATAACCCTGAGCATAATCTACTCCAATCTCCCGCAATTTTTCTAAGATAGTCTCGTCTTCGACAAACTCAGCTATAGTTTCAAGATTCATCGCATGGGCAATACGATTAAAGCCTTCAACCAGGGCTTGAGAAATCAAATTATGATTAATATTCTTGACAAAAGCACCATCAATTTTTAAATAATCAACTGGTAAATTGAGCAGATACGCAAAGGAACTCAACCCACTGCCAAAATCATCTAAAGCAAAGCAACAGCCAATCTTTTTAAGTTCGGTCATGAAATATCGGGCTTGCTCAAAATTTGCGATCGCTGCGGTTTCTGTGATTTCAAAACCAATGGCTTGTGGGGGGACTTGGTAGCGAGAAAATTGTTCGATTAAAAGCCTGAGAAACTGATTGTTACTAATGCTAGCCCCAGAAAGATTGATCGTATACAAGCCTTGACTAAGAACATCTTTATCCGGCAATTTGTGATAATTAGAGAAAAAAGTTTCGATTACCCAACAATCGATCTCAGTTATCAAGCCGTAACGCTCGGCCGCGGGAATAAACTCATTTGGAGATACTATTTTTCCATCTTCGTCCAGCATTCTGAGCAAAATCTCATAATGCTCTACTAATGGTTTAGAGGTAATAGAGACAATCTTTTGGTAATAGAGACAAAAACTATTGGTTTCCAGCGCTCGGGTGATTTTGGAAATCAACTGCCTCTCACCACGTTGTTTAATTAGTTCGCCATCATCTAGACGATAAATATGAACACAGTTTCGCCCTCTGGCTTTGGCGGCATAACAAGCTGCATCAGCCGCTCCCAGAAGCTCCATCAAATTTTGGGTGGTGTGGTCAATGGCCACAACTCCAATGCTGACTCCGATGATAAAGGTGTTGCCATTCCAAATAAACCGAAATTGATGCACTAAATCTTTGAGGTTTTCCGCAATCTGAGTTGCTTGAGATAGTGGACATTGAGTGAGCAAAAGACCAAATTCATCACCTCCCAAGCGAGCCAGTGTGTCATTACCGGGGAGTCCCTTTTGTAAAAGTGTAGTGATTTGTCGCAGTAGCTCATCCCCAGCAATATGACCTGCGGTATCGTTAATGACTTTGAACTGATCTAAATCTAAATAACAGAGAGCGTGCTGCTGATTGCTATCTTCAACAGAAGCGATCGCATCAACTAAATGTTGCTCAAATCTTCGACGGTTGATTAACCCCGTCAGGGCATCGTGACTGGCTTCCCAAGAGAGTTGACGGCTGAGATAGCGCGATTCAGTAACGTCATGAAAGACCATAACTGCCCCGATAATTTGACCTTTACGGTCTCGAATCGGTGCTGCCGAGTCGGCAATGGGATACTCTGTTCCATCATGGGCAATCATAATAGAATTGTGAGGTAAGCTCACAATTCGCTGCTCTAATAGAGCGTTGTTTATAGGATTCTCTACTGGCTCTCCCGTTACGGAATCAACAATTAGGAAGACTGTAGACAAGGGAACTCCTTGAACCTCATGAGCCTTCCAACCTGTCAGTCGCTCAGCTATAGGATTGAAATATCTCACATTACCTTGGGCATCAGTAGTAATGACCGCATCGCCAATTGATTCCAGTGTCACTTGAGCCAATTCCTTTTCGGCAAAGAGAGACTCTTCGAGACGTTGCCGTTCTTCAATTTCTATCAAGAGACGTAAATTCTGCTTTTGGAGTTTTTGTTGCAGCCTTCCGATAGTTAGGTGAGTTTCGACACGAGCTAATACTTCTTCGACTTGAAATGGCTTAGCAATATAATCTACCCCTCCAGCAGCCAGCCCTTGCACCTTATTGAAAGTTTCATTGAGCGCACTTAAAAAAATTATTGGAATGTCTGCCGTGCGCTCATCAGATTTTAATTGTCTGCAAACTTCATAACCATCAATATCAGGCAATTTAATGTCTAGTAAGATTAACTCCGTCGATGGCGATTGGGCCGCTCTGATCGCCAGTGCCCCTGTTATTGCACTGCGAACTTTATAACCCTCTGCCCTCAAAGTATCCCTGAGAAGACGCAGGTTATCAGGCAGATCGTCAACAATTAAAATATTGCCTCGGTCGTTTCTAGTTCCATCGCTACTTCTATCGCTAGTTCTATCGACAATCATATTAATTTCCATAGTTTCCTGCTAGAGGAATAAAAGCGTATGCACAAATAGTATAGTTTAATTATGAGGTTATAAAGGTCACTTTACGCATAAAGAAGTCCTGCGCTCCCGGAGATATGGGGCTGGCAAGGAGGCGCAGCCCTACAAAGTCTGCATTGTTCGGGTAGGAGCCGTCCCCCCGTGGTTGCCCTTCTTCGCTTCGCCTAACATTAGAAGAACATTGTTTCAACCCAAGCAGCCGATTTATGAACAAGCGCATTTTTCAAATGGCAAGTCTACTCGTCATTGCGATCGGATGTCTAGTGCTGCTGGGTTGGCAATTTGACATCTCCCTACTCAAAAGTGGTTTTCCCGGTATGACTTCGACCATGAAAGCAAACACGGCAATTTGCTTTTTGCTGGCTGGAGTGTCTTTGAAATTGTTGCACTACCAAAGAACCCGACTGCACAATCGCATCGCTCAAGGGATGGCAGAATTCATAATCATCATCGGTTTGCTGACGCTGAGCCAGTATATTTTTGGTTGGAAGCTGGGTATTGATGAGTGGCTTTTCCGAGATTTCGTGTCTTCAGCGACTCCTTATCCGGGAAGAATGGGAGTAAATACCGCCCTAAATTTTTTGCTGATGGGACTAGCACTGTTACTGTTAGGGAAAAATTCGCAACGGGACACTTGGTTGGCTCAGATTTTTAGTAGTGTTGCAGCTTTAATTTCTCTACTAGCTTTATTTGGATACCTATTTAATGTCGATATTCTTGAACCGTTGGTCATAATTACGACGACTCAACCTGTAAACACGATCGCCACCTTTTTCATCCTCTATGGAGGAATTTTATTGCTCCGCCCTAACGAAGGATTAATGCAAGTAGTAACCAGTCCCCTGGTAGGCGGAGTAATGGTTCGGTGGTTGCTGCCTTGGGGGACAATCTTTCCAGTGACACTGAACTGGTTCACTCTTCAGGGACAAAATTTAGGCTGGTATAATGCTAATTTTGGCTATACATTGCGTTCAACTGTTATGGTTTTGACGTTCTCAATTCTCATCTTGGGGACGGCTCGCTTTTTGAACCAGATAGATTACAGGCGCCAACAAGCCGAAAAAGAAATTAAAAAACTTAACGAAACTTTAGAAATTCTTGTGGCTGAACGAACAGATGCTTTACAAAAATCGCAGGCTCGTTTTGCACGAATTCTAGAAATCGCCAATGATGCAATTATTTCCATCGATCGCACTCAACGCATAACCCTGTTTAATCAAGGGGCAGAAAAGATGTTTGGCTATAAAATGGAGGATATTTTAGGGAAGCCACTGAATTTACTGCTGCCAGAACAGTTTAGAGATGCACATCCGCAGCATATCAAACAATTTGCACAGTCTTCTACCAGAGCGCGAAAAATGGGAGAACGAGGCGAGATTTTGGGTCGTCGTCGAGATGGAACGCAGTTTTCGGCTGAAGCCTCTATTTCTAGGCTGGAAATGGGAGACGAAACGGTATTGACTGTTATTCTGCGCGATATTAGCGATCGCAAGCAAGTAGAAGCATCACTGGCTCACATGGCAGCGATTGTGGAATACTCTGGTGAGGCAGTTATTAGCAAGTCATTAGACGGCATCATTTTAACCTGGAACAATGCAGCAGAAAAAATCTTTGGCTACAAGGCTGAAGAAATCATAGGACAATCGATCCTCCTTCTAATTCCCTCCCATCTTACCTACGAAGAACAGCACATCCTAGAAACGATTGGACAAGGAGAAACGGTTAAAAACTATGAAACCGTGCGTGTCCGCAAAGATGGACAGCTTATCCACATATCTTGTACCATATCACCTCTGAAGGACACCACAGGCAGAATTATTGGGGGTTCTGTAATTAAACGCGACATCACCGATCGCAAACGAGCTGAAATAAATCGCCAACAAATTGAGATGGCTTTACGAAACAGTGAAGAGCAGTTTCGCCATGCGTTTGAAGATGCCTCTATCGGGATGGCGCTCGTTTCACTTGATGGGCACTGGATTAAAGTCAATCCTTCCTTATGTCAGATTCTTGGCTACTCCTCAGAAGAGTTGTTAGCGTTAACTTTCCAAGACATCACCCATCCTGACGATTTAGACGCGGATCTTAGTTATGCCCATCAACTATTAGCAGGAACAATTTCAACTTACCAACTGGAAAAACGGTATTTCCATAAACAAGGACATATAATTTGGATTCTTCTTGATGGCTCGCTAGTACAAGATGGACAGGGAAATCCACTGCATTTTATTGCTCAGATCCAAGACATTACCGCTCGAAAAGAAGCTCAAAAAACGCTAGATATTCAAAGCATTATCATGAATAACATGGCAGGAGGAGTGTGTTTAATTAAAGCCTCCGACCTCATAATAGTCTACACAAACCCTACTTTTGACGCTATGTTTGGCTGCACAGAGGGCGAACTAGCAGGCCAACCCCTTGGTGTCTTGAATTATGTCGATACAAATTTTACACCAGATGTAACCGTTCTAGATATAGTCAGTCAAATTCAACAGACCGGCGAAGCGAAATATGAAGCCCACAGTAGAAAGAAAGATGGAACTCTCTTTTGGTGCAGAGTTCATACATCCATGTTTGAGCATCCTGAATACGGAACTGTATATGTTGCCGTTCAGGAGGACGCAACAGAGCTAAAACTGGCTGAGCAAGCCTTGCAAGCTACCACACATCGCCTTAACTTTCTTCTAAACTACAGCCCCGTTGTCATTTTTAGCAGTAAAGCTGCTGGCGATTATGGAACAACGTTCCTCAGCGCAAATATCAAAGATATATTGGGCTACGAAACCAGGGAGTTTTTAGAAGATTCTAAATTTTGGGTGAATCACTTACACCCAGATGATCTAGAACCAGTGCTTAAGGGCTTAGGAAATTTATTCGTTAATGATTTTTATTTCCACGAATACCGTTTTCGTCGCTCCGATGGGGTTTATCGCTGGATGCTCGGTCAGCTTAGGCTAATTCGAGATAATTCAGGTAAACCTGTAGAAATCTTGGGATATTTAATTGACATTAGCGATCGCAAACAAGCTGAGTTGGAATTTCACCACGCAAATGAAGCAAACCAAGCCAAGACTGTCTTCCTTGCCAACATGAGCCACGAACTCCGCACCCCCCTGAACTCAATTTTGGGCTTCACGCAATTGATGAGCTATGATACAAATCTGACTCCTTCTCTCCAAGAACGTTTACAAATTGTCAATCGTAGCGGTAGACATTTATTGGACTTGATTAACGATATTTTAGATTTATCCAAAATAGAGAGCGGACGGATGACCCTCAATCTTTCTGACTTTGATTTGACAAATTTGCTGGCTTCTATTGAAGAAATGTTCCAAGTTAAAGTCCAATCTAAAGAATTGCAACTAATTTTCGATCTAGCTCCCGACATTCCTAGATTTGTGCATAGCGACAATAAAAAACTCTACCAAGTCTTCGTCAATCTGCTCGGTAATGCGATTAAGTTTACCAACAAAGGAAGCGTCACCCTACGGGTAAGAGCAAGACAAAGAGACACAACATCCTGTCACCTATGTTTTGAAGTTGAAGATACAGGCGTGGGAATTGCCCCCACAGAAATTGATAGCCTATTTAAGGTATTTGTGCAAGCCCAAGCTGGGAATAATTTGAGTCAAGGTAGTGGGCTTGGTTTAGCCATCAGTCAAAAACTCGTCAAACTCATGGGCGGTCAAATTCGCGTTAAAAGCACTTTGCACCGAGGTAGCACTTTTTCGTTTGAGATTCCTGTACAGTTACCTCAAGCAGAATCATTACCCCCAGAATCAAGTAATCAAAGAGTAATTGGTTTAGCTCCCGGACAACCGACTTACCGCATTCTTATTGTTGAAGATTTAGAAGAAAATCGTCGCTTGTTAGTCGAGTTCCTTACCTCGGTTGGTTTTGAGGTGAGAGAAGCAAAAGAGGGAGTGGAGGCACTCTCGCTGTGGGAGAGTTGGCGGCCGCACCTGATTCTGATGGATTTGCGAATGCCGATCGTGGATGGCTACACAGCTAGTAAATATATTAGAGAACGCCCTCAGAGCCAACAAACTGTCATTATTGCTTTAACTGCCAGTATTTTTGAAGAAGAGCGAGAGAAAGTTGTTATGGCTGGCTTTAACGACTTTATAAGCAAGCCATTTCAGCAGAGAGACATCTTTGACAAAATCGCTAAATATTTGCCAGTGCAATATATCTACGAAGTCCTAGAACAAACTCCACAAAAACAATTAGTTGAAACGGTGTCTGTAGAAGATATATCCGTAATGTCCCCTCAGTGGTTAGAACAAATGTATCAAGCCGCGTACTATCTCGATACCGAAGTTATGAACGAATTAATTCTACAAATTCCCGAATCCAAAGCAAGTTTGTCCAAAGCACTAACCGATTATATCAATAATTTTAATTCCGATCGAATTATGGAGCTGATTCGACCTTTGCTGCCGAATCCACTGTAGTTATCGACTTTCCGGACAAAGAAGCTACAGTGCTGTAAGCAGTGGCTATATTTCCAATAGACACCAACATGGGAAATGATTTGGAAGTTTTTGGAGAGGTCTATTGCCGATATCCATCAGCATGAGGAAATGGCATACACATTAGATGGAATGTGCTGTATCATATAGAAATTCTATTTCGTGTGTGAAGGGGATTTATTTTTTTTATTAACTGCAGAGGGTGCTGAGGCGCCGAAAAAGAGAAAAGAGATAGAGAAATGATTGATTTAACCGGAAAGGTAATTTTAGTAACTGGTGGCTCGAAAGGGATTGGTGCAGTGACGGTGCGGACTCTGGTTAATGCTGGGGCCGAGGTGATTTTGCATTACTTTCGCAGTCAGAAAGAAGCGGAAGCGGTAGCAGCAAGTGTTGCGCGCGATCGCTGTTATTTATTGGCAGCAGATTTGATGGTGGAAAATGCGGCATCGAGTTTGTGGCGAGATGCTTTAAAATGGCGCGGTCATATTGATATTTTAGTTAATAATGCGGGGATTATGCAGTCAGCAGGTATAGACGACGATTTCGAGATTTGGTCGTCAGCTTGGCAGCAAACTCTACAAGTTAATTTAGTGGCGGTTGCTGATTTGTGCCGGGAAGCAATTCTTCATTTTAAAACTCGCAAAGTCGGCACAATTATTAATATAGCAAGTCGCGCTGCTTTTCGCGGCGATGACCCGAATTATCTGCACTACGCCGCTTCTAAAGGTGCTATTGTTGCTTTAACTCGCAGCATCGCTAGAGGGTTTGCGGCTGATAATATTTTGGCATTTACAGTTGCACCGGGATTTGTCAGTACAGAAATGTCTAATCAGTTTATTCAGGAGTTCGGTGAAGCTGATATTATTCGCGATATCCCGATCGGCAAAATCGCTCCTCCTCAAGATGTTGCCAATGTTATCGCGTTTTTAGCGTCGGGTTTAGCTGCACACGCTACCGGGACTACGATCGATATTAACGGGGCCTCTTATGTGCATTGAGACAATTACTGTAAAATACCTCTCAAGGCTCACGCTGATACCTTTTAAAACTAACTCATTTATCACTTTAGCAAGACGCTAAAAACTCCATCAATCACTTAGCGTTAGATAAAAAGATAGTCTGAGGAAAGTTGATTATGACAACAGATAACGGCACCAACACCAAACGAGTTGCCATACTCATCGAAAATGGAGTAGAAGATTCGGAATTTCTAGTTCCTTACAACGCCTTAAAACAAGCAGGATTTGAAGTAGTTGTCCTCGGTTCGCGGACAAACGAAAAGTATGCAGGGAAACAAGGAAAAGTTGCCCAGCAGGCTGACGGAACTACCACGGAAGCAGTACCCGCAGAATTCGATGCAGTGATAATTCCCGGCGGTATGGCTCCCGATATGATGCGGACTAATCCCAATACAGTACGTTTTGTACGAGAAGCATTTGAGCAAGGAAAAATCGTCGCTGCTGTTTGCCACGGCCCGCAAGTTTTGATTGAAGCCGACTTGCTGAAAGGCAAAAATGCGACTGGTTTCTTGGCAATTAAAACAGACATGATTAATGCCGGGGCTAACTACATTAACGAAGCTTTAGTAGTTGACGGCAACTTGATCACTTCCCGCCAACCTGGAGATTTAGCAATATTTACCACTGCAATTATGGCTCGCCTAGGTTACGGCGGAAAAGAAGTCGGTTTGCCAGAAGAAAGTGACACAAATGCAGAATGGTGGAAATTAGCTAATGGTTGGGGAGGTTCTACACAAGGCGACATTGTTAAAGGTTTGAATACCGCCCTCGCAGGGGAACGCTATGCTTGCGAAGCGTTTCAAAATTATGCGGAAAAAACCCAAGACAGCGATTTGCGATCGCTCTTGAGAGAAATGATTCAAAACAAACAGAACCACATCCTCGCTCTCGAAAAACGCCTCAACGATTTCGGTGAAAAACCCTCAATTCCTGCCCAAATTGCTGACAAATACGCTAAATTAAAAGCTTCGATGCAAGGAACCGATGAAAACTTTTTGCTGCGGAGCACTCTAGGTGAGTTGCAAACCGGTGTTGTCGATGTCAACAACCTGCGCGTGAAGTTCACAGATCCCGTATCAACTGCCATTTTGACAGAGATAGAATCGGATTTGTCTAAGTGTGAGCAAGCCGTTGCTAAACTCTACCGCGCCCGTGCAGCTTCCCAGGAAATTAAGTCGCCTCAACCTTCGACTAGCCCCGCTGTAAAAATGTAATCAGCAAGGAGATAAATAAGTTTGTAGTTTTGTTGAGAGGTGAAAACCCGCACCAATATCGCAGCTACAAACTTGCTCTGCAATCCTACAATATACGCCTTTGCGGTAAAATAAAACCCAACACTAAAAAGCAGATATTCAACTAACTGCAAGGTGGAGGGTTTTATTAAATGGGTTTTATTTTTGTTTCAGTGGCATACGGCGGGTTTGAAGGACGCTTGCGGCACCCAGGGGCGGTACCAGCCTCCGGATTCATCCGTGCAGAAATAAAAAATATAGTATCCGATAACCAGCCCCCGGATACATCCGTCAAGTCGCTTTCTTCAATTCTAAAATCTAAAATCTAAAATCTAAAATCTAAAATCGAATTGCCTTCTTCCCTCTTCCTTTAGACAGGAGACACCTAGGCTATAAATGCGCTACTGTGTTGCCAATATTTTGATGAGGAAAAAAGGCCGTGGTTCCCTTACGCGATGAAAATCCCATTACTATCACTCCCTACGTTACCTACGGGCTGGTTGCTGCAAACATATTAGTATTTTTGTACGAACTCAGTTTGGGCGATCGACAATTAACCCAATTCTTCTACTCTTGGGCCGTAATTCCTTGCCAGCTAAGCAATATGTGTCGGGTTGCCCTGCCAGCTTCGCCATTTCCCGAATGGACAACACTAATTAGCTCCCAATTTCTGCACGCAGGCTTTCTCCACATTGCCGGCAATATGTTATTTTTGTGGATTTTTGGCAACAACGTAGAAGACCGTTTAGGACACGTCAAATTTATAATATTTTACCTTACTTGCGGCGTTTTAGCATCACTAACTCAGTGGTTTTTTTCCTCAGCATCTGCCATTCCGTCCCTAGGTGCTAGCGGCGCGATCGCAGGCGTGATGGGAGCTTACATTCTCAGATATCCCCAAGCCAGAGTTCTGACACTGCTTCCCCTGGGAATCTTTTTTACCACCGTCAGAGTCCCCGCTTTCTTCTTTCTAGGATTTTGGTTTGCACAGCAAGCATTGAGCGGCCTGGCTTCGTTGAATGCCCCGGCAAGTGTCGGCATGGAATCCGGGGGAGTTGCCTACTGGGCCCACGCCGGCGGCTTTGTTTTCGGCGCTATTCTCGGCCCTTTGCTGGGATTGTTTTCTGAAGAAAATCAGATTTAATTTTTCACTGCAGATGACCGCAAATAAACGCAGATAAACTACCAAGAAATGGGCGTTTATCTGCGTTTTTATGCGGTTTCAAACCTCGGACTTTTCTCAAACTTCGGTGCTATACTTGGCTCTTTTTTGGGACTTTTATTCAAAAAAAAGAGATTTAATTTTACCTCAGCTAAACACAAATTAACGCAGATAAAGCCAAGACAATCGGCGTTTATCTGCGTTAATCTGCGGTTTCAAACCTCTTATCTTTTTAGATAAACGTGAAGTCAAAGCCCGAAAGAGAAGAAACCCCAGTTACACCATTTAACTTCGCCAAAATGCGAGAATCAGCACCGGCCACGTTATTGCCATTGCCGTCATAAATGATGTAAGTATTGCCACCGGAATCGTAAGCAAACAAGAAAGCAGTTCCTCCCAGAATATTTGCAGAAACAGTTGTCTGCACATTCAGCAGAACTTGACTGCCATTGCTGAGATTGGGGAATCCTGGGGCAAAATTAAACTGATCGGCGATCGGCACACCGAGACCGTTAAAATCAGTAATCACATCGTATCCGCCCGCCGCGATCGCAGCATCGATCGCCGCCGAAGAAGCCGCATCAAAGACTGGCCCACCTTGTGCAGGGCTGGTATAGCGGAATTGATTGTTGCCGCCACCGCCCGTCATGGTATCTGCACCGAGGCCGCCTACGAGCACGTCGTTATCCAAATCGCCGTTAATCGTATCGTTGCCGCCTTGACCATCAATAGTATCGCTGCCCGCCAAACCGTCCAAATTGTCCGGCAAAGAACCCCCAACCAAATTGTTAGGCCCGCTATCTGCAGGCAAGATTTGGACGGTGATAGTACCTACGCCCGGAAGTGTCCCCACTCCGTCGCTGACGCTGTAGGTGAAAGCAGTTGTACCCGCTACGTTGCCGGGGATGAATTGCACTTGAGAGACAAGATTTACAGCTATCCCCAGTTGCGGTGTGCTGACATTGATAATGTTGAGCGATCCTTGTTGCGGGCTGGAATCGTTGGCCAGCACGTCGATGAAAGTGGGCTGCGAATTATTCGTACTCGTAAATATGATGCCGTCATTGACAGCAATCGGCGACAGGGTAGTTGGAACAGTTACAGAGGTATCGAAAGAATTGATGTTAATTGCGACTGACGCTGCTGCCGTGCCGCCTTGGTCGTCAGCTACGCTGTAGCTGAAAGAACCGGCTGGCCCGATCGCGTTTGTTCCAGGTTGAAATTTCAGCCCAAGTAAATCCTGAACGGTTAACTTTTGGTTCACGCTGAGGGGGTTTGTACCCGTAATTACCTGACCAAAAGTAGGATTGGGAAGTCCGACTACCGCGATCGACAGCGGCTGGCCCTCCGGGTCGCTGGGCGCCGAAATGCTCAGAGACAGAGGCAAATTCTGCAAACCAGTCACCGTCTTGCCAGCTTCCACGATCGGCGGCTGGTTAGGAGTCGGAGATGTAAAACTCGGCGGAGTCGGCCCCCCGCCCAAAGGCGGAGGAGTTGGGGGCGCCGCAGTTGGAGTCGGGACGATCGAAGGACTCGGACTCGGAGTTGTCGCGCCCGCAGTCGGACTCGGACTCGTACCCGGAACCTGTACCGGCAATGGCCCCGTTGTTGTCCCGCCGCTAGCAGGAGCTGTCCCGCCGCTAGCAGGAGCTGTCCCGCCGCTAGCAGGAGCTGTCCCGCCGCTAGCAGGAGCTGTCCCGCCGCTAGCAGGAGCTGTCCCGCCGCTAGCAGGAGCTGTCCCGCCGCTAGCAGGAGCTGTCCCGCCGCTAGCAGGAGTTGTCCCGCCGCTAGCAGGAGTTGTCCCGCCGCTAGAAGGAGTTGTCCCGCCGCTAGAAGGAGTTGTCCCGCCGCTAGAAGGAGTTGTCCCCTCAATGGTGAAGGGATTGTCGTCTACGCGGGGTATTTGAGCTGTAGTGAACCGAGATTCATCTAGCGAGTTCGATCGAACATCAATCAACACCGCCAAAAATTCCCCAGTTCGCCTGTCTCTAATAATCGTGTTGCTAGAATTCGAGCCTTGGCCCTGGAAAATTTCTAACTCTGTAAAGTTGAGACCTCCAGCCAGACCGATCAAATCTCCCGGATTAAAATCTCTAATTACATCAGCATCGCCGATTTCGCGGCCCCCAGTAGTGAGAAACCCGTTGCTACCAGGCGACGTGCCGACCCTACCGAGAACACAGATATCCGATCCGTCGCCTCCTGTCAGAGTATCCGATCCGCGATCGCCCGAAAGAATATCATCCCCAGCATCTCCAGACAAAGAATCAGTGCCGTCGCCCCCAAAGAGCAGGTCATCACCCTCGCCGCCGTCACCAGTATCGTTACCAACACCGCCGGTGATGACATCCCCGCCCTCCTGGCCCAACAAAATATCATTGCCCCCAGCGCCTATGAGGCAGTCGTTACCCGTGTCGCCAAAAACAGTGTCACTGCCCTTGTCGCCAAAAATCAGGTCGTCCTCGCCACCACCGCGCAGACAGTCATTGCCTTTACCGCCGTACAGCGAGTCGTTGCCTTCAGAACCCAAGACAAGATCGTTGCCCTGGTCCCCAAAAGCTACGTCATCGCCCTCGTCGCCAGAAACCAAGTCATCGCCTTTGCCGCCCCGCGCCGTGTCATTGCCGCGCCCGCCCTCAACAATATCTTTACCAGCGCCACCGTTGAGAGAATCGTTACCGTCTTCGCCTCTGAGTAGATCGTCTCCGTCCCGACTCAAAAGCGTGTCGTCGCCGCCACCCCCGGAAATCGTGTCATTGAACAAGCTGCCGATTAAATAGTTACTGCCGTCATTTGCGACAACTAAGCCATCGACAAAAAGTGGCTCTGGGGGAGGCGTGGGAACTGTCAGAGGTGGCCGCGGCACCGGGGTGATCGAAATGTCCGGGCTCGTCCCCGTCATCGAAGTCCCGGTCCCGGTCCCCGTCATCGAAGTCCCGGTCCCGGTCCCCGTCATCGAAGTCCCGGTCCCGGTCCCCGTCATCGAAGTCCCGGTCCCGGTCCCCGTCATCGAAGTCCCGGTCCCGGTCCCCGTCATCGAAGTCCCGGTCCCCGTCATCGTTGTCGAAGTCCCCGACGACGGCGTAGGCTGCGGCACCGTGCCGCTATCCAAACTATCCTGGTTCTCATCGGGTAGCCGCCCTTCGAGAAAAATTAGTGGTACTGCACTTGGCATTGTTCCGACTCCTTGCGACGCTACTCAAAAACTACTAAATAAACTTAAAGTCAGATGCAGTAATGACGGTGCTGAGCGCCCCCGGCACTGTAGGAATAGAATTCAAAACTCCCAAATCAAAAGCTGGGAGACTGTCATCTGCCACATTCGGGTCAAAGCCGAGAACGTACTTGTTAAAAGTATTGTTCAGGTACACGAAGAAAGCTCCCGTTTTGCTAGAACCCTTTTGATTCTTCAACACTGCATTTACTGCTTGAGCGTTATCAAATTTAGATTCAAACAAAATGACTGATTGCTTGCTGATGTCGTCGCCGCTAGACCCGATATTCCTGACGATAAAACTGGTGAAATCGAGAGTAGTTCCTGAGTTGGTTAAACCTGCGAAATTTGACGACCTGAACAAAAATCTGTCGGTCTCGCTGCCGTTAGCGTTAAAGTCAGCAATCACGTCCACGCCTTCGCTGGGAGTTTCGTAGTAGAAGAAATCATTGCCAGCATCGCCCGTGAGCAAGTCAGAACCGGCACCGCCACCCAAAATGTCATTGCCCGCACCGCCCGAAAGCGAGTCGTTGTCATCGCCGCCCAATACCAAGTCATTGCCGAAGGCGCCGCTGAGACAGTCGCTGCCGGCACCGCCGTCGAGAGTGTCGTCGCCCGCTTGGCCGTCGAGGGAGTCGCTGCCGGCCTCGCCCAACACGTAGTCATTGCCCGAACCTCCGAGTCCCGTGTCGTTGCCTTGTCCACCCAAAATCGTGTCATCGCTGTCGCCGCCGGATATGGAATCGTT
>JACJNV010000065.1 GCA_014695175.1 Microcoleus sp. FACHB-DQ6 | reverse complement strand
GGTGACTGGTTTGTCGGGAAAAATGCGAATCCAGATTTTGCCGCCCCGGCGGATATAGCGGGTCATGGCGCGGCGTCCGGCTTCTATTTGGCGGGAAGTGATCCAGGCGGGTTCGACAGCTTGTAGCGCGAAGTCGCCAAAGCTAACTGTATTGCCGCGGGTGGCAATACCGCTCATTCGCCCGCGCTGTTGTTTGCGGAATTTGGTTCTTTTAGGGCTTAACATGGCTTTGGGAGTTGGGTAATTGGTAATTGGTAATTGCTAATTGGTGATTGCTAATTGCTAATTGGTTTGGAACAACTCACACTTAACAAATGACAACTAACAGTTAACAATTAGCTAGCCTTCGTTCGATCGATCTTCAAAGTTCTGGCGGCGGCGCTTTTGTTTTGTGCGGGGCACTGCTGCATTGGGTGCAGCCTCCTGTTCCTGTCCGGGAATAATTTCGCCTTTGAAAACCCAAACTTTAATGCCGAGAATACCGTAGATGGTTTGAGCAGTGCAGTAGGAGTAGTCGATGTCGGCCCGCAGCGTGTGCAACGGAACTCTTCCTTCGCGTGTCCATTCGGTACGAGCGATTTCTGCACCGTTGAGGCGTCCGCTGACTTGAATTTTGATGCCTTGGATGCCGACTTTTTGAGCGCGGGTGATTGCTTGGCGGACGACTCGGCGGAAGGATACGCGCCGTTCTAGTTGCTGAGCGATGTATTCTGCGATCAGTGTGGCATCGGCGTCTACTCGCTGGACTTCGACGACGTTGATGCGGATTTGGCGGTTGCTACCGAGTTGCTGCTGCAAACCGACGCGCAAGGTTTCGATGCCTGCTCCGCCGCGACCTACGACAACGCCTGGTCTGGCGGTGAACACTTCTAGGTCAATTTGATCGGCTTTACGCTCAATTTTGACCGAGGAAATGCCCGCATTGTTGAGCGTTTTACGAACGTACTTGCGAATTTTATAGTCTTCTTGCAAGAGTTCTGGATAGTTTTTGGGATCGGCAAACCAGCGAGAGCGGTGCTCTTGGGTAATGCCGAGACGAAAACCAATTGGATGTATTTTTTGGCCCATAATAGTTGATGAGTTAATTGGTAATTGGTAATTGGTAATTGGTAATTGGTAATTGGTGATTACCCATTTTTTTCAACTTTAAGCTGTTTATTACCTATTACGTTTTTCCCTGGTTTAGTTTTCTACGAGCGGAGCTACTACTACGGTAATGTGACAGGTGGGCTTGCGGATTTGGTAGGCGCGACCTTGAGCGCGGGGTCTAAAGCGTTTGAGGACTGGGCCTTGGTCTGCGTAAGCTTGAGAAACTACCAGCTTGGATTTATCCAATCCTGCGTTGTGTTCGGCGTTGGCTACTGCCGATCGCAAAACCTTGACGATTGGTTCGCAGGCGCGGTAGGGCATGAATTCGAGTAAAATCAGCGCTTCTTGGTAGCTTTTGCCGCGAATTTGGTCGAGGACTCGGCGCACTTTGAAGGGAGATGTCCGGATGTAACGGGCGATCGCCTTAATTTCGGATGTGGTATCTATAACCATTTCGATTTGGGTAATTGGTAATTGGTAATTGGGAAAAAGGTAATTGGTAATTCGGAAAAAGTTTGTCCTACTACCTATTACCTGTCACCTAATTCGGCTATCTTTTTGCCTTTTTATCACCACTTTTCGCGTGACCTCTAAAGGTGCGAGTGGGGGAAAATTCTCCGAGTTTGTGACCTACCATTTGGTCGGTGAGGTAGACGGGTACGTGCTGTCTGCCGTTGTGAACGGCGATCGTGTGACCTACCATTTGGGGCAGGATTGTGGAAGATCGCGACCAAGTTTTAATTACTTGTTTTTGACCAGCGGCGTTGAGTTTTTCGATTTTTGTCATCAGAGCATCTGCGACAAAGGGGCCTTTTTTTAGCGATCGAGACATGATTTTTTTAGTAATTCAGGAGTCATTAGTCAGCTTTCAGCAGTCATTGGTCATCAGTCCTCAGTCATTAGTTAGCAGTTAATAACTAAGCACTGAAGACTGCTGACTGATGACTAGCTTTGTCTACCGCCCTTGCCGCGCTTGGAAGATTTGCGGCGGCGGCGGACGATTAAAGCGTCGCTGCGCTTGTTTTTGCGTCGAGTTTTTGCACCCAATGCTGGTTTACCCCAAGGAGTGACAGGCCCCGGACGTCCGATGGGGGC
Source organism: Microcoleus sp. FACHB-DQ6 (assembly GCA_014695175.1). GTDB lineage: Bacteria > Cyanobacteriota > Cyanobacteriia > Cyanobacteriales > Microcoleaceae > Microcoleus. The sequence continues at coordinate 40,531 of JACJNV010000065.1, read as the reverse complement.
TCTGCCTTCGCCACCGCCGTGCGGGTGGTCTACCGGGTTCATGACGCTACCGCGAACGGTGGGTCTGCGGCCTTTCCAGCGGGTGCGACCTGCTTTGCCGAGGCTGATGTTTCTGGCGTCGGTGTTGCCGACTTGACCGATGGTGGCGTAGCAGTCGGCGCGGACTTTGCGCTGTTCGCCAGATGGCAGTTTGAGGGTAACGTAGCTACCTTCTTTTGCCATTAGCTGAGCGCTGGAGCCGGCGGAGCGAACGATTTGTCCGCCTTTTCCGGGTACTAGCTCGACGTTGTGGATGCTGGTACCGAGGGGAATGTTCTTCAGGGGGAGGGCGTTACCGATTTCGATCGGCGCGTCTGGGCCTGAGACAATTACTGTACCGACGTTTAAGTTGAGCGGGTGCAGGATGTACCGTTTTTCGCCGTCTTTGTAGAACAGGAGGGCGATGCGTGCGTTGCGATTGGGGTCGTATTCGATCGCCTTGACGGTAGCGGGAATGCTGTGTTTGTCGCGGCGGAAGTCGATGTCTCTATAAAGCCGTTTGTGACCGCCTCCCCGGTGGCGACAGGTGATGACGCCTCGGTTGTTGCGGCCTTGTTTGGTGTGCTTGTTGCTGCTTAGAGACTTTTCTGGTTCTGATTTGGTAATTTCAGCGAAGTCCGAGACGGTTTGTTCTCGGGTGCTGGAGGTATAAGGTCGGTAAGAACGGATGCCCATAATCGATTTTAGATTTTAGATTTTAGATTTGGGATGCAAGGACTTGGCGGTTTTGGATTTTAGATTTGGGATTATTCAGTTAACTTGGTAGCTTTCTGGGTTTGGTATTTGAACCAGTTAACCGCAATCTAAAATCTAAAATCTAAAATCCAAAATTGGCTAAACTTCTGGGAATAGGAGTTTGCGGAGCGAGTCTCCGTCTGTCAGAGTTACGGTTGCTCGCTTGTAACAAGGTTTAAAGCCGACGAATTTGCCAACTCGACGCTTTTTGCGCGGCGGGTTTTGGGTGTTGACGCCGATGACTTTCACCTTAAATAGTTCTTCGATTGCAGCTTTGATTTGAGGCTTGGTCGCTTTGGGGGCTACGTCAAATGTGAATTGATTTAATTCCATCATTCGGGTAGCTTTCTCGGTGAGAATCGGACGCTGGATCAAATCTGCGTAGTCGCGGGGGTCGATTTTACTCACCGTAAATCTCCTGAATTTTAGCTATGGCTGTAGATGTGACGATAATTTTGTCAGCCGCGAGAACGTCGTAAACATTCAGGGAAGTTGCCAAGATGACGTTTACTAATTCGATATTGCGTCCTGATAAGTAGACGTTTGGTTGCGGTTCTGGCAAGATTAACAGAACTTTTGTATCGGGTTCGATGCCCCAGCGGGATATCGCACTCAGCAATTCTTTGCTTTTCGGTCTCGGAAATTGCTCTGCAAATTCTTCAACCACAATGATGTCTTCGGTGCGACTTTGGAATGCTGTCCGCAAAGCGAGACGGCGTTCCTTTTTGTTCATTTTGACTTCAAAGTCTCTCGGTTTTGGCCCGAAGATGACACCGCCGCCCCGCCACAGCGGAGAACGGATTGAACCTGCTCTGGCTCGACCCGTGCCTTTTTGACGCCAGGGTTTGCGACCGCCGCCTCTGACTTCCGATCGAGTTTTGGTGCAAGCATTTCCTTGACGGGCGTTATTCAGTTGCCGCGTCAATGCTCTGTGAACGATGTGAGACGCATTTTCTTCTTTGGCTACGCGCAGTTCTAAAGTTGTTTCCCCAACTTCTTCGCCTTGCCAATTTCGCACTACACAATTAACCATATCTTTTGTCCTTTGTCTGTTGTTAGTTGTCTGTTGTTAGTTGTCTGTCGTCTGTTGTCTGTCGTCTGTTGTCTGTTCTCAGGTCTTAGTTTTCAGCTCTTAGTTTTCAGCTTTTAGTTCTTAGTTATTGCTTGCTACTAACGGCCAACCACTATCTACTGACTGCTGACTACTGACTAATGACTACTGACTAACGTCCTACTTTTTTCTCAGGCACAACATTGACTAAGGCGCCAGCTTTGCCGGGAACTGCTCCCTTAATTAGCAGCAAATTCTGCTCTGTATCCACCCGGACAATTGTTAGTTTGCGGACGGTGACTTGAACGTTGCCCATACGTCCTGCCATTCTTTTGCCGGGATAAACGCGACCAGGAGTAGTTCCAGGCCCGATCGATCCAGGCTCGCGGTGGTTCTTGGAACCGTGAGACATGGGGCCTCGTTTAAAGTTGTGGCGCTTTTGAAAACCTGCAAAACCTTTACCGATGCTGGTACCGATGACATCTACTATTTGTCCCGGTGTAAAGGTATCTGCTTTTAGTTGTTGACCTAATTCAAATGAACTGGTGTCTTCCAAGCGGTATTCCTGCAAGTGGCGCAGTGGATTCGCCCCCGACTTGGCAAGGTGTCCTAGTTCTGGCTTGTTGAGAGCCTTTGGTTTGACTTCGTTGTATCCAACTTGAACGGCACCGTAGCCGTCAGTTTGTTTTGTTTTGATTTGAGTTACTGTACAAGGCCCTGCTTGTATGACGGTGACAGGGATTGCTCTCCCTTGGTCGTCAAACACTTGAGTCATGCCTAGTTTAGTGCCAAGAATGCCTACAGACACGGATTTTTTTCCTTTTATTTACGCAAGAGGTTTCGGATTGCGAAATTTACGTCAATCCGCTTGCTCTTGTGCAGAAACATTTATTTCAGTGTTCCTGCAATTAACTGTTATCAACCAACAGCCTTCCTCTGTGTTTAAAATTTGAGTTTTAAATTTGGGAGCGAGCTTGTGGAAGTCTTGCAAGGGTTGAGATTTGCGGCTTTTTACCGACTCTATCTCCGAGTTTTGTCTCGGTCTTGCTTGTTTGTGCCAGGACTTGAGCAGCAAACTACTCAGTATCCTTTACGGCGACAATTCACAATAGTACATGAAGTGTTTGCCGTTTGTCAAGGCCGGGATGAGAATTTTTCGGCTCAACTTTAGGATTTATAATATTTCCAGCTCGCAAGCAGCGATCGACCAAATTTTGATACAGCAGGAAACACAAATTTATGGGACTGATTACGACGGGATCTGATGTGATTCGGGATTTGGAAAAGTCGGGGTCGCTGGCCCTGTACGTTCCTTTAGAGGGAGGATTTGAGGGGCGCTACCTGCGGCGGCTGAGGGCTGCGGGTTACGGGGCGCACACGATCTCCGCGCGGGGTTTGGGTGATTTGGCGATGTATTTGACGGGGGTTCACGGGGTGCGGCCGCCGCATTTGGGCAAGAAAACTACTGGCAACGAAGCGGCCGTGGGTTATACGTGGTTCGTGCCGCCGATTTTGCAAACTCAATTAGACAATTTGCCGCCGAAAGCAAAAGGACTGGTGCTGTGGATTATTGAAGGGCACATTTTGTCGAATCAGGAGATTGAGTATTTGACTGTTTTGCCGACGTTAGAACCGCGAGTTAAAATAGCAGTGGAGATGGGAGGCGATCGAGCTTTTAGCTGGAAGCCACTTAAAGACGCTTTAGTTGCAGCTTAAATTCCGCTATTTGCGATCGCAAATCAACTAAAAAACGCAGCGAGCAACTAAAGCTCAACAGCTTCTGCTCGCTGGTTTTGATATTTTTGGGAAAAACTTAATTAACAGGAAAAATCTTATGCTTCAGAACCGCGATTATACCATAATCATTGACAAAAGCGGCAGTATGTACACGAAAGACCAGATGGGCGGTAAAAGTCGGTGGGCGCTCATGCAAGAATCCACGATCGCATTGGCGAATAAATGCGAAGAACTCGATCCTGATGGCATAACAGTTTATTTGTTTTCCGGTCGCTTCAAGCGCTACGACAACGTAACATCCGCTAAAGTCGTGCAAATTTTCCAAGAAAACGAACCTTCGGGAACTACGAATTTAGGTGCAGTGCTGCAAGACGCTCTGAACAGTTTTTTTGAGCGCAAAGCATCCGGTAAGACCAAGCAAAATGGGGAAACAATATTAGTGGTGACGGATGGAGAACCGGACGATCGCAAAGAAGTGATGAAAACCATTATAGAGGCTTCGCGGAAGCTCGATCGAGATGAAGAGCTGGCGATTTCTTTCATTCAAGTAGGGAATGCGCCGGAAGCTACTAAGTTTCTCAAGATATTGGATGACGAACTGCAAAGCGCCGGGGCTAAATTCGATATCGTTGATACTGTCACGATGGAGGATATTGAAGGAATGACCCTGACAGAGGTATTGCTGAATGCAATAACTGATTGAGGAGGCGGGCGAAGTTCCCGTGAGTATATTGGGGGCAGTTGACCCAGCAGGATTTTTTAGGGGGTTTAAGTTATGGAATCTATCGAGCGCCTGTTAGGTGAACTTAAGGCAGAGTATCAAGCATCTCAAAAAATTGCTGAGTTGAAAAGTCAGGCGCCGGCGCAAGCACAAGCGCCGTCAAATGCAACATTTAAAACATCAGATATAAATTTGTATGCTAGTCCTTTGGATCGGGATTTAGCTCTAATTAAGGCTGAGTACGAATCGCAAAATAAAGCTCAGGAAGCAGCTTCACGGGAACCGCTTAAGGCTGAGCACGAAGCGCCAAATACAGCTCAGGAAGTGGCTTCACTTGAACCGCGACCAGCAGAAAAAGTCGCGGGGCCGCAGTTGGACGTACAAACGCACAGACAGAAAGTTAGGCAAGCTCAGGTTTGGCTGAAAAAGTTGGATAAGAATTCCGATGAGGGATATTGGTTCGATCAGTTTGCTTTTAGGTATTCTTCGAGGATAGATGCGGCGATCGACTATTTGCAAGCTGTGAAGGAGTTTGATTGATTGAACTACACGGTATTCACAATTTGTAAGGACGTTTTTTGGTTAATTGCCATCTCTATTTGCTGTAAAGACACGGCAGTGCCCTGTCTTTACCAAGCGTAAAATAAATATCATTTGTATCACGCGGGATTTAGGATACGGCAGTGCCGTATCCCTACAAATGACCAGCAAATAAATATCATTTATAGGAACACAGCACAGTTATTTCCTGTGGCTGCCCCAACCACGGGGAGGATTGCTCCTATACTAAATTTTTGGACACAGATGTAGGATTCAACAAAAACAAAGCCGCCTTTTTTGCTGTATCTTCAGATAGCTGAATTTGTTTTAACTCAACAATACCTTCACTGATAAAAGTATCTCTCAAAGCAGCTTTTTCTCCACTGTTAAAACTCGTTTCGTAAAACACTTCTCTAATTCCAGCGGCAATGACTAATTTCAAACAATAGATGCAGGGTTCTAAAGTGACGTAAATACTAGCCCCAGCAGTAGATATACCGTGTTTAGCAGCTTTGGCGATCGCATTTGCTTCGGCGTGAACCGCCCTTGATGGCAAAGTTTTGCTGGCGTCGCAGCTACTCAAACCAGGATAGCAGAAGCCTTGAGTTGTACAGTGTGCCGAACCTGACGGCGAACCGTTGTAACCCGTTGCTAAAACTTGCCTGTTTTTAGTTATCACCGCGCCTACAGGAAAAGCCAGACAAGTCGATCGAGTTGCAGCCAATTTTGCTAACATTAAAAAGTATTCGTCCCAGGTCGGTCTTTCTTCTTCTAGATTCATTTTCTATCCTGGATGTATTGCTCGCTCGTTTTCAGACACTGGGCAGCCTTCTGCAATTCTATTCCTAAATAACCAATATGCTCGCCTTTGATGGCAGGGGAAGCCGCACAAATTTCTCGCACTAACTTGAGAGGGTTTTTTCCCGAATAACAGGTGACAACTTCGCCGCTGCCCGGGGTGGTTTGCGTGACTACTATCTGATTGTCGGCTACTTCAACTAAAAAATTGCCCGCTGCATCGAAAAAGTCTCGATCTTCGCAGATTTTAGCATATTGGGTTTGAATTAGTCGATCGGCATTTTCAAAGGTATCGTCATACAAGTGAGCCGATTGACTCAGCGTTACCAACGGGCCCATTATCAAATTATAATCGGAACGCCTCGCAATTTCATCTCGAATGTGCTGCTGCAAAGCCCGCAAACCCATTGCATTTGCTGGCCAAGCCGCAAACATATCGTTACTGCGGAGAGTTGCTGTTAGCGATATTTCACCGTCAACAACTCGCACCCAAATGTGATTTAAACAAGGACTGCCGCTGTGCTGGTGGTCAGAAGAACCGTCAGGCCTTCTGTTAATATTTCCTCCGGCATCCCACAAACTAATTACAGCACTGGCAGCGTCAATTTCTTTAATTAGTTTGGCAATCACTTCTTCAATTTGATCGCGGCCAAACCACGACCGCATCCGCTGGGCGTAGGTATATTTAATGCCTTCGTTATACGGGGCATCTTCGAGCATTTGCGGTTTGTACTGTTCGAGGAAATCGCGGTCTATTGGTAAGTAATTCGGTTCAGGAAAATAGAACTCCGCAGGTTCATCTGTAATGACTGCCATTAAGTCGATTAATTCTTGCCACTGTCCGTCGTAACCAGTGGGTCGCAGAGTGCCCGTGGTCTTAATTCGGTGGATAATTTTTACCCAAGTTTCGGCGATAGTTTTGCCTTCGATTCTGTGTCCGTATTTCTGACCGGGGAGTACAGTCGGGACGATTTCGACTAACGGAAAAGTTACGGTTTCTCCCCAAGGTTCAACAGATTCTTTTTGGGAAAAATACTTGACATAAGTCACTGTTTCTGCTATAGTTTTGGCTTCTTTCCATTCTATTTTATGACGCAATAGTTCTAAGGCTTCTGCTGCTATTTCAATATCAATGTAGCCAAATATTGAAGATTTAATTAGCCAGCAATCTCTACCAGTATCGCTTTTGCCTGCTTCAAAGCCGTTGCGAAAAAAGTCGAGCAAGCACGCTGCCGCACCCGAATTGCGGTCTTCTTTGGTAGCGTTGAGAATTACTAAAAAGCGGACGTGGGGATTGCACAGCAAGTTTCTAATTAAGAAGTTGATGCCGCGAGTAGGAGAGTACAGTTGTCCGATCGCAGCATATTCTTGAGGTTGTAAATGTTTGCCGATCGCACTTTTTACTGTCCAGCCGCTGACAATGGCTGTTTGCCCCGTTCCGCAAATTAATTGATTTGGTTTGTATAGGGGTTTGTACTCAAATTTATTAACGAGATTTGTGGCTGTCATGGTTTACCGTTTTTTGCACCGCCTACTACTATATCAATAGTTTGGATGGTTTGAAGGGGCGCTATCAATCATCTTTATGCCACCGCTGCAACGATTTGTTATGCTGCGTCAACGCAAATCTTTGCCTGAATGTCTTTTACAGCGAGATCCTTCACCGGAATTGAAATCACAAACTCTGTACCTTGACCTAAAGTTGAGTTGACTTCTAGAGTTCCAGAGTGTTTCTGGACTACGATTTGATGAGCGATCGCCAATCCTAGCCCTGTTCCTTGCCCCACACCTTTGGTTGTAAACAAATGCTCAAAGATTTTTGGCTTCACCGCATCGGTAATGCCAATCCCATTATCCTGAATTCTGATCACTGCCTGAGATTCCGACAATTGGGTTTTGACAGTAATCTGGTTGGGTTTGGCTTTGATCTGAGCAAAACTGCGTCCTTGATTTGATTCCTCAAGGGCATCGATCGCATTTGCCAGCACATTCATAAATACCTGATTCAACTGTCCGGCAAAGCATTCTACCTGTGGCAGATCCCCATAGTCTGTGATGACTTGAATTTCCGGGCGAGATTCGTTAGCTTTGAGGCGATGTTTGAGAATCAAGAGCGTGCTGTCAATCCCGTCGTGGATATTGTAAGGAATGGGGCGATCGCTATCCGAACGCGAGAAGGTTCTTAAACTGGTGCTGATTGTGTGAATGCGCTCGACTCCTTCTTGCATCGAATCGATCAACTTGGGTAAATCCTCTTGTAAATATTCCAAATCTATTTCCTCCACGAATTCCTGTAGTGAGGCACTTGGATAATGGAGTTCTTTTTGGTATAACTCAATTAGTTTAAAGAGGTCTTTAATATAGTCTTGAGCGGGTTTCAGATTGCCAGCAATAAAGCCCAGCGGGTTATTAATCTCGTGGGCGACACCCGCCACTAAATTTCCCAACGCAGACATCTTTTCGGTTTGGACTAAATGAAGCTGAGACTGTTGCACTTGTGTGAGTGCTGCTTCTAAATCAGCCGTTTGCTCAGCTACACGCTGTTCGAGATTTTTAGTTAACTCCCGTAGCTGCAAATGAGTTTTCACCCGTGCTAGCATCTCCTTTTCTTGAAAGGGTTTGGTGATGTAGTCCACAGCACCCAGGACAAATCCTTTCTCCTTACTGTCGGCATCGGAGAGAGCGGTCATAAAAATGATGGGAATACTGGCTGTGGTGGGATCTGCCTTCAGACGTTGGCAGGTTTCAAAGCCGTCAATTCCTGGCATTTGAACGTCGAGCAAGATCAGATCGGGAGGATAAGCTTGGACTCGCTTAAGAGCGCGATCGCCGTTGATTGCGGTTGCTACTTCGTACCCCGCATCACTTAAGGTTTCACAAACCACTTCTAAGTTCGCAGGGGTATCATCCACCACCAGAATTAATCCTGGACTATACATCGGTTTTCTCCTCTGTGAGGTGTTGTTTCAGTAAGTCTTCAATCTCTTCGTCTTTAAATTGCTTTGCAAGCTGAAGAAGTTGTGAAGCAAAATCAGCGTAGCGAGGGTTAGAGTGAGCAATATGCTCTGTGTGTTCTCGTAGCCGTTTTAAGTTGCCTTGCTGTGCCAGTGCTAATAAAGTTTTTAACTCCTCCCTGGTAGGAATAATCCTCTCTGATATCTGCAATCCAGTTGTTAGAGTGGATGGCCGATCGTGTGATGTCGTTTCATAGTTCCACTTCAATTCTAAATAAGTTGCTAAGAGATTAAATAATTCGCTGACTTCTACGGGTTTTGCCAGGAAATCATTTCCTCCTGCATCTAAACTCATCCGGCGATCGGCTTGTGATACTGATGCAGAAGAGACGATGATCTTATGGTGTTGCAAATCATTGGCACTGCGAACCTGTTTGAGCAGTTCAAAGCCGTCCATGACTGGCATCGCTAAGTCTGTGATTACTAAATCAGGTGATAATTGTCGGATTTTTTCTAATCCTACTTGTCCGTTTTCCGCTTCAGTCAGTTGAAATCCCAATGGTTCTAACAAGTTGACGATAATAGCTCGGTTTTCCCAACGATCGTCTACCACAAGGATGCTGCGTCGTTGTCCTTCATAACCAATAATTTGTTTGCCAGTTGTAATCGAGTTTTGCTGCGCCCAATCGGTGGCACAAGCCATTTCCACCTCAAAGAAGAAGTCACTCCCAACTTCGGGTTGGCTCTTAACTTGGATTTGTCCGTTCATCAGTTGGACAATCTTTTGACTGATTGCCAGTCCTAAACCCGTACCCTCGGCTTGGCGTTGGCGATCGCCCACTTGTTCAAAAGCCTGGAAGATTTTATCCAACTGATCGCGCGCAATTCCAACGCCCGTATCCTCTACTTGAAATTTGATTCGGTGAGTGGACGGATTGGCATGATTCTCAACTACAGTAACCTTGAGCGTGACCGAACCTTTATCGGTGAATTTAATCGCATTTCCCAGCAAGTTGAGTAACACCTGACGCAGCCGTTTTTCATCGGCAAAAATCCCTTCAGGCAACTGTGGATCGGGATCGTAAACGAAGTCAATGTTTTTTTGGTCGGCACGAATGCGGCAGATTTCAGCGACACCTTGGAGGAATGAGGGAAAGTGAATCGCTTGAGGTGTGAGTTCTAATTTACCGGCTTCAATTTTGGACAAGTCCAACACATCGTTGATCAGCATCAACAAATGAGAACCGCACTGGTGAATGATTTCTACCCCATGACGTTCTTTTGCTGGTAAGGCTTTGGAGCGGCTAAGGATTTGAGCATAGCCCAGAATGCCGTTGAGGGGAGTGCGGAGTTCGTGGCTCATGTTGGCGAGAAACTCGCTTTTTGCCTGGTTTGCACGATCGGCTACCAGTTTCGCTTCTTTCAGTTCGGCGGTGCGTTCCTCAACCCGGCTTTCTAGTTCGATAAAGGATGTTTTGAGTTGACCTGCCATCTGATTAAAGGAATCTGCCAGCGATTCTAATTCATTGATGCCTTGCACCTGAACCGTTTGATCTAGGTGACCGGAGCTAATTAACTGACTAGCTTCTTGGAGTTTCAAAATCGGTTTGGTAATCCAGCGAGAGGTGAAAAATCCCAAAATAGTTGCTATACCCAATGCACCCAAACACAGCAAAATTGTTGTGCGCGTGTTGGCATTGATTTGTGCCATAAAGTCCGACTCAGGAACAACAACAACTACGAGCCAATCTAGCCCCCACTCATCTTTCCAGGGGGCAACTCGAACGAACTGACGTTGACCGTCAAGCACATACTCAAAGGTTTGACTTTGTTGAATTTGGTTGAGATTATTAAACTGCTTCGTGAGGTGTTGGGTCGTTGCCCGAATCAAAGCATCTTGGCTATTAGAGGCATTGAGCCGTGTTGCCTTGCCATTAACAAGCTTGTAAGGATCTTCTTGAGCAGAACTAGCAATGATGAGTCCAGTGCGTTCCAAAATGAAGGTTTTCCCGGAAGGACTCACCTTCAACTCTCTCAGAAAATTGCTGATTTGACTTAACCGTTGGTCAACGCCAACCACTCCGATTAATTTTTTGTTTTGGTCATAAACCGGACTGTTGGCAGAAATGGACAGAGTATAGGGGGGAGATTGCCATTGATACAGCGTCCATAACGGCTGTCCTGCGCGGGCGGGTTCTCTGTACCAACCTTCTTCTTTGGGGATGTAGGGGCCGTTATTGATCGCCAGTGTGGTGCGTTGTCCCTGACTGTTGGTGTTATAGATATACCAGTCTAAGTTGCCGTTGCGCTGCCGAGAAACTTCATCCACTGTGACCCGACCATCTTCAAAGAAACGCCCCGCACCTGCAAAATCTCCTGTGGTGTAGGCAAAGCTAATGTAGCCGATGTCATGTAGTTTTAATTGTTTCCAGAAAAATTGACCTAATTCTGCTGGGTCTTTTAGATCAAGTAATCCTAGCTCAATGGCATCTGCGTTTGTTTGGGCAAGATTACGAGCAGTATCGAGTTGAGTTCCGAGATGCTGATCGATGCGTAAGCTCACTTCGCTGCGTAAGCGAGTTGCCAACTCATTAATTGCCTGCTGCCCATTCCGCAAGGAAATATATCCCGTTAGTCCAACGGCGGCGAAGATTTGGAGGACAAACGGAACGATCAGGAGCGATCGCAGGGAAAGTTTGCGCTTAGGTTTAAATAGATTCAGGGATGAGTTTGGCAGAGACATGGTAGTGGCTTCTCTAGAAAATAGACTTTGAGGAATTGCTAGCTTGATGTTCCATCCACCTTGGTAGGGTCTTTCCAGGCGCTTAAATTCCTGGCTAGACACCGACGCTAACAATTAATCTTGTAGCTCCAGCAAGCAGTCGCATTAGTAAGTTGCGAGTGATTTTCTCTTGTTCACGGAAGTGCAAAAATCCCTGAATTCGTTGATGTTCCGTTGATTGGTGGAGTGGCTGGGAGACTGTGCTCAGCTCGGATCTGTGAGCCGAGTGTGATTTTTAGTAGATGGGGCGATCGTTCTGGCTCAAATTTAAAGGCGATCGCACTCCACCAACAATCTCTCAACCCAATTCCAATCGAAGACTACCGTTTAGAGAAAATCCCAAAGAAAGCCCTGGGCTTTTAGTCGTGGGATGAATCTGCTTACCCTTTATGGTCAGTCCTTTTCAGTCTATGCCGCAGTCCCCTAATCAGATGTTAATTGTATCAATACTTCAAAGTTACCTGTAGGTCGATCTTAACCTCGATTTGATCCTTCCGACATTCTCATTAAACCCAGTCTTCAGCTAAAGTTTCTCACCGTGATTTTCTCTTTTTAGAATTTTAATAAAATAGTTTAACAAATACCTCAAGCCAACAATTCACTGATGGCTACGCTAAAACCTCCCAGCACACTTTGAGTGTTAACAACTTCATCGGCATTAAACAAGCGCCAGCGTTGCCCTGCATTCACAAATATTAATCTAGCTTCAGGAAACAGCAACCAAACTTCTCAACATCCCGATTCCAAATATTCCTGAGCTTTCGCAAATAAGTCTTCGCCGCTATCTTCGGGGGAAGCAACTTCGGCTATCAAAGGAAAACTTTGGGAAAATGCTGTAAAATTGCCTGATTCTGGCAACAATTCAGGAGTGATGTAAGCAACATCGGGACGGCGACCCTGCTTGCTAGTGCGACAAAGAACTTCTGTAAGAACTTCTCCTCCCTGTCCGCTGGAATTTTTGTAATTTCTCCAGTATGTAGATAATTTAGATTGAGCAAGACCGTGCTTGAATGTCATTCCTGTTTTCTCCACTAAGTTGCCGTCAACCCACTCCATTCTATCAGCAGGCTTGACTAAAAACTCTTCTAGAGATATGAGTTTTTCAGGTTCAGATTCTGGCGGATTCTCTGCTATAATTTCTGATTTTGGCGGTAATCCTGGCTCTAAGTTTTGGTCGGCATTTTTGGGCGAAATTGTAGTAGCTGTCACAAGCGCAACCTCTATTTGATGATTTTAAGTTTACACAGGATCGCTCTCGATCGCATCTTTATGATTTTATTGAATTGGGCAGGGCGAGTGGATATCAGCTATCGAGAAAAACAATTTTTGTCTTTTCAACTTAGCCCTACAATTTATATATCATAGCAATTGAGAAAGGTGACTTTCATGATTCTCTCAAACCGTTTTTCTGAAGCCCTCACCTATGCCGCCGAATTGCACGCTACCCAACTTCGCAAAGGTTCCGGCGTTCCCTACATTGCCCATTTGTTGGGCACGGCTAGTATAGCTTTAGAATATGGGGCAAATGAAGATGAGGCGATCGCAGCTTTGCTTCACGATGCGATCGAAGATCGAGGCGGCGCCACCACCCGCGAAGCCATCCGCCGCCGCTTTGGCGATAGCGTCACAGCGATTGTAGACGGCTGTACCGACAGTGACGCGACGCCGAAACCCCCTTGGCGACAGCGAAAACAAGCTTATATCGATCGCATTTCTACAGCTTCAACCTCAGTGAGATTAGTCTCGGCTGCTGATAAACTTTATAATGTTCGATCGATCCTGAAAGATTCCCGTCAATTAGGTGACGTTGTTTGGGAACGCTTCAAAGGTGGCAAAGAGGGTTCTCTCTGGTATTATCGTTCTTTAGTAGAAGCATTCCGCAAAGCTGAGCTAACGCCTATAGTTGAAGAATTAGACCGCACAGTTTTAGAAGTGGAACAGTTTTCTGAAGGCTGAAGGCTGAAGGTAAAAAGCACTAATTATCAATTACCAATTACAGTCACAAAATGGCAAATGTTCGCTTAGAAAATATTACCCGACGCTACCAAAACGTCACCGCGATCGAAAACATCAGCTTCAAAATCCCGGACGGGGAATTTTGGGTATTAGTCGGGCCCTCCGGCTGCGGGAAATCCACAATTATGCGGACAATTGCAGGTTTAGAAACCGCAACTTCCGGCAATCTTTACATCGGAGATAATTTAGTTAACAACATTCCTGCGAGACAGCGCGATGTAGCAATGGTGTTTCAAAATTACGCGCTTTATCCACACATGACTGTCGCAGAAAACTTGGCATTTGGATTGCGGATGCGGAATGTTGATCCGACTAAAATTCAAGAACGAGTCGAAACAGTGGCGCGATCGCTCTCGATCGACCACCTCCTCAAGCGTAAGCCCAAACAGTTATCAGGCGGACAGCAGCAGCGGGTAGCACTGGGAAGGGCGATCGCCCGGGAACCGAAAGTATTCCTTTTAGATGAACCGCTTTCTAACCTCGATGCTCAACTGCGAGACGACACTAGAGCCGAACTCAAACAACTGCATCAACGGCTGGGAATTACCACCGTTTACGTCACTCACGACCAAGTGGAAGCGATGACTTTAGCTGATAAGATTGTAGTCTTAAATGGGGGTAAAATTCAACAAATTGGAGACCCGCAAAGCATTTATGCCAAACCAGCTAACCGCATGGTTGCCACATTTTTAGGCAATCCCGCCATGAACATTTTGCCTGCAATTTATACTAACGAATCCTTTCAAGTGGGAAATCAACATTTAGCCTGTCCGCCCTCGATTCAGAAAAAATTGCAGGCGAGAGAAGGACAAGGATTTGATTTGGGCATCCGTCCCGAAAATATAGAAATCTTTACGCCACAAACGGTAGAAGATGATGATTTGAAAACCGATGTTTGGGCATTAGAAAAAGTCCCTATGGATGTAGAGGTAAAAGTAGTGGAACCTCTGGGGCGAGAAACTTTAATTCGGGCGAGTTTGCCTTTGTTGAGCGCTGAAACTACTGTACAGGTGCAAGTACCTGCGAGTGTTCGCTTGCGATCGGGCGATCAGCTGAAGGTACAGCTTGACTTCGATCGACTATTTATATTTGACCCTTCCACCGGTGAAGCGCTGTATCCTTAACGGGCTTGAACAGGACTTACGCACGGTTAGCCAGCAACCAGGTTTTTATTAGTCGCAGTGGGTAAGTTCTGTTCAATCTCAAATCTCCAATCTCAAATCTCCAATAGACTGAGCCTTCCAGTGGGAAAGTCTCGATTCCTAGTTACAAAACTTTACACTTGACATTTATTAATTTACGAAGTAATGATACAATTAGTATTAGCACAACGGAAAAACCTCCCCCCAAAAGCTGATCTTTCCTGACTCAGGGCGATCGCGACTCACAACGCAAGGATCTTCCCGCTAAGAAGCGACTTTACGCCCTCACTTGGGAGCAACTAGCGAACCAAAAACTCAGAAAAACGTTCTAGCGGCATTTTTAGATGAACCCCGACAACCTGACTCAAATGCTGCACACAGGATTTCACCTAACTTTAGGTGCAACTTCCTTTTTAATTGAGACATTGCAAGATCCCCTGAAGCGAGAAGAAAATCTTGACAAACTGAAGTCAGATTTTGGCCAGCTAGCCGATGAGCTGCTGGAAAAAGGAGAAATGACTGAGCGAGAAGCCCGGAATTTTGTAGATACTATTTTCTCTCAACCGGACGATCGGGAGAATGCAGAGAGCGAATCTGTCTCGCCCAAGCAATCGGATGCAACGACTGATGCTCCTCCCGAGTCGGTTGTACAGCCTAACGTAAAGCTAGAGATTGAAGAATTAACTGCACAGATGGCAGCGCTGAGAACCGAATTGGAAAATTTGCGTGTCAAAAATTCCCAGCATTAAAGAATCAAGAGTCTTTAATACAGCCGGAGTTTACTTGCAAAGTGATTTGCAAACTTATTTAAAAGAACCAAACTTTAGTCATTGTCCCAGTTTTCAGAACCGATCAGGTCGGCGATGCGATCGCGCAGCAAGAAGTCGCATTTTTCTAGCTCGCACTCCACGCAAGCCCATTCCCGGGGCGGGATGAATTGGCAGAGCGTGTAGATAGGCTGTTGGCGGCTCAGCACGCCCTCGTGTACGAGGTGACGGGCTTCATCCTGGATGACATCTAAAGAGTATTTGATTTTGATACTTGACTGAATCATAATGCGCCCTCAAGGTTTTAGTAAAAAAAAAATTATGACCTTTGTAATAATATAATCCAAAATTCCGGATATGTAAGTTAAATTTTGTCAGTATAGAGGTATACAATTCACTACGGTTAAGTGAAAAAAATTCTAGCAATGAGGAATAAGTGATCGAATCAGTCTTGGGAGGTAGAGACGCGGCACATTTTTCCGGCTAACAGGTGGATCTGTTGCAAAGCTCATACCCTTCTATATTTCAGACCTCAGTCGAGCGATTTTAGATTTTAGAATTGCGAATGAATGACTGGATATGGGTTTGTAGCTTGCCTACAGTTGCATTCTTTTTTGAAATTGGTATCCCTTCGAGACTTACGCACTAAAGCCCGATTCCCGGTTTCTGGATGCTTCCCCCCCCCCAAAGGTAGAATTTCTCGCGAGAAACCGGGTTGATGAATTTAAATCTTGAGGTAGCAAGCAGCAAAGGAAAGATTCAGGAGTCCGGCAACTCAAGCATTACCAGTTTCGTTAATGCCGAACAGCAATTCTAGAGCGAGAGATTGCGCGGCCGGCATCTGCCCAAAACAGAATACATAAGGAATACTCGGAGGCAAGTGTGGTAAAAATTGCTCTAAAACGTAGGGGCTTCCGTAAATTAATACAGCTTGCAGTTCACCCGTCTTTAATAATTTCTTAAACCAATCTTGAGCTGCTTCGGTCAAACCAGCACTGCCTCGGAAGCAATTGCCGCGAATGAAAATTTGCAGCAGCGTCGGAGAAAAATGCTCTGCACCTGTATTTTCAGCGATCGCGCCTGTGCGATCGTCAATTAGTTGCAATTCGTAACCATACTTAGCGGGAATGGCGATCGCGGGAGTGTGGTTGCCCAAAAACTCGCACCCCAAAACATCATCTACAACAATCAAATTCCGCAAAAGCTGGTTTTCTGAGGGCTTTTTAGCCACTAAAGGCAGAGAACCTCCAAATTTCAAAGAATCTCGCAAAATATCGGCAGCAGTGGACCTTGCCTGTGGATTTGCCAGCAAACTTAAGTCGATCGACTCCAGGGATTGTAAATTCTTGCTCCCCCCCTTAGCAAGGGGGGGTTGGGGGGGGTCAGAAATCGACATACCCACCTTTATTTTCGCTTTCCAAATTCGCTTGACTGATTCCTTGATTTGTGATATACAAAGCCGCCCTTGAGTAACAGCTTCGCAGACAGCCAGAATCGCCCCTTCCGGGTCAAGCGGCATCAGCAAAACATCAGCACCAGCCTCAGCCGCCAAAACAGCAGCTTCATTAGTGCCGTACTTATTGGCGATCGCACCCATCACCAAAGCATCCGTCACGATCAAACCTTCAAATCCCAACTCTTCTCGCAGCTTCCCGATCAAAATTTTGCGAGAAAGAGTAGCAGGAAACTCAGCATCCCAAGCCGGAATCAGCAAGTGAGCACTCATCACAGCATCGGCCCCAGCGGCGATCGCCTCAACAAAAGGAGGTAACTCCACCTGGGCCAATCTCGCTGGCGAATGCGGCAAAACCGGCAATTCCAAGTGAGAATCAACCGCCGTGTCTCCGTGGCCGGGAAAATGCTTAGCTGTAGTCAAAACCGGGTGTTGACCTGCGCCCCGAATAAAAGCAGCGGCTAATTTCCCGACAATTTCCGGTGTCTCGCCAAAAGCGCGGACGTTAATCACAGGATTGTCGGGATTGTTGTTAACATCAACCACTGGTCCGAAAATCCAATTTAGACCGATCGCCCTAGCTTCGATCGCAGTGACAGCGCCCATTTGTTCAGCATATCGATCGGCTTTACCTGCATCGTGTCGCGCCACTTCAGCAATCGCCATCGGCGGCCCGAACCAAGTCGCCCCCGCGAACCGCTGGCCGACACCTTCTTCAATATCAGCCGCCAGCAGCAGCGGAAACTTAGCCCAAGACTGCAATTGGTGCGATCGAACTGCCAACTCCGCAGCACTTCCCCCGACCAAAATCACACCGCCGACGCCCAACTTTTCCAGATAATAGCGGAGTTTGCTGGAAGTTGGTTCCCATTCGGGATAGCGAATTTGGTGGTCGAACAAGCAGCCAGAAGCGCGCACCACGAACATCTGGGCCACCAGTTCTGGTAAGGAAAGATTGTCAATCATGGGTAATGGGAAATTGTGGACTGTGGACTGTGGACTGTTGACTGTTGACTGTGGACTGTTGACTGCTGACTGTTGACTACCTTCAGACACTAATCTTCGTCTGCTTCTAAATCATCATCATCATTTTCATTGCCATCCGCCAATTCTTCGTCATCAAACATACCGGGTTTGCGATCGGCAGAAAGCTGATTCAGCAGTATCAACATTTTATCGCCCCGTTCCAAAGAATGGTCTTCGAGAAAAATCACTTCCGGCGTGCGGCGCAGTTGCAATCGTTGGCCCAACTGGCTGCGGACGTAGCTAGTTGCAGATTTCAAACCCTCCATAGTCTCAGCCTTTGCCTCATCAGTACCGTAGATGCTGACAAAAATTTTTGTATGCTGAAGGTCTCCCGAAACAATTACATCGGTAACGCTAACCATACCGGCACCTACCCGGTCGTCCTTGATTCCATTCAGCAACATCAGGCTGACTTCCCGTTTAATCATTGAAGCTACACGCTCAATGCGACGACTTGTAGCCATAACACCTACTCCTCTACTTTCCTAATCAGCCATTTTCATCCCGATTGACAATTGTAGCGCGATCGGTCAGGGGTGTTACGGGCGATCGTCCGAGTTAGGGGTGAGATACAGCTTAGAGGAAAAAAAATGTTTGATTGCCTATAGGTGAATATATAGCTAATCTAGAGTGAGAGACAGCTTAGAGGAAAAAAATGTTTGATTGGATTGTCAAAACCGTAGCCGATGCTTCAGGGGTAACTAACCAGCTAAAGATAGCTGAATGGGCAAGATTGAACAGGACTAACCCTTTCGATATGGGAGCCAAAAACTACCAACGATGTGTTTATGACTTAGGGTTAGGGGGAAAATATTATGAACTTGAATATAACGAAGATGGAAGCCTAAAATATCAATAATTTTGGCGGTTATTCCCTTAATTACGCTTCATAATTCTCCCTTTTCTTATCCATCCCTAATCCATTAATCAATCAAACAGAAACATTTTTTTCCTATCCGCGCCAACGGGCGAAAGGTGACACACTACCTTTTCCGCCTTGGGGACTGAAATTTGTTTGAATTTATAGAATAAACCCAAACTTGTAAAACTCCCTAACATTGGACAGATAGTAAGATAATTAAATCCATCCGCGTATCCGTGTTAAAATTCCTTTATCGCCGTGTTTTTTTAGGGAATAAAGGTCATGGAAAAAGAATTTACAATGGGTCAAAAAGTCCGAGTTGTGGCGATGCCGCCTTACGTCAAAACTGCCGAACCGATGCCGATGCTGCGGCCTGCGAATTTAATTGCGATCGGCGCTGAAGGCGTTGTGATCGATCGGCGTCCCGGCAATTATTGGGGAATTCGCTTTGAAAAAGGTGCTTTTTTGTTAGACAGTCAGTACATTGAACCGGCGGAAAGTAATGTCGAAGGTAATGGGTAGTGGGGAATGGGGAATTGATCTGATATCAAATTCGTTGGTATCAGAATTATTCACCTCTCTCTTCTAGAGACTCAGCCCCCTCTGCGGTCTCTGCGGTTAAATCATTTTGAAACAACAGTAAACGATGTGAGAACTTAAAATCTCCCTTTTCCTTCATCCCTCCACATCCCTCCGTTAAATCCGTTACATCCCACTGCTTGCTCGTTGCCCAACTTCCTTCTTCAACAAGCCAGCTTAGCCTCAAAAGCCAAAGAATTAACAGGAAACTCCCCCAAAACTTCTTCTAAAATAGGAGATGTGAAGTTACAAGGCTGAGGTTTTCCCAAATGATAGCCTTGAGCGTAATCTACTCCTAGTTCATTGATTTTATCCATAATTGTTTGATTTTCAACATACTCGGCAATAGTTTTAATTCCCATGACGTGAGCGATTTTGGTAATAGCTTCCACCATTGCGATATCAATAGGATTATCGACAATGTTCTTAATAAAATTGCCGTCTATTTTGAGATAATCAACCGGCAAGCTTTTCAGGTAAGCAAAGGAAGACATTCCGCTGCCGAAGTCGTCCAAGGCAAACTGGCAGCCTAGTTCCTTGAGTTGCCAAATCAAGCTGGCTGCCTTAGTGAGATTACCGATCGCCACGGTTTCTGTAATTTCAAAACAAATTATTTGCGGCGGTATTTGATGGATGGAAAACTGTTCCTGAATAAACTGGATAAACTTTTCTTCGTTGAGGCTGTCCCCAGAAAGGTTGATTGAATAAAGGCTGGGATATTTGCCAAATGAGGATTGCGGATTAGACAAAAGAGAGCAAGCAGGGAAGGTAACTATTTTATCGCTGTCTACCCCAGGGTTTTGGACTAATAAATTTGCCGTGAAAATTTTAGATAAATTGCTAAATAAAGTGCGAATTACCCAGCGGTCGATCGCGTGCATCAAGTTGTAGCGTTCGGCCGCCGGAATAAACGCCATCGGCGACACCAACTCACCAGTTTCAAGCTGGAGGCGCAGGAGGATTTCGCAGTGGGTTCCGGTGTTTGGAGAGTTGAGCAAAGGTACGATCGGCTGAGAATACAAGCAAAAGCGATTCTCTTCTAAAGCTTGATGAATTTGCACCACCCACTCGGTTTCGCCGTGCTGTTTGATTAATTCTCGATCGCCTGCTTGATAAACCTGCACCCGGTTGCGACCTCTATTTTTAGCAGCGTAGCAGGCCATATCGGCCGCGCTCAAAATCGCAGATGTCGAGGCTGTTTTGGGATTGATTGCTACCAAACCGATACTGACGCCGATCGAAAAAGTTTTGTCCTGCCACCCAAACCGGAATCCCTGAATGCTTCGCAGCAGCGTTTCAGCAACATTCAATCCTCGTTCGACGGGACAACTATACAGGAGTACAGCAAATTCATCGCCGCCCAGACGCGCCAAAATATCGGTTTTGCGGATATTGCTTTTAAATAGCTGGCTGACTTGGCGCAGCAGTTCGTCCCCTGCAGCATGACCGCAGGTGTCGTTAACTATTTTGAAGCGATCGAGATCCAGGTAAAGCATCACGTGTTCTTGCCCGTAACCTTGAGCGCCGTGTAGGGCGTGCTCTAGCTGGTACTCAAATTCCCGGCGGTTGACTAATTGCGTCAGGGGGTCATGAGTTGCCTGCCAGGTGAGTTGCCGCGCTTGAGTTCGCACTTGCGTGACATCTCGAAACACAACGACGGCCCCGACAATTTCGCCGCTGCTAGCGTGGATGGGGGCGACGCAGTGGTCGATCGCAAATTCGGTGTTGTTGCGGTCAATCAGCAAGCTGTTGTGTCCTTGGTCAACAATCCGACCTTCGCACAAAGCGATTTCAGCGATATTTTCGGTCGGCCGCCTGGTAGTTTCGTCAACTATTCTCAGCACGCTGGCGAGGGGCAAACCTTTAGCTTCCAATGTAGACCAACCCGTGAGTGTTTCGGCAACTGGATTCAGGGTGGAAATGCAGCCGTCGGCGTCAGTAGTGATGACGCCATCGCCGATCGATTGTAGAGTAACCTGAGCGAGTTCTTTTTCTTCAAAAAATGCTTGTTCCATGCGCTTGCGATCGGTAATATCTCGCTGCACTGACACCCAGTGGGTAACGTTCCCGGAGGTGTCGGCAATGGGTACGCTGTTGAGTTCCACCCAATATGTTGAACCGTCTTTGCGGTAGTTAATCAATTCCAGGCGTAGGGCTTCTCGGCGAGAGAAAGTACGGCGAATTTTAGCGACTTGGGTTGGGTCGCTTTCTGGGCCGCGCAAGCAACTGGGGGTTTTCCCGATGATTTCTTCGGATAGGTAGCCCGTCATTTGGGTAAAAGCTTCGTTGGCATAGATGATGGTGGGGTCGGAGATATCGCTGTCTCCGGCATCCATAATCACGATTGCGTCGTTAGCGTTCACTACAGCAGATTCTAAAAGGTGAAGCCTGGCCTCAGCCCGCACGCGGGTAGCAATTTCCCTTTCTAGTCTGGCGTTAGTCAAGCTGAGGGATGCGATCGCTTTTTGCAATTCCTTAGTCCTTTCTGCCACTGAATCGTGCAGAACATCGATCGCCCCGGACATTTCCATCGGGTCAAGTACGCGAAGTATGTTGGTTTGAGTAACTATTCCCAGGAGTTCTCCCTGTTCCCCCGTTACTACTAACCTGCGGACTAAACGCTGGTGCATTTCCTGATGAGCTACCCACAGCGAGTCTTCTTGCTTGAGGCTAAATAAGGGGGTACTCATCACAGTTTGGGCGATCGTTTTCGACAAATCTATATCTAAAGCTTGAAATTCGACAATATCCCGTTCTGTGACTATACCTACTGGAATGGGGAACGGTAAATTTCTCGATAATTCTGTTGATTCGGTAATTACTACGCAGCTAACGCGGTGCTGCGCCATCAACTCGGCTAAACTCCTAACTGACGCAAAGCGAGGTGCTTGAATGACTTGTGCGGTCATTACTTCTTTCACGCGACGCATTTTTAAAATATTTGCCGGTTTGAGCATGGCTTGGCGAATGCTTTCCGGGGTAATTACTCCTAAGAGTTGACCTTCACTATCCAATATTGGTAAATGCTTAGTTCTTCGTTGCCCCAGCAGAATTAGGGCGCTGAAAATGTCTTGAGTCTCGGATTTTGTGAGAGTTGCAGCAGGCTGCCTCATTACTTCTGCAATGGTGATACCTTTTAAGTTTTTGCCCGAGGCAATCAAATCGACAAGATCCCTTTCTGTGAAGATTCCTTGCAATTGAGAATGTGGAGCAGAGTGCGAGGATAATTTTTCTACGGATTCTTCCACGACAAAGACGCAGATACCTGTCGCGTCTCTAAATGCCCTTGAGGTGGGGGG
Organism: Microcoleus sp. FACHB-DQ6; assembly: GCA_014695175.1. Lineage (GTDB taxonomy): Bacteria > Cyanobacteriota > Cyanobacteriia > Cyanobacteriales > Microcoleaceae > Microcoleus. The sequence goes on along the minus strand of JACJNV010000065.1, from coordinate 18,030 downwards.
ATTTGCTATTTCTGTTAGTGGCTGATAGATATCGGTTGGTGGAATGTCTGGGTTTAGAGAGCAAGTTCCGCGCCGTTGGCCCATCAGGGTAATTACTTCTGCTAGTGGGGTATCGGGTGCAACTGTCAAGGGGTAGCGGTCAATTACTTGAGCTAAGGTTGGGAGATACTTGGAGGAATCGTTTTTGAGCATATTTAATTGAGTTTTGCGATCGCGTGGACTCTGCGACATTCCAAAAAAGTGCTGCTTTCCAAGCACTAGGTGGATTTTTACGGCGCTGCTGAGACCTAATTAAAATTTATTGTTAAAAATGCAGCCGAGATTGGACTGGGGATCAAGCCAGTGACTGCTTTTCCTCTACCTATAAAGGTATAAGCTTATCTTTATTTTAAATTAATTTTTCAGTCTCGTGACACTTTTATTAAAAAAAAGGTATTTTTTGTAAACTTTTTGCGATACGATCGTCGCTAAAATCATCCATAGGATTGCGAATCATCTCCATCTTCAGAAAGACGCATCTGTTGCCTATCCTAGGTAACCTAGAAAAGGTTACTACAAAAAGGCACTGTATTAAGTTCGGCAGTGTTAAGTTTTGCGAAATTATGTTTTGCGAGCTTGTCGAGACCATCTATGCGTTGTTGAGGGCAATCGATATCACAGCCCATCTGTGAATTAGATCGCAGCTTCCGAAAACAACCGTGGTAAGATTGTAGATATCAAGACAAGAACTTGAATACAGAGTCTGTGAGGAAAAGGGATTATGAAACGCAATCTATTAGCCGCTACTTTTTTAATTACTCCCCTACTGTTGGCCGGCCCGGCTCGCGCTGAAAATCCCGCTCACGTCAAACAGTTATTGTCAACCGGGCAATGTTTTAAGTGCGACTTGTCAGGAGCTGATTTAATGGGAGCTCATTTAATTGGTGCTGATTTGAGAGAAGCAAATTTACGAGGAGCAAACCTATCTAGTGCCAACCTCGAAGGTGCTGACTTGACGGGTGCTAACTTGACGAGTGCTAACTTAACCCAAGTTTTCCTGACTAATGCCAGTTTAAATGACGCAGACCTCGATCGGGCAAATCTGACCGCCGCCATCATTAACACCGCTGACGTATCCGGCGCCTCAATGGAAGATATGACCATCACTAATGCCAAAATCTACAATACCCAAATCGGCGTCGGCGGCAGCTACGACCAGTAAACTCGTTAAAAGAATGGAAAACACCAATTTTGAGGTTATAAACCCGGTTTCTCTCCAGAAACCGGGTTTTTAGTCTTTTTGTAGGCTGCCCCGGAGACTCACATTTTATGTCGTATTTCAAGCGAACAATCTGACGCACCCTACTACGACCGCTAAAAACCCAAATCAACCGCAATTCGGTGCGCGCAAGCAAACCCAGAAAATGCCACCGCATTTAAACCCTGTCCGGGAAACGTACTGTCGCCCACACAATACAAACCAGGCATAGAAGTTCGATTAAACGGCATTCCCAGCAAACCCATTAGCTTCTGTCGCGGAATCGGGCCGTAAGTTCCGTCTTCGCGCCCCAAAAAGCGACGGTGAGAACGCGCCGTCCCAACTTCCATATAATCCAAACCGGCATCTAAACCGGGAAAAATCTTTTCTAATCTTTCAATAATTCTCCCTCCCGCCTCTTCCTTTTTCTCCTCGTATTCCTGCTGCGAAAGTCCTTCCCACTCTTCCATCCAACTCGAAGTAAAAGCGTGAACTATGTGATATCCTGCGGGAGCTAAATCCGGGTCGAGCACGGTCGGGATTGACACCAAAACTGTTCCTTCCGGCGCTTCCATTTTGTCCCAATCTTCTAACAAAATGTGGTGGCAGGCACTACCCGCAGGGATTACGCTTGCTTCCACTCCCAAATGCAAACTCAAGAAACTGGGCGCTTTTTGATAGCGCTGCTGCCATTTCTTCTCGCTAGCGGGCATCTCTTCGGCGGGCAGCAATTTCTCAAAAGTATCCCACCGTGTGGCGTTAGAAACTATCCGCTTTGCCCGGTAAACTTCGCCGGTTGCTAGCTCGACTCCGACAGCGCGGCCGTTTTCTGTTATAATTTTTTTAGCCTTAGCTTTGTATTGAATTTGCCCGCCGCATTTTTCTAATCCTTCTACTAATTTTTGGGCGATTTGACCGACTCCGCCTTTGGGATAATTGATGCCGCCGTAATGTCTGTCGGAAAATACCATTCCGGCATTGATCATCGGCGTCAAGTCGGCGGGTACTACAGACCAGTAGTAGCATTCCATGTCGATAAATTTCAGCAAAGTAGGGTCTTTTATGTAGCGCCGCGCAATGTCGCCAGTATTTTGAGGCAGATATTTTACTAATCCCAAACAGGCTAACGGATTCTGAAAAAAGACTCGGACTAGATATCCGGGTTCTTCTAGGGATAGCAATTCCATCCCGTTGAGGCAGTTAAAGACGTTCCAGCATTCGCCGTAAAATTTGTGGATTCCTTCGCGTTCGTGAGGGAACCTGTCTGTTAATTCTTGCAAATATTTATCATAAGCTTGGGGTACTTCAAGTTCCAAGCCGCTGGGTAAGTGATAGTGAAGCTGTACGGGGTCGGGAATCGTTTCTAAGGTGACGTTGACTGCTTTCAGGGCGCGGGTGAGGAGGTTGGTGGTACCGCGCTGTCCGAAGCCAAAAATCATGGAGGCGCCGACATCAAACCTGTAGCCTTCTCGATCGAAATATCCAGCGCTACCCCCCGGAATTGTATAGCTTTCGAGCACTAAAACTTTGGCTTTCTTCGCCGCTAGCTGGGTGGCTGTCACGAGTCCACCAATGCCGGAACCGATGACAATCACATCAAACTCTTGCTCTGTTGGGCGGGAGTTGGAAGAAAATAACTGGGATTGGGTAGGAGCTGACATTAGGTTAAAAATCTTAATATTTCTATGATTTTACAGTCGATCGCTCCCCAAGCAAGAAGTTCGGCAACAGATTATGTAGCGGATGTAGCGGATGTCAGGAAGACCGAAGTTCGGCAATGCCCAATGCCTAATATCCAATCCCCAATGCCCGATGCCCGATGCCCGATGCCCCTGCTTCAAAAAAAAATGCGGGAACAGTCTACCATTGCCGACTGCCCCCGTCTGCCGATCCTTTGAGAGGAGAACACTAAAAATCACTATAGCCTTGTTGCTAATTAATGTCAATACTATTGGAAAAATATTTCAATAAGCTGATGAAGGTCGATCTGCGAATGGGTTCTAACTTACATCTGGCACAATTCTCGCTTAACAGGCTTTCGGGCCGGTTCGACAAAGAGTGAGTTTTATTGTGGGAAGTAGGGGTTGGCCAGGAGAGCCGGCCCGTGAAAGGCTTATTAACAATGGTGCAAGATGTCAGTTCTAACCGATGGCTGCTGCTTGTTGCAATAGTCCGGCAGTCCGGCGGAGGTTTGAACCCGTGACGGCAATCTTAAAAATAGTGCAAGATGTCGATTCTCAATCTCTGGCTTGTATGCGCCCTCAAGGATGTGATAAGTTGCACAGAGCGATCGATCGCCCGTTGGGGAAGCCCTCGAAGAAGATCGATCGCACCGCATAAAATTTCTCAAACCTAGCACTCTCCCCAATTTCCTAATGTCCCTGCAACTGCGCGTTTACGTTCCCCCGCATCCGTTAATTAAACACTGGCTGGCTGTCGCCCGCGACGCCGCCACCCCCTCGGTACTTTTTCGTTCTGCGATGACAGAATTGGGAAGGTGGCTGGCTTACGAGGCGATTCGAGAATGGCTGCCGACAGTGGAAACCACAGTGCAGACGCCTTTAGCAGAATGTCCGGCGACTTTTATCAACCCGGAAGCTCCGTTAGTTGTGGTACCGATTTTGCGGGCGGGTTTGGCACTGCTCGAAGGAATTCAGACGGTTGTACCGCTGGCTTCGGTTTACCACCTCGGCATGGCAAGAAATGAGGAGACGCTGCAACCGACTTGTTATTTGAACAAATTGCCGGCGCAGTTTAACCCGGAAACGCGGGTGATAATTAGCGAGCCGATGCTGGCGACTGGCGGCACGATTATAGCGACAATGCAGGAATTGACGAAGCGGGGAATTGACCCGAGCTTGATTCGGATTATCTCTGTGGTGGCTGCTCCTCCGGCTTTGAAGAGGCTGAGTGCAGAGTACCCGAGTTTGATGATTTACACGGCAACGATCGACGAAATAGTCAACGAACAGGGCTTTATTGTACCTGGTTTGGGAGATGCGGGCGATCGAACTTACGGCACATGAACAAGTCAGTCAGTCAATTTTAGATTTTAGATTTTAGATTTTAGATTGACTCGACCTATAAATCTGGGGGCTTGTATCCCTTTGTGGGTGCGGTGAGTGGTTCCAGGAATCAGTTGCTGAAAGCTCGGGGGAAAAAGATGACCCTGGTTTGGTAAAAGCAGGCACAGAGAGAGTTAGAATCAAAAGTACAAGTCAAAAATAAATAGCTTTTAGCACTCATTGCCCGTGAAACTTGATTCTGTTCCGCCAAGCTTGTCTGCTTCTGACTCAGTAAACCTCAATTATGATTTGCCACAACAGGTACAACTACAAATAAAAGAGGTTACTGATATTTGTGCTGCTTTAACCCCGGAGCCCGCTGAACTCTCAGGGACTGTAAATCCCGATATTTGTCAGGAACAAAAGAAACTGAAGTCGAAGCACTGGGCAGTTTTTGCTTCGACTTTTGCAACTATTTTTTTAGCTGAAATTGGAGACAAAACTCAGCTCGCAATTTTGCTGATGACGGCTGAATCTCGAAATCCTTGGATCGTGTTTGCGGGTGCGGGTTCGGCTTTGATAGCAACCAGTTTGCTGGGGGTGTTGCTGGGAAGGTGGCTGGCTAGTCGGATTGCTCCGAGAACTTTGGAGAGAGCAGCCGGAGTGATTTTGCTGGCAATTTCGGCGGTTCTGCTGTGGGAAGTGCTGGGTTAATTGTCTGCCTGTCGGTAAGTCGTAGATTTCTACAATAGCTAACTAAGAACTGAAAAAAATATGGACTGGCAACTTTTGGGAATCAGTTTTATTACAGTGTTTTTGTCAGAATTGGGAGACAAAAGTCAATTAGCTGCGATCGCCCTGGGCAGCAGTTGTAACTCGCCGCGGGCTGTATTTTTCGGTACGGCGTCGGCGCTGCTGCTGGCGAGTTTAATCGGCGTGGCGATCGGCTTCAGCACCGCAGAGGTGTTGCCGGAACGACTGGTAAAGGGGCTCGCCGCGATCGGATTTGCGGTAATGGGCTTGCGCTTGCTGTGGCCAAAAGCAGATTTACCGGAAGCATCCGAGTAGGGCGGGGCGTCGGTCGATTTTAGATTTTAGATTTTAGATTTTAGATTTACTCCACAGATGAATCTAGGAGTTTGAACAAGAGTCTAAAATTCTGAGTTCTCAACCACTGGAGTTGGGGGCTTGTATCCGTTTTTGGGCTGGTCAGGAAACTTGAAAATATAGTTATATCCAATCTGTTAGCATCGGAGATTATTCATGTCTCTATTCTCTTCATCTGCGTGAATTAGCGTCAATCCATTGTTATCTGCGGTTAGTTAATACATTCTCTTGTTTTAACCGCAGATGAGGGCAGATAAACACAGATTAACGCCGATGAATACAGAATGGCTGCAATTCAAGCCTCGTTTTCGATTCGTTTTCGATCGCGTTAAAATTTGAAAAATTAGCGGGGGGCGTGAATTCACGCCCCCCGCTGCTGGTTGAGTTTTTTTTCTGCACTCAACATCTCAGCATTGTGTCGATTAAACTTGGTTTTGGTAGCACCAGCCCAGCAGCGTACCGGCGACACCCAACTTCAGCGCTTCCAATGCAAAATAGCCTTGGTGCAGTAGATTCATCCCGGCGGGCACTTCTGCTGTTTCACCGAACAGATTTAGCTGGATTCCTAGGGCGCTCATTTGGGGTGTCAGGCCGTAGGTGTCAATCAGGGCGATCGCCAGAAGTACCAATGATAATAAGATTGCTGTGCGGCTGCGCTTGCCGAAGTCACCGACTAAATTGCTCAAAACCATCAAACCCGTTGCCACCAGGCCCGAACAGATTAACTCAACCCGGTTGAATCCCCAGAACATTAAATTCCCGGCCGTTGTAAACTCGGGAGATGTCATCATGCCAGATACGTAGAGACTGGGCATAATTACTAGATCCAAAATCAGGCTAACGCTGAGCCAAAAAATTAGGGCCACCATGACAATTGCTTGCCAGCGCGGTTTGATTGATTCCACTCTTGATGTTGTAATAGCTGTCATATAATTCGACCCTCTAAAATTTTCTTCTGCCTTTTCTAGAGTTTAACTAACTTTTTTCTAAAATTCTGTTAAGTATTTTTAAATTAATGGTAACTTTTGTGTAACATACCCTGAAGAATTGTTAAGCTCACTTATGTTTGTCATCACTTCGGTTAACTAATACTAATTCGGAAAAAGTACGGAATAAATTAATAATTACTCACAGGACTTATGCACTGCGGCCAAAGACATCTGTTGTTGACCCTGATTAAACACCGTAACGTATTTTTTTTATAAAAAACCAGGTTTCTGCGTCCAGAAATAACTCCTAATTCAACTGTATATGCCTAAATTTCAATTATCCTCTTGGTTGCCCCGTCTCCCCCCTCAAGTCTGGATTCTTGCTGCCGGCAGATTCCTCTCCCAAAGTGGCACCGGTTTTACTTTATTTTACGCGCCGATATTTTTTGTCGATCGCGTGGGTTTATCTGCTACTGCTGTTGGGATTGGTTTGGGTAGCGGTTCAGTTTCGGGAATTTTGGGCCGCGTTTTGGGCGGTTCTTTTTGCGATTCAAAATTTTGGGGAAGGCGGCGAACTTTATTGCTGGCGGCAGTTATTTGTGCTGTGGCTTCTTTTGTACTGGCGGCGACTAATGATTTCGTTGGCTTAATTGCGGGCAATTTACTGATGGGTTTTGGGGTGGGTTTGTATTGGCCTCCAACCGAGACGATGGTGGCGGATTTAACGGAGGGCGAACAGCGACAGGAGGCTTTTGCTTTGACGCGGCTTGCTGATAATTTGGGTTTGCAAGTTGGGATTATTTTGGGCGGTTTGTTGATTGAGTTAACGGGAAACTATCGATCGCTCTTTATTATTGATGGTATCTCGTTTTTAGTGCTGTTTGCGGTGGTGGCGATCGCGATCGCCGAAACCTACAAACCAGTTAATTCAGCGGATAGAGGCAAAAACAATCGGGAAAATGGCTGGATGGTGGCGCTGAGCGATCGCAGTCTTCTAGTTTATGCTTTAGTAAATACTCTGTTCACATTATATATTTCCCAAATCCAAACGACAATGCCGCTGTACTTTAGCAAGTTTGTCGCGGTGGGGACATCGGGAAAAGGCTTCTCAACAGGTACAATTACCGTTTTGTTTGCTTTTAGTACGTTTTTAACTGTGGCTTTGCAACTGCCGGTTGTTAAAGCTTTGAGGCCATTTTCCCATCCAAAAGCTTTGATGATTTCTGCGCTGCTGTGGGGAATGGGATTTATTGCGATCGGCTTGACGGGAATGGCTGCAACTGGCAATCTATTTTTAGCTGTTTTAGGCTTGAGCTTTTTGTCGGTTGCGACTGTTGCTTATACGCCTTTTGCTTCGGCTTTGGTGGTGGATTTAGCGCCCGAGTCTTTGCGCGGCGTGTATTTGGCGGTTAATTCTCAGTGTTGGGCGATCGGCTATTTAATCGGGCCGCCGCTGGGCGGTTTGGCTTTGGATAGAGGTAAATGGGCGGCGGATAATTTTTGGTTGGGTTTGGCTTTGAGTGTCGGCGCGGCTATTTTTATTTTGCAAAAGCTCGATCGAATGTTGAAAAGTAGAATCTAATATTCAGTTGTTCGTTTAGGACTAAGACCAAAAAAAACCGGTTTCTGCGTCAATATCTCTCGGTTCGATACCACGATTTTTCAGAGAAACCGGGTTTGTGACCCCGCGTGCGTCCAAGACTGTAGTTGTTAGCATTAACAGTCAACAGTCAACAGTTAACCGTCAACTAACTAATTTATTTTCGTCGATCGCCCAATTTGCGGTAAACTGCTCTTAAATCAACTTGATGGTGAGCCAAAGCAACCAAAGCGTGATAAAATAAATCCGCAACTTCCCCAGCAATCCCCTCTTTGTCGTCATCTTTGCAAGCCATCACAACTTCCGCCGACTCTTCGCCAATTTTCTTGAGAATCTTGTTGTCGCCGCCCTCGAACAACTTGCAAGTATAAGAACTTTCGTTAGGATGGTCGCGGCGATCGCAAATTACCGCAAATAATTGAGATAACATATCCCCTGGTGGCGGTGAAATTTCCCCATCAACTTGGTGAAAACAACTTCTTTCTCCCGTGTGACAAGCAATATCTCCGACTTGTTCGACAGTGACTAGCAAAGCATCGCTATCGCAGTCGTAACGCAGCCCTTTGACATTTTGAATGTGTCCCGAAGTCGCGCCTTTTGGCCACAATTCGCAACGAGAACGACTCCAGAACCAAGTTTGCCCGGTAGAGAGCGTTTTTTGCAGCGACTCCCGATTCATCCAGGCCATCATTAACACCGTACCGTCCAAATAATCTTGGACGATCGCAGGCACTAAACCGCGATCGTCGTAACGAATCTTTTCAATTGGGATCGATCGGCTCAAACTCGATAAATCAGTAGTAGACATAATTTTATTTCAACTTTGTAATATAGATTAACGCTTTCCTGTCGGAGATTGTTTTTTTATTAACCGCAGAGAACGCAGAAGAGGCAGAGGAAGAGAGAAGATTGAGCAAGTGATGGCTAAATTGTCAAGAAGTATTTTACAAAAAATTACATTTTAGGGCGATTCCCTACGGGATAGCTTCGCTTCACGGTGCTAGTGCGACAAAGCCTAAAAAACCCAAGCTAGTATTGCTACTCATTGGTTTGTACCCTAAAATCTACTAGAATAGTTTCCTTGAATCGACCTAACCTTTATGTTGAACTGGCTATAAAATTATTCTACCAACAACAGACGTTCACTAAGGAGAAAACATTGGTTTCCACAACCTTGAAAACGACCAAATCAGAAGAAATTTTCGCCGCCGCCCAGAAGTTGATGCCAGGTGGCGTCAGTTCCCCCGTGCGCGCCTTCAAATCCGTAGGCGGACAGCCCATTGTATTCGATCGAGTCAAAGGAGCCTATGTTTGGGACGTTGACGAAAACCAATACATTGACTATGTAGGCACTTGGGGCCCGGCCATCTGCGGCCACGCCCACCCGGAAGTCATCAAAGCGCTGCACGAATCTTTAGAAAAAGGTACGAGTTTCGGCGCACCATCGGTGTTGGAAAACGTACTGGCCGAAATGGTCATCGATGCCGTTCCCAGCATTGAAATGGTGCGATTTGTCAACTCCGGCACCGAAGCCTGTATGGCCGTTTTGCGGCTGATGCGAGCTTTCACCCGACGCGATAAACTGATTAAATTTGAAGGCTGCTATCACGGACACGCCGATATGTTCTTGGTAAAAGCCGGTTCGGGCGTTGCAACTCTGGGCCTTCCCGACTCTCCGGGCGTCCCGGAATCCACTACTGCCAATACCCTCAACGCTCCCTACAATGACTTAGAAGCAGTCAAAGCTTTATTTGCCGCAAATCCCGGCGAAATAGCAGGCGTAATTCTCGAACCAGTGGTGGGGAATGCCGGTTTTATTACCCCGGATGCAGGTTTTCTCGAAGGTTTGCGGGAAATTACTAAAGATAACGGTGCTTTGTTAGTTTTTGATGAAGTAATGACCGGTTTCCGCATCGCCTACGGCGGAGCTCAGGAAAGATTCGGTGTCACCCCGGATTTGACTACTTTGGGTAAAGTTATCGGTGGCGGTTTGCCGGTGGGAGCTTACGGGGGAAGGCGGGATATTATGGGGATGGTGGCTCCTGCTGGCCCGATGTATCAAGCGGGTACGCTTTCGGGAAATCCTTTGGCGATGACTGCTGGGATTAAGACTTTGGAATTGCTGCAAAAACCAGGCACTTACGAACAGTTGGATAAGATTACTAAAAAACTGTCCGAGGGATTGCTACAAATTGCTAAGGAAACCGGGCACGCGGCTTGCGGCGGGCAAATTAGCGGGATGTTTGGCTTGTTTTTTGCGGCTGGCCCGGTTCACAATTACGAGGATGCGAAGAAGTCGGATTTGACGAAGTTCAGCCGCTTTCACCGGGGAATGTTGGAACACGGAATTTACCTGGCTCCTTCGCAGTTTGAGGCTGGATTTACTTCTTTGGCTCATACTGACGAAGATGTCGATCGAACTTTGGCTGCCGCGCGTGAAGTAATGGCAAGTATTTAACGTGTGCAGTAAGGAGGTTCGTCCTTAAAAATCAGGAATAAATAATTAAAGTCCTTGCTGTTTGTTGGCAGTAAGGACTTTAATTTTTAACTGCTTTATCAAATAAAGTCCTGAATCGTAGACACTATTCAGGACTACCTTTTAATCAGGCTTACAGGCTTTTTTTAGTAAATTTTCACGGGGTAATCCCTGTTTAATGATGTGAGCGAATTACAAATTAGTAATTATAGGAACTCTCTACTTTGCGGTAGCAATCCCTAACTTAGCTCCCTTAATTCGGCGTAATCGATCCATAACTTCCACAACATTTCCGTGATAGACGCTTTTATCCGCATTCAGCACAATTAATGAGTTCGGATTTGACCCCATTACCTGTCGCACTGTACTCTCAATCTGCTCTAAGTTGACTGACTTTTTATCAACCATGAATTTTCCCTGAGCATCAATGGTGACGGTAATTTTAGCAGGCGAGTCCTGAACTTGAGAGGTTGATGCTTTCGGTAAATTTACTGGCAGACCTTCGGATTTGGATAAAGACAAAGAGGAAACAATGAAAAACGTCAATATGGCGAAGGTTACATCAATCAGTGGCACGATGTTGATCTGGGGAATACTATCAGGTTCATCGGGTAGGCGCATAGTTAGATTCTCTTGGTAGTTTTTCGTAGTGGTGACGGTACAATAGCTCTAGCTGGCCTCCGGCTTCCTGCATAAAAGCTATCTGCTGTAAGTAAAACCCACGAAACATATTAGCAAATACGAGCGTAAAGATTGCCACCACTAACCCCATTGCCGTAGAAACGAGGGCTTCGCTAATCCCCCCGGTAACGCCCGCGGCATTGGTGCCTGCAGCATCTCCCAGTTTGAGGGAGTCAAAGGTGGTAATTAAGCCCAAAACTGTTCCGAGCAACCCAAATAGCGGGGAGAGGGTGATAATGGTGTCAAATATTGTATTGAATCGCTTCAAAACGGGGATTTCTGCCTGAGCTGCACTCTCTAAGACCAAACGAAATTCTTCGATGTTGGGCGAGTCTAATTCTAATGCTTCCAAAAAAATTCTGGCTAACGGCAAATCAGCGTTTACTTGTAACTTTTTGATGGCGGAATCCGGGTTTTGACCGTAAAGTCTTAGCACTTCCCGCACGACCCGCCGCTGTCGCCGATTCACTTTAAACCAAAAGACAAGACGCTCTAAAATCAGTGCGACTGCTGCGATTGACGAGGCAAGCAGCGGCCAAGAAACAATGCCCCCAGCGCGAAAAATGTAAATGAAATTATCCATTAGTTTGTATTCTCGTTAGCTGTGTTGAGTGAGCGCAAGCTGCCTAATGGTGCAATTAGCCCGATCGAAGGCTGGTAGAGTTTCTGCGTCAAGTCGGCACAATTGATTCAGGCTGCGAATTGTTTCACTCAAGCGCGATCGCGATCGCACAAACGCACTACCTGTATGTGACTATCTTCGTCTGTACCCAAAATGCTCCTAATGTGATCCCGACCGAGATCGCGACAGATTGTTCTGCCAGTGCTTCTTTGCTAAATATTTGCGTTAGGACTTGACAATAATCTTCAATAATTTCAAAGATTCTCAACTAGGTTTCCACAAAATTCAGGGTTTGTCAAGTCATGAGCCACCTTTACAAATAAAAATAACTTATAAAGACTTAATTTACAATTAACTTTTATTATTAAATGATTTTTATGAAAAGCTTGAGAATGTGGAAATTTGTTGGTATATTACGGGCGAGAGCATTGCAGTTAAGGCATTTTTGAACCTTGCCCTACCAGAATCAGAACATTGACAGAGCCCATAACAGCAAGGTAGACGCCCCCAAAGGAAATGCTGATTGGTAGCGTCTAGTCACTATCTCAAAATTAAATAATGAAAATTAATTGCAAGAGTCTTGAACAGGGTGACAGTCTTCTTATAGGATGGGTAGGTTCATAATTGATAGCAAGCTCAACAGGCTGTTGGTAGCTTGTTTCTGGTTATGTGGGGGAGCCAGCGAGGACGTTGCCAACCCATCCATCAAGGAGATTGATAAGGCATGAGTTTTTCAAATATTTCGGCGACGCAAAGACAACAACAAGAAGAAGCTCTCAAAAAAGTTCTGGCGATCAGTCTATTAGCCTCAAGCTTACTGCACGGTGTCGCGCTGCCGTTGAGCCTCAACTTGGTCAAATCTGCTGAATTTGCAGAGGAACCCATTGAAGTTGTTGTGCTTGATGAGCCCAAAGTAGAGGAAACCCAGCCAGAGCCGACTATTCCAGAAAAGGTATCTCCCCCACCTGAGACGTTCAAACCAGAACCGCCAGCAGAGCCAACTCCCCCAGAGGAGTCACCCGTAGCCGCAACGCCACCGCCGATTCCAGAGGAGTCACCCGTAGCCGCAACGCCCCCGCCGATTCCAGAGGAGCCACCCGTAGCGGTAACGCCGCCGCCGATTCCAGAGGAGCCACCCGTAGCGGTAACGCCGCCGCCGATTCCAGAGGAGCCACCCGTAGCGGTAACGCCCCCGCCGATTCCAGAGGAGCCACCCGTAGCGGTAACGCCCCCGCCGATTCCAAAGGAGCCACCCGTAGCGGTAACGCCACCACCAGAAATTAAGAAAGAGCCGCCCTTAACGGAAACTGCGCCACCAACTCCTATCGAGCCTTCCCCCCCCCCTCAACAGAATTTCAATTCCCCAGAAACTCCTAAAACTCCGATCGCCAAGGAACCCGAAACCCCTTCGCCCGATCCTCCAAAAAGCGAACCACCCGTTACCGCCTCCCCCATCAAGAGTGCTGGGAGACTCCCAGACTTTACAAAAGATGCTGGAAATCCCAACTCCTCCGACAGCCCTGAAAAAAATAACCCACTCTCGTCATCTGCTTCGGCGGGTAGCGGGGAGCCTTCCTCAGAGCCATTAAATCCTTCTTCCGGGCCCATACAGCGATCGCCCGGGGCTGGGTCGCCAGTCACAGCTACTAGGCCAGGAGGCGGCGGCAATTCTGGAAATGCGATCGGAGGTTTAGGAAACCTTGCCTCCTCTGGTGGTCCCGGAGGCGGAAGCCCCGGAGGCGGAAGCCCTGGAGGAAGTGCGTCGAACTCACTATCTGGCGCCAGCGAAAATGGCGACATACCTTCCTCAGAGCCATTTGGCGATGGTTCGGGGCGATTGGGAAGATCGGCAACGGCTGGCTTACCAGGTTCTGGAGGCGGAGGCCCTGGAGGCGGAGGCTCTGGAAGCGGAGGCTCTGGAAGCGGAGGCTCTGGAAGCGGAGGCCCTGGAGGCGGAGGCCCTGGAGGCGGAGGTCGTGGAGGCGGAGGCTCTGGAAGCGGTTCGGGGTCAGGGCAAAAACCGACAAATCCAGGAAGAGGGGGGAGTCCTTCGCGCGCTCCCGGCACGCCTGGAGGCACTTGCATTAGTGGCTGCGGTAAACCTAACTATCCGAGCGCAGCCAGAGAAGAAGGGCGCCAAGGCCAAGTGGAACTCATTTGTGACATTGACCCCAACGGTAAGACAGTCAACATCAAGATCTTGACTCCTAGCAAATACAACGACTTGAATCGCGCAGCGATGAAAACAGTAGAAGAAAGGAAATATGCCCCATCAGAGAGTGGCATTCAAGGAGAAAGAATAACCATTACCTTCCTGCTCACTGACTAGGGATTTTTTTGAGACTCTAGCAATTTGGCTGGAAATTCTATAGCACCGTCCAAGGAATAGCAAAGTTAAAAGTTGAATTTTTTGTGAATTATGAATTTGGGAATGTCGTCAGCAATATTAAGTAAACTTCAGCGAGTTGGACTCGTTCTATTACTTGGTTCCAACTTGGGAATTGCTTTGTTGTTTGCCAACCCTCACAGCGCAATGGCAGGAGTAATTACTTTACCCGATGGCGGACGTTGCGAGGGAGAATTGAGTGAGGGAAAACTCAGCGGCCCCGGCATCTGTCAATATGCCAACGGCGATCGCTACGAAGGCCTATTTCTCAACGGCAAACCTCACGGTCAAGGCATTTATACTTTTAAAGAAGAAGGTCGATATCAAGGAGAATTTGCCTCTGGTGAATTCAACGGTCAAGGTGTCCGCGAATTTGCTAACGGCAACCGCTACGAAGGAAGTTTTAAAAACGGTGAGTTCGACGGTACAGGCACTTTTACCTCAACTAACGGCATTCGTTACGAAGGCTCTTTTACTAATGGTTCCCCCAGCGGTCGAGGGGTTTTTACGTTCAGTGACGGCACTCGTTGCGAAGGAGATATTAAAGAAGGAAAAGTTAACGGCAAAGGCGTCTGTCAATATGCTAATAAGAACCGCTACGAAGGAGAGTTGCTGAATAATCTACCTCACGGGCAGGGAATTTATACTTTTGCTGAAGGAGGCCGTTATGAGGGGCAATTTAGTGAAGGGCAGTTTCACGGTAAAGGGGTTCGCGAATATCCGAACGGCAACCGCTATGAAGGAGAGTTTGTCAAGGGCAACACTCAAGGTCAGGGGTTGTTTACTTTTAAAGAAGGGGGACGTTATCAAGGGCTGTTTGACAATGGAGAATTTAGTGGTGAAGGTGTCCGTGAGTTCGCTAATGGAAATAGCTATAAAGGCACTTTTGTCAAGGGTAAAATGAGCGGGAAAGGAGTTTACGTTTTTGCGAATGGCGATCGCTGCGAAGGCGAATTTAGCGATGGTAAGTTCAACGGCAAAGGTACCTGCATTTACGCCAATGGCGATCGCTATCAAGGTGAATTCCTCAACGGGCAAAAACACGGTCAAGGTTCGTACATCTATGCAGATGGAACGAAGGTAGAGGGTAATTGGCAACAGGGGCAGCTTCAAAAATAAGCTTATCACCTATCTCCGCCTACTTGTTTCCTCCCCTCCTCACCAATCACATTAATGTGCTTTACAGCCGGCACCCCGGCGTTTTATAGCGCTTTTCAATTTGGTGAGCGTAGGGGAGGGCTTTTATAGCGTTTCCTATAGTCATGAGGTACAGTAGTAACAATGAGCAAACCAGTTATGAATATCTTTTTTAGTAACTTGTAGCATAGCATCTGTAATTGCATCAATTAAGTCTAACTAATTTCTGGTTTTAAGTTTTCTGGTATATAGATTTCACTTTTGATCCAAAATTTTCTAGAGGGGAAAACTCGGGAGAGTAACGAGATAAATAAATTAACTTTGCTCCTGCCTCTTCGATAAAATTTTTCACCATGTCTCCGCAATGAATTTTAGCATTATCCATAAATACACAAGCACCTTTCCAAAGTTTAGGGACTAATTCTCTCAGGATAAAGGCTTCAAATGTTATTCGATTAACTGCACCATAAATATTTCTTGAAGCCACTACTTCTGCCCTCGATAAAGCAGATATCAAAGAAATATTTGTTCCCCTTTTTAGTGGTTTTTCTCCTGGAGCATCTCATATTTGTCAAAACACTTCTTCTGGCTCCTTCCATCCATCCGTTACATCCGTTACATCCGTTGCCGAACTTGCTTCTTCCTGACATCCGTTACATCCGTTACATCCGTTACACAATCCGTTGCCGAACTTCCTTCTTCCTCTTTCTTCCTGGCTCCCAACTCCAATTCCTAGCTGGGCTGCAAAAGTGAGATGCTGCCCGCTCTTTGACCTTTTAATGCTCTTCCATATAGTCGTACCATTGCTAGATTAACTCCTGATTCATCTATAAAAATCAGGTCTTGGACCCTGATGTGGCTGATTTTTTCCCAAAATTCCACTCGGGCTTTTTGAACTGGTTCGCTTGTTTTCTCTGCCGCATAAAAGGTTTTTTTGGAAAGTATAATTCAGTTGATGGCTAATTCTTCCCATTGTCGATATACTTACTTTTATTCCGCTTTTCGGCTCAAGCAATTCAGTTAATTCTTTTAAAGTTGCATCATTATTATCTTCTATTGTTTCCACTAAAGTCACTAATTGTTCGCTATTTAATTTTGTGGTGGACTTCCTCCTCGCTCAATAGGACTGATATCTCCTGTCTCTTCAGATATTTTTAGTAATTTTTGAACAAAGCTCTTGGCAACCTTAAAACGTTCTGCTACTTCTCTTATTGAGATATTTTCTTGTTCTCTCACTTCTATTATTTTTTTTAGTTAGTGAATAGGGTGGCCTTGATGATTTTTTTCTAAATAGTTTTACTTTACTAAGTGTACCTCATAGCTAGGAAAAACGCTATATCTCGTTTGGGATATGAACATATCAATATCCTTGGGCGATATCGCTTTCATTTATCTGAAAATTTGCAGAAGGGAGCGATGCGTCCTTTGCGTAATCCTGAGCAGTTGGGTGGACTTGATGATTGGTTGTTTTAGTATTTATGTACTAATTTGCTCTTGAGTTGACAATCTTTAAAAAGCTGAGCTAGCAAGCGTTTCAGCCTTAGCGTTGTTTTTGTCAAACTCGCTACTCAAACGCCACCTCTTACATCTACCGTTAGTTGGATATTTTTGCTTACTTAAATACCCCTTTTTAGAGAAACGTGCTTGCACCCTATATTTTATATTCTAATCATAGTATATAAAAAAGCGTGTGTTTTTTGAATTTACTGGCATACTCGCAGATGAGTCGCTAGGAAACCGACTTATCAACAATGTCTAATTTGCTGATTTGGCAACAGGCCTGGGTTAATCAAGCACATTCTCAAAACAGAATTACACAGTCATTTAGAAGGTTCAATTCAACCAGCTACCCTACTAAAGCTAGCTGCACGTAACAATATTGAACTACCTTTTTCAGACGAAGCAGGCGCTAATAAATATTACCAACTTAAAACCATGTTTCATGGGGATGTTGTTGATAAATATTTACAGGTAGCCAAGACATTTAACTTAACAGCCGACGACATCAAAAAGCTGGCGATTTTTATGGACGATTTGACTAAAACCAATTATTTAGGGTTTACAAGCGAAGTATGTCAACTGCGAACAGAACTTTTTAACGTCTATCAAGCATCTCGACGTGGTTAAAAGTATGTCCAAAAACTTTAACGAATTCATTGAAGACGATAGCGGTGATTTATCTATCAATCGTCTCACAGAAATTCCTAACATCAATTCGCCTCAGCCACCAGGAGATATTTCCACTTGGTTCCTGGGTACGCGGGCGGAAAATGGCGCTGAATTTAAAGAATTAATTGGCAAAGCTGTAGACCACATTATTGAGTATCGGCAGACATACCTGCCAAACGATCCAGAAACCATCATTCCTGAAGTAAAAAGCTCCCCAGAACATCGTGCTGGGATGGGTGCTTTGACGGACGCTTATAACAAATATCCTGCGGGAGGCAACCTCTACCGCAACGGTCAACTGAAAAATCTCACAATTTATGCTGGTTCCTACATCGGTGCCACCCAATCAATTCGCCCCCAAGAACCGTCAGTGGCTATTTACGGTTTGGAAGGATCTAAACCCGGTGCTAGAGCAGCGGCGGTTTTCCTATCCCACCAAGTAATTCGACCATCTGTAAGCGGCTATGGCAAGATCGTCAGCCAATCAATGTTCAATACTAAGTTGTTCTGTCTGCGCCTATTGTTGATGGCAACAGAGCAGGATAACTTTATCATGGTGCCGTTGCCACGTCTCAAGATTGAACGGGAAGGTAGTAATGGGGACAAGGAAAGCTATCTCGCTACTTTGCGCTCCTCGCTGTACGGTAAAACACAGGATGAAATTTTGGCAGATCCGGAAGC
>JACJNV010000064.1 GCA_014695175.1 Microcoleus sp. FACHB-DQ6 | reverse complement strand
TACTGGCAGTATTTGGATTTTAACCACGCAAGAAGATTTGCCCCAGCTTGGCGATGAAGTGTTGCTGAAGGGAGAAGTCCGCTACAAGAGTATTACTCTGAAGGAATTGGCAGGAAAGGATTTAGGTGAAGTTTATGTTGAGGAAATGGAACAATTAAAGCGCACTCCAGCGGCTAATAAATAAAAATACGAAGCTGCTAATTTATTTCAATAAGTAAGTCTATTTCCTACAAATCAAAGGTTTATAGTTGTGCTTGGGCGATTTGGAGCTGTTTATTTATCTTCAAAGTTCATTAACCATAATATTATGGTCTGGGCGGGTTTACCTATATTTTTGGTTAATTTTACAGATGTTGGTGAACCCGCTCCTACAGCACTTTTTTCCTTCTCTTTTCTTTCTAACACATGACTAAAATTCACGTTGCGATCGCGATTTTGTACCGAGAGGGCAAGTTTCTCTGTCAGTTGCGGGACGATATTCCTCATATCAGGTATCCCGGACATTGGGCTTTGTTTGGCGGACACTTGGAACCGGGAGAAACGCCGGAAGTTGCTGTAGTGCGGGAATTATCAGAGGAAATTGGCTATGCTCCTGCAAGTGTTTCTTTTTTCTGTTGTGATGTCGAAAAAGATGTCGTTCGCCACGTTTTTCATGCACAACTTAGTGCGGATGTCAAGGATTTAGTTTTGCTTGAGGGGTGGGATATGAAGTTGTTGACACCGGAGCAGATTCGGGCTGGCAAATGCTATTCTGAGCAGTCAGGAGATGTGCGACCTTTGGGCATTGCTCACCAGCGTATTTTATTGAATTTTATTGAGTCGATGTGAGAAAATTTCCCCGCACCCTAGATGGGAGCGGTTTGAGCTGGGAGATATTCGTAAGGTGCGCCCGGTGGTACACCCTACATTGCAGGGTTTTAAAAGTTAAGAGCGAGCCGCAATCATTCCCGTTTGGCGCGCGTACTCAAACAGCCCTCCGGCATCTATTACAGGCCCTACTTCTCCTAAAGGTTTGAGCGAGAAAGTTCTATCGAGAGTGTGGTTGACAATTACCTCTGCTGTAAAGTCGATCGTCACTTCTTGACCCGTTACAAACAAGTCGCAGAGCCGCTCGACTGATTCCATCGGGTACAATTCCCCAGTAGCCGAGCAATTGCGAAAGAAAATGCGGGCGTAAGACAAAGCCACCACTGCTGTGACGCCGGCGGCCCCGAGAGCTATCGGAGCGTGCTCCCGCGAAGAACCGCAGCCAAAATTTTCGCCCGCTATGATAATCGGATACCGGGTTTTCTGTTCACCGGATTCGATAAACTTACCGTAGCGATCGGGCAACCCAATCATAGCGTAACTGCCTAGTTTCTCGTACTCATCCGGCTTCGAGGGAACCAGGGTCAGGTATTCGGCCGGGATAATTTGATCTGTATCGATGTTGTCGTCTACAACAAAAATTTGACCGCTAATTACTTTACCCATAGTTTATTTCCTGTTAGCCTCGCTCGATGCTGTGGTGATAATTTTAAGTGGATCGGTATGCAAGATTTGCATCTGTTCATTTTAACCTGGCAGTGTCAGTGATAACCTGTATGAGTAAAAATTAGATCCGAGACTTTGGGTTAACAATTAACAGATTGCTAAGCGTCAAGATAGTTTTATGGCCAATCCAATAGATGACATTGCTCGACAAGCTCGCGAGGGCTCGGTTGCATCGATTATTCAAATCCTTAATGACGAACTGGCACAGGTAGGGGTGAGGGCCCGAGCTGTGTTTGCAGAGGGGGTGCTGCAACTGCTGTGCGAAGCTGCAACGCCCCAAATGCTCGAAGAGTCTAGTTTGGTCGATCGAGTCCGAGAAATTTTGGAACGCATTTCGCCCCACAATATTCGCCGAGTCAACATCAACAGTCGGCTTGTCCGAGAACACCAACTG
This sequence comes from Microcoleus sp. FACHB-DQ6, assembly GCA_014695175.1. Lineage (GTDB taxonomy): Bacteria > Cyanobacteriota > Cyanobacteriia > Cyanobacteriales > Microcoleaceae > Microcoleus. Next base: position 5,606 of record JACJNV010000064.1, on the reverse strand, counting down.
CTGTGGCTCGAAGAAATTAGCCGCGATCCCGATAATCAACTGTTGTGGTCTCAAGAAATTAAACTCCGAAAGCCGAATTTGTTCAAGCGTTTAGCCACCGCCCATCACGAACGCCAAGCTCTCTCCGGCAAGCGGGCTTTGCCGAGAATGGCTATACCTCGATCGATGCAGCAACCGCGGCAATTTCAGCGCGGTATCGTCGGCGGCATCAGCTTGACCGTGCTGTTACTTGCAGCAGTGGCAGCCATCTACAAAGGACTCAATTCCCAAGTGCCAAACAGCACACAAGCCACCACCCAAGCAGTTGCCACTGCCCCTTCCTCTGAGGCAAAACCTGCTTTGAAAATTTCTAAGGAGACTGTTAATTCTGCTGTTGACTCTTTTGCCCAAGCAGTGCGAGTAGCCGAACAAGCAGCCACCGAGGGCAAAACCGCTCAATCTCGCGAGGATTGGTTAGTCGTAGCTGCTAAGTGGCAGCAAGCTTCCGATTTGATGGCCGCCGTGCCTTCCAAGCACCCCCGCTACACAACGGCTCTGAACCGGACGGCACTTTACCGCCAAAATAGCGATAAAGCCCAACAGGAAGCACAAAATAAGTAAGCAGGTAAGTGGGAGAAATTTAACCAGAGACTTGCCTGCACGGCTCTAGGTGTTGTGATAAATGAGTTTTTGAGCAAAAACTCGAAAACTCTCAACTATGTTATGAGTGATAATTTTTTGAATGGGAATTTTTGCGATCGCTGTCACTCGATCGGCGGATTTGTATCAAAATAAAAATTTGTTAATATCGCAAACTTAAATAGGAAACATCACAGAGTGAGGAGAAGGGTGTCACTAAGCGGTCTCTAGAAAAGCTTCATACTATACAATAACAGTCAAAATTAGCGGGAATGGATTGATAATCATCCGGTAAAGGATGGTAAAGTTCATCCCGTACAGATCGAAGGGTAGAAAACGGGAAAATAGAACTCTGTCAGCTCGGGGTATATTTTCAGATATCTAGTGACCCGCCGACAGGCTGCACAAACACAGAAAGCAGGGTCATAACAGTCAAGCCGACAGTTATGGAAAGGTTCTATATTTGTTGCAGCGGGAGCCGGCTCAAACATCTTAGAATAAAGGCTTGGTTGCCATGATCGATTGCCAGGGAAATCAAGACTTTACTTCGATCGACCGATCGGCGTCAGAGTCTTGCACTTTGCATTTACCGCAAATCGCAGAACCAGTATCAGTCCAAAAATTTCTGGATCGTCTTATGCAGTACCAGGTCGATCCTGCCCTTCTCGGGCGACAAATTTGCCAAATTCTCGCCACCAGCTTTGATCGAGAACTCCTGCTGCTGCAAATAGCCAATACTTTGGGGGTTGCATGGGGGGCAGATTTCTGTTGGGTTACTGCTGTGGTTGACCAAAAAGTAGTAAATCCGAATGCTTACTGGCAAAATAGCAGCGATTTCCCCTATGTTGCCGGTGTTGCGGATTCCACCGAAACACCGGAACACCCGCAAACCCCAAGATTAAAACCGCCTAGCATATCACTCGAACATCCCGTTTGGGCAAACGTCCTAGCAGACGGCGAGATAGTGGCGATATCCGATTATCTTGATAGTCCGGCAGCTTCATCGCCCAATTCTCCTGTGACTGCGCTGCCTTTGCGGGCAATTTTGGCAGGGCCTGCCCGATTTGGAGGGGCTGTAAATGGCATGGTGATTGTTGGTAAGTCGCAACCTCACGAGTGGTCGGTAGCCGATCGGCAGCGCCTTGAAGCAGCATCAGAGGCGATCGGCATCGCGATTTCTCACATTCAAAAAACTCAAGAAATTGCCAGCTTAAACGAACAGTTACAGCGACAAGCTAAATACAAAAATCTACTCATGTCAGTTGCTGCCTCGATCGACACAAATTCAGAAGTCGATCGAATATTGCAGCAAGTTATTGAAAATACCGTCGATACCCTGGAAGTAGATCGAGGCCAAATCCTGCTATTGAAATATACAGATCCTCTATTTACAACTCCCTCCCCCAATCAAACTCCCAAAGCGAAAGTCGAATTAGTTTGCGAATCCGTTGTAAAAAAAGATCCCAACAAACAGGCAATAGCACAAAGCGCGGCTGGGAAAAAAAGCTCAACCTCCAAAACAAAAAACAAGGATAAAACTGCTAATTCCCAATCCAAAATCCCCAATTCAAAACCAAATAACTCTCCCGCTTTTTGGCTGTCAGAATCTAATTTGTGCCGCCAAGCATTCCACGGCGCACCCAAACCCCTCGCCCTCGCTGACGCAGGCGAATTAATCGGCAAAGAACAAGAAGCAGCCAAAGAAATTTTGAAACTCCAAGGCATTCGCGGCTTGCTGCTGGTTCCCCTCACGGGCGGTTGCTGCCAGGAAACAGTTTTGGGTTTCTTGGTTTTGCAGCACTCCGAGCCGCGCACTTGGACCCCGGAAGAATTAGAAGTTCTGGAATCAGTCAGCGCTCAAGCGAGCAAGATGATTATCCAAACTCAAACGCTTAAGGAATTGCAAACCGCAGTCTTAGACAGAACCGCTCAGTTGCAGCAAAGCCTCGACCTGCAGGGGAAACTGTACGAACAATCTGCCAATCAGCTAGAGCAAATGCGGAAATTGAAGGTGATTAAAGACGAGTTTCTCAGCACTCTGAGTCACGAGTTGCGTACCCCTTTAACAATCATGAAGCTAGCGATTCTGATGCTCAAACAAGCTGAACTGCCGTCAGCGAGTCGGACTAAGTATCTCGACATTCTCGAACAGCAGTGTTCTAAGGAAACTGCTCTGGTTAACGATTTGCTGGCCCTCAAACAGTTTGAGCCTCAGCAAGTCCCGATTTCTCTAATCAAAATCGATCTCAACCGTTTATTTCAAGATTTAGTTAAGGATTTTGAAAAACAGTGGGCGGATAAGCAATTGACTCTGAAGGTGGATTTGCCCAAGTTAACCCCTTGCTGGGAAACCGACCCGGACATTCTCAATCGGGTGCTGCTGGAACTGCTGACGAATGCTGGAAAATACTCTGCTTCTGGAACGGCGGTAGTTTTGGAGGCGTCTGAGGCAGCCGGCTATATTGTCCTGAGCATTTCTAATTTCGGGCGCGGCATTTCTGCTGCTGATTTACCCCACATCTTTGACAAGTTCCGCCGCGGCACTGGCATTACTGACCAAGCTATCGCCGGTACGGGTTTGGGTCTGGCTCTGGTAAAGTCTTTAGTGCAGCACTTGAATGGTACTATTGATGTATCTAGCTGTCCGGCAGAAAGTTCAGAATCTGACAATTTGTGGCGCACATCTTTTACCCTGACTCTGCCGCAATTTGCAGCGGAACTCTGTAATGTAGAAGAATAGTTCGGTTGAGAAGCTGCTGGGAATTGGCAGCGAACAGGCGAAACTAGAAAACTTGCCAGAAGAGGGAGATTTGGAAATGTCGTAAACCCTACCAAGTCCTCTGTTTTGAATTATTGGTCTGGTTGCAGTCTAAATTGCCGGTTCTCAATTGCTGATTTTCCCCAAGACTTATATTATGTCTAGTTATTGGGCTGTAATTAGCGCGTGTTAGTCGTGAGTACGACTGTCCTCTATTTATGAATAATTAATGAGGACTTGCATTACTTACTAGGAACTTAATTATAATTGTATAGTTGGAGATGACATTACGCAGTATAGACCAAAGAAACTGAGTTTTTTAACTGTTTCAAAGGCCTGCCACCCGTCTTTTCGTACAAGCCGGTTTCTGCGTCCTAGATTGTCCCCAAAAAATTGTCACGGTGCATGGAATTCGATAGCCAATATTATGCTCACAAAAGCTGCACCTAAAACCCTGCGTTGGCAACGTTCTAAATATTCGCCACTGGCACGGCAAATAGACATTTTTGCAGCGGCGGGAAAGTTTATGTTTTTTTTGTGGTGGGATGGACTGCTGCAAAATAATTCGCCTCATACTAGAAGAATTCGCGCTCATTGGTTGGTCAATACTTTGCTGAATTTAGGCCCGACTTTTATTAAAATCGGGCAGTCTCTCTCGACTCGGGCGGATTTGCTGCCGCTTGAGTATGTGAAGGAACTCGAACAGTTGCAAGATCGGGTTCCTCAGTTTAGTTCCGAAGAGGCGATCGCTCTTGTAGAATCAGAGTTAGGCAAGGATATTTATGCTTTGTACCGCGATTTTGACCCGTCGCCACTGGCTGCTGCGAGTCTGGGACAGGTGCACAAAGCAAGGCTGCACACCGGGGAAGATGTGATTGTAAAGGTGCAGCGTCCGGGTTTGGAAAGTTTATTTGATTTGGATGTCAAGGCGGTGCGCCAAGTGATGCGTTTTTGCGATCGCTATTTGCCTGGGACGCGCAAGTATGACCTGGAATCTATTTATCACGAGTTTTTTAAGATTTTATATCAAGAAATTGACTACGTGCAAGAAGGTAAAAATTCCGATCGCTTTAGCCATAATTTTCGAGAATATCCTCAGATTATTGTCCCGAAAGTCTACTGGCAATACACTACTAAAAAAGTGCTGACTCTAGAATATGCACCAGGCATTAAGGTGGACGACCGCATTAGTTTAGAGGCGATTGGAGTGGATATTGTGAAGCTCAATCAACTCGGAATTTGCTGTTATTTAAAACAGTTGTTAATAGACGGTTTTTTTCAAGCTGACCCGCATCCGGGAAATTTGGCGGTGACAGAAGATGGTAGCTTGATTTTTTACGATTTTGGGATGATGGCTGAGGTGAAGTCTCTGGCTAAAGACCAAATGGTCAAGACTTTTTTTGCTGTGATGAGAAAGGATGCTGACGAGGTACTCAATACTTTAATGTCGATCGGCTTGGTTGAGCCGATGCCGGATATGATGCCAGTACGCAGGTTAATTGCTTTTCTGTTGGATAAGTTTATTGATAAGCCGATCGACTTTCAAGCTTTTAATGAAATCAAGAACGAACTTTACATCATGTTCGAGCAGCAACCGTTTCGCTTGCCTGCAGAAATGATGTTTATTGTCAAGTCCGTGACGACTCTCGACGGCATTGCTAGAACTCTCGACCCTGACTACAATTTCATAGCATCCGCTCAGCCTTTTGTCAAGAGTATTGCCGTGAGCAAGGGGCGGGGAAGTGCGATCGGAGAATTGGCAAGGCAAGCGCGAAGTTTTATTACATATAAGTTACGGCAGCCGAGCAAATCGCAAGTTTTTATCAAGCGTTTGGAGCAGCGAATTGAAGAGGGCGAGCTGCAAATTAGAGTGCGAAACATCGAGAGCGAAAGAGCCTTAAAACGCATTAATTTAGCCCTGAAAACTCTAATTTTTGCTTGTCTGACTGGTTTTGTGTTTTTGTCGGGTGCAGTGCTGCTAGTGGGCGGATATCAAACGGGGGCGATCGCAGCTTTTGCGGTTTCGGGATTCGGTGGCTTGTTTGTGTTGCGCTCGTTGTTAGACTTGTTGGTTAAGGAAAAGCTCGATCGAATGGTCGATCGATAAATATACTGGGGTAAGGATTCAGGTCAAAAAAACTTAAGTGGCGGCATCTGGTAAAATAAAGGAATGAAAAAGCCCACAGCCACCAGAGAGCAGAAAAAAACCGAGATAGAGCAGTTGAGCCAA
>JACJNV010000063.1 GCA_014695175.1 Microcoleus sp. FACHB-DQ6 | reverse complement strand
TTGAAACTATTGAGAAAGAAAGTGCGAACCTCTACGAGGGCTTCACTAACGATTTGATTGCCCCAGTTGCCGAACAAGCAAAAGCACCGGAAGTTGCAGCAGCAGATTTAGGCGAAACCAAACCTGCAGTAGCGCCCCCAAATTTAAGTCCCGAACAACCTGTCGCAGAGCAAATTCCCGCAGTCGCGCCCGCAAACTTAAGCGAAACGCAACCCGCCGTTGCACCGACTAATTTAAACGCAGAAAAATCCGCCCCACAGCCCGATCAGATTTCGCAATCCACTGATCCAAGTGCCCAACCTCAAGCACAGTCTAATCTTTTAGAACAAATCAACCAATACAGCGCCGAAGACAGTAGCAGCGAAGATGCGGCCGGCCAAGTAACCTCAGTTTCTCAACTTTCCGACGTTCGACCAACCGATTGGGCTTTTCAAGCTTTGCAATCCCTAGTAGAGCGTTACGGGTGCATAGCTGGCTATCCTGACGGCACTTTTCGCGGCAACCGGGCGATGACTCGCTACGAATTTGCAGCCGGCTTAAATGCCTGTTTGGATAAAGTTACCGAGCTGATTCAAGGCGGTTCCAGAAATCTGGCGACGCGAGAAGATTTGGCTTCGGTGCAAAGGTTGCAAGAAGAATTTGCGGCGGAATTGGCAACTTTGCGCGGCCGCGTCGATGTTTTGGAAGCGCGCGCCTCTGAATTAGAAGCAAATCAGTTTTCAACTACGACTAAACTCAACGGCGAAGTGATATTTGGTTTGGCCGGTATCGCCAGGGGAGAGGATGCTGAAGGTAACGATGCCGATAAAGCGACGGCTTTTGGCAGCAGGGTTCGGATTAATTTCGACACGAGTTTCTCAGGAGAAGATTTGCTCAGAACTCGATTGCAAGTTTTAAATTTGGGTGCGTTTTCTACGGAAAATACGAAAACTGCTGAAGGGGAATTGCGGTTTAATGTCGGGCCTTTTGGCGAGGCTAACAATATAGTAGCTTTAGATGCGCTGCTTTACCAATTCCCTATCGGCAAAAGCACTACTGTAATTCTAGAAGCCAACGCCGGCGCTGCTGACGATTTTACCAACACTGTCAACCCTTACTTTGACGGAGACGGCAGCTACGGCGCTCTTTCTAACTTCGGTACTCGCAACCCAATTTACTATTTGCTTGGTGGTTCTGGCATCGCTCTGCGGCATCAGTTTGGGGAAAAACTGGAGCTGAGTTTGGGATATTTGGCCGGCAATGCTGCGAACCCGACGCGGGGAAATGGTTTGTTTAATGGTTCTTACGGCGGTTTGGCTCAGTTGACTTTTACACCGAGCGACAGCATTGCTTTAGGTTTAACTTACGTTAATTCCTACAGCTTAATTACCAATACCGGCAGCAATGCTTCTAATTTTCCGCAGCGTCTCGGTTCCTTCGGGTTCGACAGCGATACCACTCTCCCGATTTCTAGCAATTCCTACGGCGCGCAAGCTTCGTGGCAGTTGAGCCGGAGATTGGCAATTGGCGGTTGGGCGGGTTACACCAACCAGCGCATTTTATCCAACTTGGCTACTCCTACGGGTTCTGTGCAGCGGGGCGATCAAAAAATCTGGAACTGGGCAGTTACTTTGGCTTTTCCCGATTTGTTGAAAGAAGGAAATGTGGCGGGGATTATCGTAGGTATGGAGCCGCGGGTAACGAGTTCTACTAATCGGACTTTGCCGGAAGATAAGGATACTTCGCTGCACGTAGAAGGTTTTTATCAGTTTAAGTTGAGCGACAATATTTCTATCACCCCTGGTCTGATTTGGCTGACTGCTCCTGACCACAATAAGAATAATTCTGATTTGGTGATTGGGGTTGTCAGAACGACGTTTACTTTCTAGGAGCAGCCCTTGGGGATTTTAGATTTTAGATTTTAGATTTTAGATTGGCGGTCTTAATCTAAAATCTAAAATCGCCAATCTAAAATCGGTGGGGGCTTGGGTTTAATTTTTAAACAGAAACGACCAGCTTTAGCAAAAGCTGGTCTGCACAAATAGTTAAATCCGTTGTGTTCCCACAGTGTTGTTCTCACAGTGAGGAAACCCAAGTTGCACGTTTCTTTGCAAAGGGTTCTAAAAGAAATATCATCTCTCTTAAGCGGTATTATAACAACAAAATTTAATTTTATGTAATAAAACTTTACATTACAGACGCCTTTTAATTTTTAGGGCGATCGCACTCCCGGGAACTTTGTATAATCCAACCGGGCTTCAAAAACCCGGTTCCTGCGTAGGTTTATCGCTACCCACTGTTATTTTGCGTAAACACCAGGTTTCGATTCCCGATCAGCCACCTTTCTCACTTTATATATATCAAGCAGGAGCTTGCTGCGGTCTACCCCAGACAATCCGCTCCTGCTTGTATACAACCATACCAGGTTTCGCGCCTTTCGGTTTGTATACATATTTCGGTTCTGTATAAACCACGGGGACTTGTTCGCTGTGGCGGGCGCGACTGTAATAAGCAGTCATGTCGGCGGCAAATTGCAAATCGGTTTCTTCAGCCACAGTACCGGGTTTGAGACGCAGCAAAGCGTGGCTTCCGGGAATCTCTAGGGTGTGGAACCACAAGTCGTAGTCGTTGGCGGTGCGAAAAGTGAGTTGGTCGTTTTGGCGATTGTTGCGCCCGATTAATAATTCAAAGCCGCTGGGGGTTTGGTAGCGGTGAAATTCGATCGCAGCATTTTTGTCGGTACTGCGGTAATCTGGTACGTCTAGATATTTTTGCTGGATCAGTTCTTCGCGGATTTCGGCGAGGGTTTGCAAATCTTGGGTGTTGCGGTAGGTTTCCAATACCGAAAGTGCGACTTCAACTTGTTCTAAATAGTCGATTTCTTCCTGTACGGAGGCTAACAATGGTTCTACTGCAATGCGGGCTCTTTTAAGTTTTTGGTGTTTTTTGTAGAGGGCTTGAGCGTTTTGAACGGCGTTCTTTTCCGGGTTTAGGGCAATGATAACTGGTTTCTCGGTTTCAAAGTCAGGGAGAGAAATTGATTTCATTCCCGGTTCCCAATGCTGCAAATTGGCCATCAGCAAGTCGGCTTGGGATTTGTGGGTGTCGGCGTCTGCAGATTGCTGCAAGCGTTCTTTAAATGTGTTGGCTTTGAGGCGCAGTTTTGCCAGGACGTTGTTGAGTTTTTGGGTAAGCTGATGCCGCAGTTGGGCGAATACTTCTTGATTGATTTGGCCTGTGTAGTAGCTGTTAAGTAATTCTTGAACGGAAGAGATGGAAGAATCAGAGGGCGGGCACGGGGGCACCGCCCCTACATTTTCTGGTGCGGGCCAATCGATGACGGTGTAGCCTTCGGGGGTAAAACTCGGGTGAAATTTGGAGTTTTCTAGGCATTGCAGCCAGTATAGCCAGCGCTGGAATAGTTGCTGCCATTGGTCGGGATTGAGGCTGTCTGTGGATTGTTCGGGGTCTAAAGAAGCCGATCGAATCATGGAAAAAATTAAGGCCTTACTCAACCCTCGGTAATTCTTCAACAGATTGCGGTGTAATTGCCCAGGAACCAGGCTAATTCGTGATTGCCAGCGGTTTTGAGATTCGCTCAGACTCGGCACTGCATCGGTCAAAGACGGGGGCATTTCGTAGGGTTGCCCGGTTTGGATGGGACGGACGGTGGACTGTTTGGCGCTGACTTGGTGGGCGCAGGTGACAACGAGGTTGTCTTGGGCGGTGAGGATGACGTTGCTGTACTTGCCCATGATTTCCGCGTAGAGATGCCAGAGGGCTGGTTCTCCGGGGCGCTTGGCGAATTGCAAGTCGATGACTCTTTCCCAGGATGCAACGGGGGCGATGGAAACTAAGGCTAAACCGCTGAGTTGGTGCCGCAGTTGTTCGCTGAAGGTGAAGGTGTCGGGAATGCGGGGCGGGGGGTCGCCGACGCAGATGCGGGCGGCCACAGGATGCCAGGAAAGGTCAATCCATCCGCGCCCTTTCATGGTACGCAGCGCCAGGGACACGGTGAAGCGATCGCGCTGGTAGACTTGTTCTAAGCGCGCTGGCAGCCATTGGGCTCGCAGTTCGCTGCAAGTGGCGGTTAAAGTTGTAAAGTCTACGGGTTGCACGGTATTCTCAGGGCGATCGAACTATCTATTTCTATGCTGACAGATATCGGTCACATTTTACTAATTATATAAAATTATTGTTTACTCTTGCTTCGCGTCCTTCGCTAGGAAAGCTCTTCAATAATTTCGTTAACAAATAACAAATAACTAATAGACATCTCCTAAAAAGCAGATTTTGAACAGGCACGGTGCCTGTTCCCCAAGAATTAGGAGAGATGTCTAATAACAACTAACTAATAACTTCCTTAATTAATTGCAAATGTTTGTACAAAGGTGCGATCGTATTGGCTGCGATCGCCCCGCTAGCAGCAACAGCCGGCAAACCAATTCCCGGAAATGTCGAATCTCCGCAGCAAAACAGTCCCGCTAAAGGCGTTCTCGGCCCGGGAAACAAGCCGCTACCCGCCCGAATTCCGGGCCCGTAGGAACCGCGATGGCGGCGCAAAAACCGTTCGTGGGTTAGGGGTGTGCCAACTAAGGTGACTTCGCAGCGCGATCGAATATTGGGGATAATTCTCTCTAAGGCTTCCCACATTACCTGGGCGCGCGCTTGTTTTTGCAGCTTGTACTCTTCGCTGCTGCGAGCGAGCTTTTGCCATAAATCGTAAGGCTCGTTTCCGGGGGTATATGCGTGAATGACGTGCTTTCCCGGAGGCGCGAGGTCGGGGTCGAGCAGGGACGGAATCGAGACGAGAACGACGTTCTGAGGGGCGGAAACGCCCATTTCCCAGTCTTTCACGAAGATGTAGTGACAAGCCAAGTCTGATGGCACTCCGGCAGCATCAATTCCCAGATGCAGGTGCATGAAGCTGTCGCACTCTGGCGTGGCCTGCCTCTCTTGCCGAAACCTTTGCGGGACAGAGGTTTCAGGCAACAGTTTCAGGGTATCCCAAACGGATGCGTTGGAGACGACGGCTTTGTGCGATCGAATAATTTTGCCCGATCGCAGCCGCACGCCCGCAGCCCGGTTGTTTTCCACCAAAACTTCTGCAACGTGGGAATTTAGCAGCAACCGGCCTCCGTGGCGCTCTAAACCGCGTACCAGGGCATTTACCAAAGCTGCACTACCGCCGATCGGATAGTCCAAAACTGCATTGGGGCGATACCAGTCGGCGAACATGAAAGCGACTTCGGCTGCGATCGTTCCGTCGGCGGGAAGTCCAGACAGCAGGAAACACAACAAATTCAGCCAATTTCGGACAAAGGGATCTTTGACATTTTTGTCCATAATTTTGCTGAAAGGGCCTGCAAGTGCGATCGCGTCGCCAGCACTTTGCAGGAAAGCGGGCGCAAATTTGCCGAGGGTAAAAACACTGCCCAAATCGAAGCGCAAAGCCAGGGATGGCAAGGCTGTGGCAGCTTTGGCGTAGGGTTCCATGATGCGCTGGAGTTGCCGCCATTCGGCGACTGCTGCCGCGCCGCGCAGTTGTGCGAGCACTTCGCCAAATTGACTCGCACCAACGGATGTGTCGAAATCGCCTTCTGGCAAACAGCAACCCCAGGTATCGTAGGTGATGCAGGGGAGTTTTTCGCCGATCGCATCCAAAACTTGCCGCAGCGGATTCGCAGACGGGCTGTAGGATAATCCTGAGTACAGGGAGGGCCCGGAGTCGAAGCTAAATCCGTCGCGTTCAAAACCGTGTGCGGCCCCGCCCGCGATCGAATGGCTTTCGCAGACAATCACGTCAAAGCCATAGCGGGCGAGCATTGCAGCGCAAGTCAAGCCGCCTATTCCGCTGCCGATGACGATGATTTCTGTGTCTGTGGGGGCGATCGCAACCATGTTTTTCTCCGCTACATCAGCTAATATTATCTCTGTTACCAACAATAAAACTGGTTTGTATATTAAATGGAAAATATATCTATTCTAGAACAAGCCGCTAAATCTAATTCTAAACCATCTTCCAACGCCGTAGTTGCCGCCCTCCTAGAAGCTGAGAAAAGCGCGAAAAAAACCAAAAATCGCTATTCTTTCGAGCAATTAATCGGCAACTGGCAACTCTGCTTTATCACCGGCACGAAAAAGACTCGACAAAAAGCGGGAATTGTCTTGGGTGCGGGACGTTACATCCCTGAGTGGATTGCGAAAATTCAAATTGCTTATTCGGCGGCACCTGTTGCTGAAGGGGAAGAGAATCGCGAAATCGGTAGGGTGGAGAATTCGGTGCAAGTTGGGGCGATCGTACTAACACTTTCCGGGCCGACTAAGTTTTTGGTTAATAAAAATATTTTAGCTTTTGATTTTACCAGAATTACGGTGAAATTGTTGGGTAAAACTGTGTATCAAGGGTTTATTCGCGGTGGTGAAGCGCGGGAGGCGGATTTTTTTAGTTTGAGTGTGGGGAAGCAGGCATTTTTTGCATATTTTCTGGTACAAGATGGGATAATTGCCGCTAGGGGAAGAGGCGGCGGATTGGCTTTGTGGGGGAGAGTTTAGCGGTTCTTAATTGCCTGGAATACAGCCGGGAAATAACCTTGTTCATTTGGGAATTGGCGGGATATTTGTTCTGCTTGGCGGTTGACTTCTGTTGTTTACTGCATCAATATTACGCAAAGTAGCAGCTTCCCGGGCGCGATCGCCCAATTCCCGCCACATTGGTAAAGCTTGGTTATAGTATTTCAATGCTTCTTGCGGTCGGGAAAGGCTGTCGTACGCTGCACCAATATTATTCAAAGTAGTAGCTTCCCCCCTGCGATCGCCCACTTCGCGCCGAATTGGTAAAGCTTGGTTAAAGTATTTCAAAGCTTCTTGCGGTTGGGAAAAGTTGTTGTACGCTAAACCAATATTATTCAAAGTAACAGCTTCCCCAGCGCGATCGCCCACTTGCCGCATAACTGGTAAAGCTTGGTTATAGTATTTCAAAGCTTCTTGTGGTTGGGAAATGCTGTCGTACACTGCACCAATATTATTCAAAGTAGTAGCTTCCCCCCTGCGATCGCCCACTTCGCGCCGAATTGGTAAAGCTTGGTTATAGTATTTCAAAGCTTCTTGGGGTTGGGAAATGCTGTCGTACGCTAAACCAATATTATTCAAAGTAACAGCTTCCCCCCTGCGATCGCCCACTTGCCGCATAACTGGTAAAGCTTGGTTATAGTATTTCAAAGCTTCTTGCGGTTGGGAGATTCTGTCGTACACTGCACCAATATTAGTCAAAGTAGCAGCTTCCCCCGGGCGATCGCCCACTTCCCGGATAATTGGTAAAGCTTGGTTAAAGTATTTTAAAGCTTCTTGCGGTTGGGAGATGCGATCGTAGTTAAAACCAATATTATTGAGTGCTCTCGCTTCACCTCTTCTCTCTTTAAATTGTCGTGCAATGGCTAGAATCTGCTGCCATGTTTCTATGGCCTGTCGAGGTTGTCCTTGCCTTTCCTGTTCGCTTGCTTGCTGTAGGAGTTGCTTTAATTTTTCAACCTGTGAATTTTGACTTTGCGCCCAACTCGGTTGCACCATCACTGGCACCGTCAGAGGAGTCAGACACACACCCAAAACCAAAACACTGCTAATAATTCGTTTAATCATTTTTATAATTCACCATATTAAATTAAGATTCTTAGAATAGGCATCAAACGCAGAATCTTTACTTAATATGGGTATCCCTTCCATTATTGCTTGTGCGATGAGCAACCTATCGAACGGATCTTTATGATAAAAAGGCATGGTCACGATCTGACTCAGATGATCTAAATTGATATTCAGGAGATTAAAGTCTTCCCAACTGAGTTTTTGCTCGATATACTCATTAAGAGGCAAGCTCAAATTTAAATGCCCTTTACTTTCCTTAATTGCCATCTCCCAGATACTTGCTATACTGATCAGTTTATTATTATCTTCATCCTCCATTAGAATTCGTGCAGTATTACTGAGTTGAGAATCGCCCGCAAAAAACCAAATTAAGGTATGAGTATCTAACAGAAGTCTCATTATATATAATCCTTGAAATCTTCTAATGGCTCGTCAAAACCGTCAGATATTGAAATTAAATCGTGATCGCTGCCAAACAGTGGTGGACGGCGCTTTTTAGGAGGCATCACCGATGATTTTCTATTGGTTGTGCGATCGCTTTCTAAGAATTCTCCAATTTTTTGCCCTTCCTCTCTGTCTTCATCTAACCAAGCTGTCAGAAACTCTTTCATTCTTTTCAGTTTCTCCTCAGGGTTGACAGGCGAAACTTCCCGCACTTCAATCAGAACTTCGGAGCCATCAGGAATGTTAAATGTTTCTGACAGTTGGATGTTTTTACCTTGTTTTATGCCTTTAACTTGGATAGGTTCGGATTTCATCCCTTGGCAGAGATAATCGGATGTCAACACTTGCATGAAAGCTAAATCTGACAGTTGGATGTTTTTACCTTGTTTTGTGCCTTTAACTTGGATAGGTTCGGATTTCATCCCTTGGCAGAGATAAGCAGATATCAGGTCAGACAAGGTAAAGTTTTCAGGCAGTCGCTCGATTAAGCTGCGGACTTCTTCTTTAAGATTGATGGTTTCCATCGGTTTTAGTAAAGAGAGTATAGATTTTAATTGTAGTACAAGCGGTATTGAAGCGATCGACCTTTTAGCAAAAGTTCATTCCAACTGATATTTTACCTTTGTTGCAACAGTCCGGCGGGGGTTAAAACCCCCGACGGACTACGGGATTTGTGTTTTTTAATTAAGCCCGATCGCACACAACTTCAAACACACCCCCTCGAATAAACCGACACAAAGCCCTCCGCCGATCCTCCGCATCTTGGCGGTTGACAAAACGCGCAATTGTATAGCGCTCAGCATTCGGTAAAATGCGGACGATCGCCCAAGAATCGATCTCGCCCCCCTTTGACTTTTCAGGTGTTTTCCCTCGCGAATTTGAGTTGAGTTCGATCGCGGGGCGATCGGCGATCGTCGGAGAATTTGCTTTTCTGAGAGTGTTGAGGTAGCGGGCGATCGTACTTCCTTTGAGATTCGCCCCGACGCGCAGAATCAGAAACACCGCAAAGCTTTCGATCTCTGGCCCAGTCATGCGCGCGCGATCGGCATCAAAATCCTCATCAGAGTAGCTGCGAATACCCGACAGCAGTTGCGTGATGCCAAAATCATTCAAAGCTTGTTGATAGCCGCGGTTATATTCGCTGCCGTCGCTCACAGGCTTTACCATAGTAATAGTCTCCTTTTATGTGGATTGTCTCCTTGTATTTGGGGAACCATCAGCCAGCGCGGGCCCTGCAAAAGTTCAGCGCTGGCTTTTGACTCTCTAAGAAGATAGCGCACAATGCAGCATAATGCAACATATTGCTGCATTTAGACAAGATTGTCTAAAATACTGGACAATGACGATCGGCTTAAATAAGAAACAATTAACCTCTAATGTCTAAACGCATATCAACCTCGATAGGAGAAGGAATCTATGACCTACTTCAAGAGTGGGCAAATGAGGAACGCCGTTCAATCAGTGGCTTGTCAGCATTCATTTTGGAACAAGCTGTGAGGGAACGTCAAAAACAAATGCAAAAACAGTCCCCACCATCCGATGAGAAACAAGATAAAACTTGAGGGTAGTTTGTGCGATCGATCTTTTACTCCGTTCCCGGTAGAAGATTATCTACTTCTTCCTTCTTCTTCCCTCTTCTTCCTTCGTGTCCTTCGCGTCTTCGCGGTTCAATAATACTAAATGAAATTTATTGGCATAGACTTAGGTTGGAGTTCAGGAGCAAGCGGCTTGTGCTGCTTAAACTGGGCAAACAATCGATTGCAATTAATCGAGTGCGATCGCCCCCACTGACAAGATGAAAGCATGGGGACATACCGCCAGAGGTTTGAAACATAAATTTTCGCCCCTCTGCCTACCCCCTAAATCTCTCGCCCAAACATCACATCACCCATTTCCCGCCGGTATGCGGACAGTGAAAATAGACCCTTTCCCCTCCTCGCTTTCTACCAAAATTTCCCCGCCCATCATGTGACAGTAGTAGCGACTAAGTGTCAGCCCCAATCCGGCGCCGTCGTAAGGTCGCGTTGTTGAACAGTCAGCTTGCACAAAAGCTTCAAACAATTTGTGCTGTTGTTCTTCCGACATTCCAATTCCGGTATCCTTAACCGATAAACAAATCCAATCCGACTCTTGAACATTCAGCAGGGGACAAGCGATCGCCGCAGCATGAGTTTCATCGACAGGCATTGAATCGTCAATCGCCGATCGATCTGCTGTATTCAATTTTCCGCTTCCTTCAATGCGCCTGACACTCAGTTTAACCCTGCCGTTTTTGGTGAACTTACCAGCATTATTCAGCAAGTGCATCAAAACCTGCCGCACTTTCTTGAAATCTGCGTGCATGATACCCGCAGTTCGATCGCACTCAATCTCCAAAACATTTCCATTTTTCTCTACCCACTGTTTCGCGGCACACGCAACATTGTCAACCAGGGATTCGATGTCAAACTCCTGGATTTCGAGTTTCATACCCCCCGTTTCAATTTTTGACAAATCGAGGATATCGTTAATCAAATCTAGCAGGTGCGTGCCCGCCTTCTGAATCTTGTCCAAGTCGGGTACAAACTCATCACATCCCGCATCCTGGGCATCTTCTGAAAGTAGTTGACTGTAGCCGATAATCGCATTTAAAGGCGTCCGCAATTCGTGGCTCATATTTGCTAAAAACTGGCTTTTAGCAGTGTTAGCGGTGACGGCGGCTTCCTTAGCTTGTTTTAATTCTTTAGTATGTTGGGAAACTCGCTCGATCAGGTGATTGAGAGACGCAGCTAATGAGCCTATTTCGTCTTGTCCGGTGACGGGGACTCGCAAATCAAAATTCGACTCGGCGGCGACTTTTTCGGCAATCTGAGTGACGCTCACGACTGGTTTGGCGATCGCCCGACTCGTTTGGTAAGCCACCATTCCAGCCACCACTACCGACAGCAGCATACTAATAATAATTATGGCTTTTTCCATGCCTTGAGCTTCCTCCATCACTTCACCCCCTTGCCCCTCTTGCTGCTGGGCTATATAGAGGATTTTGCTCAATTCCTCAAGGCTGCTGTTGAGCTGTTTTACACCTTCTCCGCTTTCTGTCGCCAACAATTTTCTGGCCGACTCTATCTCCCCAGGTGACAGTTGCGATTGCTGGATTTGCTGCAAAGTTGACTTGAGAGTATCGGCGTAGGATTCTAAATCTTCTGTGCAATCTTGCAGTAAACTTTTGAGAACTTCCGGCTTTGCTGCCAGCCAAGCAGGTTGGCTGTCGGCAAACTTTTCTATACGCAACCGCAGCTCTTTTGCCTGAACAATACTCTTGATAAACTGCTCTTCTTGCAGTTCCAGCTTGGCGGAATTATCTACAAAAGAATCTAGCTGCGCTCCCTGCAATTGTGCCGCCAGCGCTGCATCTTTAAAATTCCCGAGCAATTGCGCTTGTAAGTGAGCGTCATTGAATTGTTTTAATCCTTGTCCTTGGTAGTAATCGGCAATCACCAGCCCGCTCATGGAGCCAAGAAATCCGATTCCTATTGCCAGAAAATACCCACCGCCAATTTTTTTATGGATGGACCAACCGCCAATTTTAGATGGCAACATTTTGCGGAGTTTTAAGGATGATATTTCTACAAAATCCTGGCTGGATATGTTTTTTTGTGCGGTTTCTAGAGAACCGACTTGTTCAGAAATAAAGAGCGGCATCAGTTTACCTACCTTGCTATTTTTTTGGTTTACCTTTCGCCGGGTCACAGGTTGTTTCTGCGGGTTAAATGGTTCTAACTCGGAATTGAACTCGCCCTGGCATTCCCAAACGGCAACCGATAAACTTGCTTCGTTCCCTGTTTTTTTGAGCAAGTTAATTTTTGACATATGCAACCACTGTATTCTGTTAAAATCTAGCACGCTCTTAAGTTCTCCAAACGGAAAAGCTTGTCTATTTTCCATTAGACATCTGCGAAAAAGCATCTGAAACTCTTGTCGAGCCAGAGGAGAAACTTAAATTCGGTTGATGTCTAATAGATAATTACCCTGTTGATGGCTGTTGCCAAATTACTTTTTCGACTCGTCAAGGTCAGCAGCAGGCAAAATAAAGAAAAATTTATCCTGGCACTGTAATTATCCCCGCGTGGAATGTTACAGGCAGAAAATTCTGTCTGATGCGTTTGGCCTGCGAGCTCCCCCAAGCTGATATTGTCTGTTGACAATGCACCCGATTCCTCAGCTTAGGAGTTTTGCTGCCAGCAATGCGACGATTGCTTGACGGTTTTTGTTGAGCATCCGACGACTTTTTAGCACAGAATGTCACAAATGCAGCAGCCGATCGAACTTTTGCACCCTGGCGATCGACTTTTGGCATCGTTGCCCCGCACAGACAAGTCTGAGGTGAAGTGTCGTTAGTTGAGTATAACTGTAGGGCTTGTGAAAAGAAACCCGGTTTCTGGGAGTCAACTGTTAGCGATTGCGAGTTCTGGAGTTGCGGTGGTCGATTCGATCGCCAGTGCTAGCTTACCGTCTCTACCCAAAGCTTCATCGGCCAAGTGTACCATCCAGCGATTCGGCTTGGCTTGGGGTCTGGCGGCGAGCACTAACGCCCAAGCTTCCCGTTCTTTGCCGCGACCCAACAGCGCAGCACAAACAGTCAAAGCTGTGGCAGTTGAACGGCTGATCCCACTTTGGCAGCAGATAAGCAAACTGCCTCTCGGCGACGAGATTTTGAGGGCAAACTCAATAATTTTCCGTACATCCTCAAGGGTAGGCAAGATTTGATCGGGGTCGTCAACGGGAGTGTCGAGGTCGTTAAACTCCAGGCACATTCGGTTCGGGATTCGATCGAAAGTTTTGGGTTCGGGTACACCTGGACTGCCGATCGATATCAGGTATTTAATCTCGCGTCGCGCAGGGCGCTCAACAATGTATTCGCTGGCTTCTGCTTGCGAACCAATCAGGATTTTCGGCAGTTTTTCACCCGATAAATCTGGGGAAACAGAGGGCTCAAAATCAACTGTTTCTGCTTGAGTGGTGACATCCGCCAAGTATTGGGCAGCCAGCGCGCGAACGTCAGCAAATTCGCGATTTAAAGCTGTTTCCAGAGCCAAAATAGCAGCCGTTGAGCCAATTTGACCGAGGGACTTAACAGCGTTTTGGCGCACTCCAGAAGTTTCGTCTCCCAGCAGCCGCACCAAACCTGCCACAGCTTCCTCTGTCCCAATTTCCCCCAAAGCAGCAGCTACTCTCCACCGCACATAAGATTCGCTGTCGCCAATTGCGCTCGCCAGTCCCGCAACTACCATTTTTTGCAATTTCGCATCTCCCTCTGTATTGATGTTCCCGAGGGCAACCGCCGCCCTGCCGCGCACGAAAATATCTCGATCGGAGAGCGAACCGATTACCGCCACCATAGCCACCTCGCTGCTGATTTCCCCCAAGGCAGAAACTGCACTGCCGCGCACGTCTGAGTCGTCATGGTTCAGGGCTTGCACCAGCCCGGCCACAGCCGTTTCCGTGCCGATTTGTCCCAAGGCCTCGGCGGCCCTCAAAGAAACTGCATAGGAGTCAGGATCGTCGTGAAGCAATTCTACTAAGCCGGGTACTGCCTCACAATCGCCGATTTTCCCCAAAGCCGCCGCCGCCCTAGCGCGGACGATGTGATTTTCGTCTCTGAGGGCATTCAGCAGCCCGGGAACTACCTCCGAGACGCCGATTTTCCCGCAGTTGACCGCCGCCCGCCAGCGCACCTCGGAGTCTTGGTGTTTGAGCGCGTTGAGCAGCGCGGGGACGGCTGTTTTCGGGTTAATTTTGCCCAAGGCCCAAACAGCCCAGGCGCGCACCTTGGACTCTGGGTGCTTGATGGCTTTGAGCAGGGCTACGGCGGCTGGTTTCGAGTGAATTTCTCCTAAAGCCCAAGCAGCCCAAGCTTGGATTTGGGAATCTTTGGATTCGAGCGATCGGGCTAATTCAATTACTGCCGCTTCGGAGCCGATTTTCCCGATCGCTCGAATCCCATGAAGGCGCACCGCACTTTCTTTGTGGTTCAATGCGGCCACCAGCATCGGAATTGCCCGATCGGAACTTGTTAGGGCCAGCAGTTGAATTTTGAGCAGCGGCGAAGTGGGGATTTTTTCGATTAATTTTATGGTGGCTGTTTGAAATTCTGGCTTTACCGTTCCTGCTAGCTTCGAGCCGAGTTTTAAATTTACTTTTAGAGCTAATTTTACTGCCCGCAAAGCCAGACTTTGCTGTTCTACTTGCGGCAATATAGTCGCCAAGGTGTGCATCCCTTGTTTTTGTTTCAAATATTTTTGATTGAATTGAGCATCGCTGAGCTCGGGTAGCTGTTGGATGAGGCTTGCTGCTGAGGTCACTGATTTATCCTAATATTCTGGCGAGCGGTTGAGATTGCTCTTTTAAACTGTCTTTTAAAAATATGGCGTCTACAAAACGCTACTTCTAAAAAAAAGCTTGCACCACTTCTAAAATATGCCTTATTCCCCTATTTTTGCAACTCCCCAATTATTAATTATTGGGTTTGTTTGGGCAATCACCTTGACAATTAGTAGCGCTTGCTGCTTGGCATTGCTGGGTTTTGAGATAGCCTAACTCTGCTATATCATTTTATAGCCGGTTGGTTTGAAATAGCGATCGGCGCGGTTGACCGAAAGCATCCAGGATACAAGCCCCCGGATTCATCCCTCCAGAAATAAAAAACCTGTATCCGAGAAACTTGCCCCCCGAATTTATCCGTGGGGTCAATGCTTCCATTCTTTAATCTAAAATCTAAAATCTAAAATCTAAAATCGGTTGACCGCAGCCAACCGGAAACAGCTTGATTGCGGGACAATCTCTCAACGAGCATAGGGCCCTTTTTTCAAAACCTTAGCCAAAGCGTTATCGTTATCTCGCAAACCTTCGTAAAAAAACATCACTTCTCCTTGAATGCCCTGAGAGCGGTTGTAAGCAATTACTTGCAACAACAGCTCGGGAGTTATGCTATATTTGCTGCCTCGATTCGTCAACAAAATACCGGGCGACACGCACTTTACTTGCTGCCCGCTAAGCTGTACCGACATCATTTTATCGACCAATTGTTTGTAAGCATTAAAATCGCGGCGATAAAACTGCGGGTGAAACAGATCGACCAAGTTTTTGTCAACCCAAGCTTTAGAATCTTGCAAATATTCCACCAGTCCCCAGTCATAAGGACTCGGCGACATCGATAGCAACAAATCAGGATTAATAGCTTTCACTTCTCGGTGCAAACGAGCTACAAACTCAGTAATAATATTAGCACGCCACTGCAGCCAATGTGGTTCTTTACAATCCGACGGCGCTGCTTTACCGCACTCTTCTCGATAGCGTTTAACCGTTTTTTCGTCGTAACCGCCTTCTACCGGAAACGCAATGCGATCGTCTCCTTGAACGCCGTCTACCGGATAATTGTTAGCAACTTCCAGCATCAACCCCAGCACAAAGTCTTGCACTTCCGGGTCAAGAGAATTCATCCAGTCAAAGTTATTTTTCTTAAGTAAATTGCCGCTGGCATCACGGGCGGTCCACTCAGGTTTTTTCGCCAGCAAATGACCGCCCTTGCGATTGTAAGAACTCACAAATCCGTATTCAAAACAAGGAATAACTTTTAAACCAACTCTCTTTGCCTCAACACATATTTCTGCTAAGGGGTCGCGACCTTGATAGCGCGAGTCAATTTCCACCCCAAATTTTTCTCGCATAATTTTAGAAGGATAAGCCGTATAACCCTGGCTCCAAATTATAGGAAAAACGGTATTAAATCCCGTATCGGCGAGAAAGTTCATTCCCTCAGCAATTCGCTCTTTTGATGTGAGAACTTTGGAGTCAGTGGTGGTTATCCAAACGCCGCGAATTCCACCAGGATTGTTAGTCGCAAACGAACTTGGCAGGGCTGCGGGATTTGGTGCAGAAAATCCAGTAGTCCCCAACCGCTGTTGGAGGGAAGAGACAAAACTGCGAATTGCTGATTGAAAAGGTGTGAAAAATCGCATTTATTTATTCTTTTTTTCTTTGAAGGTGGGTACTGAATCCGCTACGTTATTATTGATTGGTAGCACCCGGTATTATTTATGGATAAGATGCGCCGAAGAACCGCCTATATTATTTATGGATAAGGTGCGGAGTACGCACCCTATATTCATTGGTAGCACCCGATATTATTTATGGATAAGGTGCGCTGGGCGCACCCCAAAATTGTACTATCCAGCTACTCCAGACAACTTCTGGCTCAAAGCTTCTTTCAAAAGTTCCGCCTTATCAGTTTCCTCCCAAGGCAAATCTAAATCAGTGCGCCCGAAGTGACCGTAAGCCGCCACATCTTGATAGAAACGGCCGCCTCTTTCAGCAGGCAAATTCTGCAAGTTAAATGCCTGAATGATGCCCGCAGGGCGCAGTTCAAAATGCTGCTTCACAACTTCCAAAAGGCGATCGTCATCAACTTTTCCAGTGCCAAAAGTTTCGATCATCATGCTAACCGGCCGCGCAACGCCGATCGCATAACTCAACTGCACTTCGCACTTTTGGGCCAAACCAGCCGCCACGATATTTTTAGCAACGTAGCGACAAGCATAAGCCGCGCTGCGGTCTACCTTGGTGGGGTCTTTCCCAGAAAAAGCGCCGCCGCCGTGGCGGGAATAGCCGCCGTAGGTATCCACAATAATTTTGCGGCCCGTCAAACCCGAATCTCCTTGAGGCCCGCCGACCACAAATTTGCCGGTGGGGTTGACAAGGAAGCGAGTTTCTGCATCCGGCTTCACGCTAATATCGGCAAACACAGGTTCGACGATCGCAGTCCACAGGTCTTCTTTGATCTTGGCTTGAACTGCCGCTGTGTCTGTGATGTCGCCGATCGTTTCGGTATGCTGCGTAGAAATTAAAATCGTATCTATGCCAACAGGTTTGCCGTCCTCATAGATGACTGTAACTTGGCTTTTGCCGTCGGGACGCAGGTAAGATAACTGACCGGTTTTGCGAACTGCGGCCAGTTGACGGC
This sequence comes from Microcoleus sp. FACHB-DQ6, assembly GCA_014695175.1. Classification (GTDB taxonomy): domain Bacteria; phylum Cyanobacteriota; class Cyanobacteriia; order Cyanobacteriales; family Microcoleaceae; genus Microcoleus. Next base: position 6,186 of record JACJNV010000063.1, on the reverse strand, counting down.
AAATCCGGTGCGCTAAACTGATCGGCAGAGGCATCATTTCCGGCGTTTCGTTGCAAGCAAAGCCGAACATCAAACCTTGGTCGCCAGCGCCGATGGCGTCCAATTCCTCTTCACTCGATTGTTCCCGGCTTTCGTGGGCTGTGTTCACCCCTTGAGCAATATCGGGAGACTGAGAATCAAGAGCCACCAACACTGAGCAACTATTGGCCGAAAAGCCGTTGTCAGCGTGGATGTAGCCAATATCGGCTATTTTTTTCCGGGCTAATTCTATGTAATTTACCTGAGCTTTAGTGGTAATTTCGCCAGTCAGCAGCATTAAGCCGGTGTTGACGACTACTTCGGCTGCGACGCGGCTTTTGGGGTCTTCAGTCAGTAAGGCATCTAAAATCGTATCTGAAATTTGATCGCAGATTTTATCGGGATGGCCTTCAGTGACGGATTCAGAGGTAAACAGGTAGCGACGTGACAATGATTATTTCTCCTTTGATGGGGACTCTTCCTGCACGACATCTACGGCCGACGAGTTATTTTTCCGGTAAAGGCCAAGAATGAGTGCGTCTGGGCTACCGTCGAATTTTTGTCGATCTGGAGAAGTGTTGAAGCAGGGTTTGAGACTGGGTAAAGTGACACTACTATAGCAAATTGACACTCCCCACGGCTAGAAGCCGGGGGATTCTTGCTTCACAGGGATTCCAATGAATTTACCCTCACCAAGCATCTTCACCGTATGCCCTACGGCTGCAAGTCCTCTAATTAAAACTACTTGAGCCGAGGCTACATCTCTATCTGTTATATACCCGCAGCTCGAACAACTGTGAGTGCGTTCTGATAGGTCTTTTTTGCCTGTTTCTGTACCGCAATTTGGACAAATTTGACTTGTTTTTCTGGCATCTACTTTTTGAAAGTACGCACCACGTTTAAAACAAGTTTGTTCGAGAATGTTGAAGAATTGACCAAAACCAGCATCTAAACAATGCTTGCCCAAGATTCCTCTCGATAACCCGACCAGATTCAAATTCTCGACAAAAACCATCCCTGCATCATTGCAGATTTTGTGTGATAGCTTGCGATGCCAGTCTTTTCGGCAGTTGGCTACGTACTCGTGCAGCAGTGCCACTTTTTTCTGAGCTTTCTTCCAATTATTTGAGCCTATGCGTTTTCTACTGACACTCTGTTGCAGTAATTTAAGCTTGCGTTCTGCATCAATAAAAAACTTTGGACGTTTAATTAGAAGCCCATCCGAAGTTGCAATAAAATTAGTCAAGCCAACATCAAGCCCCACTGGGTTTCCATGTGGAATGATATCGGGGATTGAAACGTCCCATTGCAAAGCTAGCATTGCATACCAGCCAGACACACGCTTAACTACGCGCACTTGTTTTAGTATTGCCTCACTTGGTACTTCGCGACTTTGGCGAAACTGCACCCAGCCAATCTTAGGTAGTTTAACAGCACTATTTTTGATAGGTTCTACTCCCATCTGAGGAAATACCAAAGAGCGCATCTTCCCAACTTTTTTGAAGCGAAAAAATCCGTGTTTTTGTTCCCACATATTTACAAATGCGCGTTCAAGCCGTTTAAGAGTTTGTTGCAGAACGTGCACTTGAACTGCTTTCAGTGCTGGTATAGTTGCTCTAGCTTGAGTTAAACCCTTACACTGACTGGCGTAGGTCGGTCTGGGTACGGAGGCGGGAATTATATATTCAGCGCGAATTGAGCAAGCGTTAATTTGACAACTACGAGATTTAAACCAATCTTTGCGCTCTGCCAGCGCCCAGTTGTATACACGACGGCATTGTTCTAGCCAATCTTCAAAGATTATTACTTGTGCTACTGTGGGCTTAAGTTTGAATTCGTAGGTCAGATGGAACACTTACTTTACCTCCTTGGCCTATTCTACTTTTTTCTTGAGTTATCGAAGGAACGTTTTTTCAAGAAATACAAGAGAACACGAGCTAAATATTCAAGGCGGTTGAAACCGCTACCGACTTATCCCCACGTAAGACAGCCGGAGGCTTGTGTCTGGCTTTTCGGTCAGTTCCGGGAAGTCCCTAAAAACTTAGATATTGTAGGATTGTCGATCGATCTCAGACACCGCTCGTCTACTCCCTAACCTGACCAAGGTAAGATACAGTCAGGCTATCGCCTTGTGCAAGGACTATGGCAGGACTCCAAAAATCACCAAACTCGATCCAAACAGTTGCCGATCTAGAATTTCCCGGCGGCCCCCTACCGCTTGACTCTCGATTTTATATTGAGCGCTCAGGGGTCGAAGCCCTGGCCTGTGCAGAAATTAGCAAACCCGGAGGCCTCGTTCGCATTAAAGCTCCCAAAAAAATGGGCAAAAGTTCGCTGATGCTGCGGATAATTGACGCAGCAGTCGATCGTGGATACCGCACAGTAACTTTAGACTTTCAGCAAGCCGACACAGCGGTTTTTGCTAGTTTAGATAAATTTTTGCGCTGGCTTTGTGTCAATGTCGCTCGGCAACTCAAACTCGAACCAAATATTGATGAATTCTGGGATGAAGATATGGGCAGCAAGGTAAGCTGCACTATTTACTTTGAAAACTATTTGCTCCAACAAATTGACAGTCCTCTTGTCTTGGCGATCAACGAAATAAATCGGGTATTTGAACGCACCAATATTGCTCAAGATTTTATGTCGGTGATCCGTTTTTGGTACGAACAAGCTCGCGCTAGCCCAACTTGGCAAAAACTCCGCACCGTGGTTATTCATTCGACAGCAATTTATATTGATTTGAATGTTAATCAATCTCCATTTAATGTAGGACTGCCGATTAAACTCTCAGAATTTACTGTTGAACAAGTTCAAGATTTGGCGGGCAGATACGGACTAAACTGGAGCGATCGCGATCCGATACAGCAATTAATGAACATGGTAGGCGGGCATCCTTATTTAGTGCATTTAGCGCTTTATCACCTGGCTATTTTGCAACAAAACAGCCTGTCGGTCGATCGGGAGGAACCGGCCGAGGAACTGGGGCGAGCCGAGTTGGCAGAACTGTTAACAGCAGCTCCTACTCACAGCGGAATTTATAGCGACTACTTGCAAAATCAGTCGATCGCCATTCAACAGCAGCCCGAACTCGCCTCCGCATTCCAACAAGTTGTCGATGCTAAAAATAGCATTCACCTCCAACCTTTGATGGCTTATCAGTTAGACAGCATGGGACTGGTCAAATTAGAGGGAAATAACTGTAGTTTGTCTTGCGAATTATATCGCCTGTATTTTCAAGGGCAAAATTTGTGCGAGGACAAGTGGTCGGTGGTTCGTTTTGAGGAGTTGCAGCAAGAAAATCAAAGGCTGCAAGCTTTGGTGAATGTGGACGAACTTACTCAAATTGGTAACAGAAGGCATTTTGATAGTTGCTTGCGAACCGAATGGGAACACATGGCTCGCGAGGGGTCTCCGATATCTTTAATTCTGTGCGACCTCGATTATTTCAAAATATATAATGATACCTACGGACATCAAGCTGGAGATGATTGTTTGCGATTGGTAGCTCAGACAATTCGCCGATCGCTCCAGCGTCCTGCTGATGTAGCTGCTCGCTACGGGGGCGAGGAGTTTGCTGTGATTTTACCTGAAACTGATGCGTCGGCGGCTGTGGTTGTTGCCGAACAAATTAGAGCGAAAGTGAAAGATTTGAAGATTGTTTTTAACCCGAAGAGTCTTGACGGTCTGCCTAATTCTGTGGTAACGATTAGTTTAGGAATTGCCAGCGTTGTTCCGAGCGAGGAAAATGATGCGACAGCACTGCTACTGGCGGCTGATGAGGCTCTTTATGACTCGAAAAGGCAGGGGCGCGATCGGCTCACTATGAGTACGCTTTTAAATTTTAGATCTGCTGCTGTGAATTAGCTCATTCCGAGGAAATATAATTCGTTTATACACACACAAAGTCCGCCTGCGCGGACTCTGAAAAAAACATAGTTAAGAACTGGATTTGATGTTAATAGCGGGGGACGGTTCGATCGACCACCATTGAGTAAGCATCGATACCGCCAACGATATTTTTAACGTTGGTAAATCCTCGATCGGCTAACCACTGGCACATTTGAGCCGATCGCACTCCGTGATGGCACAGAACTAGGGTTTCTTTGTCGCGATCGAGTCGAGCGTCAATTTCACCAGACCATTCGGCAAACTCGCTCAGCGGAAAAGCTACAAATCCCGGCAGCGCCGCGAGTTCAATTTCGTAAGGTTCCCGCACGTCTACAAGCTGCAATTTCTCAGCATTGGTTTGTGCTAATTGGCGAGCTAATTCTTCGACTGTAATTTGAGCAAAAATTTCTGACATTTGATTAGAAAAAAGTAGTCATTAGTCATTAGTCATCAGTCATCAGCCATTAGTCAGTTAACAGTCAACAGTTAACCCTTAACAGTCAACAGTTAACCGTTAACAGTGATTAATTGGGGGGCGCAGGCGGTGAAATTAGCTCCACAGGAGGGGTAGGTGCAGGACGCTCGTCCAACTGGCTCACGCTGTCCCTGGGGTCAAGACAAGTGGCGATTAATCGGTCAGTGGGAAAGTCGAGCCTGCCGCTCAAACCGACTACGCATTCAGCAAACTGTTGTGGCAATAAACTGCGGCGGCATCCATCGAGCACTACCAGGGGAGCCGCAGGTTGAGTTCGACTTTTGCCGCTAATATTCACTACGCAAGTAGCCAGTTCTTGGGGACGCCTCACCCGCCGACAGCTAGAGAGCGCTTCGACACCAGAAATATTAGTTTTGCGGTTGATTTGGAGGGCGCATTTAGATATGTCGCGGGGGCGGAGGGCGTCAGCACAAGCGGCGGCGGCTGCCTCTGCCCCCACTCCAGCTTCGATTAGTTCCAGGGCGCAGACGCGATAGGGATTCCTAGAGCGAGGGATTCTAATAGTGATGGCTGATGCTGGCGAGATTGGCAGTGCTGTTGCCAACAAACCAAGTGCTGCTAGCTGCGTGCCGAGAGCCAACATCCAGCGCCCGGTAGGGCTTGAGCCTGTCGGTGCTGGTTTTGGGGAAGAAGTGCGGGAAAAATTGCGGTTGTGCATGGCAGATCGAGTAGTGAGTTTTTTGGCTGATTGGGGCGATCGAGCGATCGGCTTTTCCTTCAGAATTTACCGCACATTATGGATCGCCCTCCGGTCGATCGTTTTTTTATCGATCTTTGTTGGAATTTTGACCGTTACACACATATAATATAGAGTCTGCATAAAATTGCATACAGATATTAGAGAGGAAAATAAATGTCTCGATATCGAGGCCCCCGATTGAGAATCGTCCGTCGCCTGAAAGAGTTGCCGGGTCTAACCCGCAAAACCCCCAGACGAGATTATCCGCCCGGACAGCACGGTCAAAACCGCAAAAAGCTCTCTGAGTATGCGGTTCGCTTGCAAGAAAAGCAAAAACTCCGTTTCAATTACGGTGTGACGGAACGCCAACTGCTCCGTTACGTCCGCAAAGCCCGCCGTGTCACGGGCTCCACAGGTCAAGTGTTACTGCAATTTTTGGAAATGCGCTTGGACAATACTGTGTTTCGGATGGGAATGGCTCCAACCATTCCGTCCGCTAGACAATTGGTAAATCACGGTCACATAACTGTCAACGACCGTGAAGTCAATATCGCCAGCTATCAGTGCAAGCCTGGTGATGTGGTTGCGGTGAAAAATAGAGAGCGCTCGCGCACAATGGTAGAAGCTAATCTCAAAGACCCTGGCTTGGCTCACTTGCCGAATCACTTGGAATTTGATAAGCAAAAACTGGTTGGCAAAGTTAACGGCGTTATCGAACGCGAGTGGATTGCTCTACAGATTAACGAACTGCTAGTCGTGGAATACTACTCGCGGCAAGCTTAAGTTATTAGTCATCAGTCGTTGGTCATTAGTCATCAGTTGGTTGCTAGCAGAATAATTAATAATTGGGTACGAACTCAGTTATTGATTAATTGCTACTGAATAATGAGGACTAAGGACTGAGGGCTAAAAATTTATAATTTTCCACACTCCCACCCCCTAAAAAGGGATGGGATTTTTTGAAGGTTTCGCTGGTTAACTTCCTTGAATTGCCATTTGCTCAGACGACACCTGGCTGATGGCATTAAATGATATCAAATCCGTTAGCATCGGAATAGTAAATTCGAGTTCACTGTTCACTGTCAACCGTCAACAGTCAACA
>JACJNV010000062.1 GCA_014695175.1 Microcoleus sp. FACHB-DQ6 | reverse complement strand
GGAATGTCGAGGTTTTTCGGCTGGAAATCTTGGATTGGCGGCCGGGGGATTTTCCTGAATTGGATTTGTCGATCGCCTGCGGGGCGGGTACTTACATTCGGGCGATCGCGCGGGATTTGGGTGCGGTGTTGAATACAGGCGGTACTTTGGCTTGTTTGACTCGCACCGAAAGTAGCGGTTTTTCGATCGAGGAAAGTCTCAGTTTTGAACAATTGGAACTGCAATTGCAGGAGAATAAATTCTGCCCGATTTTGCCATCGGCGGTTTTGGGACATTTAGGGGCGATCGTCCTTTCCCCTGAATATACCAAACGCTGGTTTCAAGGACAGCGCCTCCCAATTCCCGAAACGCCGATCGGGGGAGAGGAGAAAAGTACGAACAATCCCCCCGACAACCCAATACCCCAACCTCCCTATCCGTTGCAGGTGTACGATCGAGACGGTAATTTTTTAGGTATCGGTCAAGTAGCGAACTCAGAGACAAGTACCATATTATCTCCTCAAATTGTGCTGTAGCTATCTAAAATAAAAATGAAAATAGGTATAATTGGTACTGGAAAAGTTAGCGGAAGTCTAACTGCTGAGAATTCCTTCGATTCACCTAGCTTACAGCGGTACGGGACGATATTTTGCTATTAATCTAATCAATCGCTGAGGTAAAAATTGTGAAAATATTGCTGATCGGATTAATCCGAGGCTACAAAATGGGTATTTCTCCTTACCTGCCTAACGCCTGTAGATTTCAGCCAACTTGTTCGCAATACGCGATCGAAGCAATAGAAAGATTTGGGCCGGCCCGTGGCAGCTCGATGGCGGTTAAGCGGATTTTGCGCTGTCATCCTTTTCATCCAGGGGGTTACGATCCAGTACCTCCCACAGATAGCGAGGGCAATTAGTTATTAGTTAGAAGCTGGATTTTAGTGATTAGTTAATAGTGCAAATAGGCGTTGCATCATCATAGCTAAAACTCCCGAGGGGAATCACTCCCTGATGGGGTTAAATTCGCAGCATTAGTTGTTTTTATTGACCCAAATTCAGTAATATCACTGTTATGTTTCAAAACTCAGCAGCTATATAATGGTACAAACAGAGTACAGGGGATGCGAGTTGATATGTCTGCTACCGCAATCGGATACAAAATGTTGTCCCATACTCTGGCTGTACTCAGCCAGAAACAAGCAACGGGGAAACTGCTGTTAGAGCAAGGGGAACAACAGTGGCAGCTTTACTTTTTTCAGGGTAGTTTGGTTTATGCCACGGGAGGGTCGCACAGATCGAGGCGCTGGTACAGGGCGATCGGGCAACACTGTAGAAACTTTCATGTGGATCTCAGAAACCTCGATGCTGGAGAACTATGGGAATATCAACTGCTTCAGCGAGGGATAGCAGCCAGCGAAATGAGTCTGGAACAAGCTAGGGCGATCGTCCAGACCAGCCTTTCCGAAGTGTTATTTGCTCTGATCGGTCAATCGGGTTTGCGCCGGGAGTGGCGTCCGTCCCAGAAATATTTTTCTACAATTACTTCTTCTTTGCTGCTGTCTTTAACAGAAGTAGAGAAAGTTCTGTGTTGTACAGAAGAAATTTGGCAGAAGTGGAAAGGAATGGGTTTGTGGTTGGTAGATCCAGAACAAGCACCGCTTTTAAAACCGTCGGCCCAGTTGCAGCAAAATCGATTTAGTTCTAATTCTTTGATCGCTTTGGGTAACGTATTCAACGGCGAGAATACTCTTTGGGATATTGCATTTAAGAAAAAGCAGTGCGTGACAGTGGCAACTCGCGGTTTAGTTAATTACATCAAGCAGGGTTTAGTAAATTTCCGGACAGTACCAGACTTGCCGTCGCCTATAGAACAGTGGCGCCTTGCCGCGGCTATCGCTGGGCCGGGTCGCCCTTTGATTGCCTGTATCGATGACAGTCCGACAGTGTGCGAATTTTTAGAGCAAATTTTATTGCCGGAGGGATATCGAGTCCTAAAAATTCAAGACCCCATGCAGGGAGTCGGCCTCCTCGCCAAACAAAAGCCGGCTTTAATTTTTATGGACGTGGTGATGCCGAAGACAAGTGGCTTTGCTTTGTGCAATTTTTTGCGGAAGACGCCTGCTTTTCGGGAAACTCCGATCGTGTTTTTGACTGGTCAAGACGGTATAATTGACCGCACGCGAGCGAAATTGACAGGTGCTTCCGATTTTTTGAGCAAGCCAGCCAATCCCCAACAGGTTGTGCAAATAGTTGACAAGTATTTGAAGGTAAAAGGCGATTCCTACCCTTCAGCAATTCGCCCCCAAGATTTACTCCATTCACGACAACTTACCTTGGCAAATTCTTGAACGCAAATTATGCTCATAAAGCCTCACTTATCGGGTGCGTGAGCCTCCGGGTCACCCGATAAGTATTGTACAATAAGACGCCACCGGATTTTACCAATAAATCTTGTAGGGGCGGTTGCATGGTTTTTCTTGATTTCACAGCGCGGATTTCCGTAAACCAGCTCAGCGCGTATTGATTATAATACCAGTTTTAACCAGTTGACAAAAAGAATGCAACTGTAGGCAAGTTCCAAGCCAGATGCTCATCAGTCATTTCCAGTTTTTTAATCTAAAATCTAAAATCTAAAATCTAAAATGGTATAATCCATCAAACTTGATATTAATTATGAGCGATCGCACCCCGCAGGTGAGCGTAGTAATTCCGGCTTACAACTGCGCTGCTTACATCGGCCAAGCCGTAGATAGCGTTCTGGACCAAACCTATGCTAACTGGGAAATTATTGTCGTAGACGACGGCTCCCGAGACGATACCAAGTTAGTTTTAGAGAAATATGGCGATCGAATTCGCTACATTTACCAACAAAATCAAGGAGTTTCGATTGCCAGAAATCACGGCATCGAGCTATCGCGAGGAGAATTCATCGCCTTTCTCGATGCTGACGACTACTTTTTTCCAGACAAATTAGCAGCACAAATGGCTGTATTTGCAGCGCGACCAAATCTAGGAATAGTCCACAGCGGCTGGCGTCTAGTTAATAGTATAGGCGCACCCCTAAAAGATGTCAAACCCTGGCAAAATGTCCCTAAATTAGACTTAGAAATGTGGCTGCGGTGGAAACCAGTATTACCCAGCGCGATGGTATTTCGCCGTCAGTGGTTAGAGCGCGCCGGCGGATTTGATCCTCGATTTCCCCCGGCGGAAGATACAGATTTAGTGCTGCGTTTAGCCTTAATGGGATGCGAAGCAGAGTGGTTGCAGCAAGTAACTGTTTGCTACCGCCAGCACGAACAAAGCGCCATGTACAAAGGTTTACCCCAGGCTAAATCCCTCGCCGCAGTGATGGACAATTTTTTTGCCCGCCCCGAGTTGCCGGATAAAATACGTTTGTTGGAAAAGCAAATCAAGTACAGTACCTTAGTTTGGATTGCTTGGTATTTGTACCGCACCGGTCATTCTGTGGAGATGGTAGAGTTTTTGCAGCGTTCTTGGAATTATACGCCTTATTTGCCTGTGGAAACAGTAATTAATTGGGCGGAAGCTTTCGCCGAGTTTTCGCAGGATGGGGGAAATGAATTCGATGCAGATTTATTAGCTCAATCTCCGGAGTGGCAGCAGTTAATGCAGTGGACTATTCTCGGTACACCAGCTTGATTGTGTTGATGTCGATTAGGCTTTTACAGGACTTAATAAGTTGTGGGCGAGGACTGAAGTTCTCACTACAAACCAGCTTTTAACGAGTGGGAGTGTCCGGATTGATCCGCCAGGGGCGACGGGCGGGAATTACCGAAAGCGCTCTTGTCACAAAGGAAGAGAAGAGAAAAAGCGCTAGGTTTTTTTGGCAACGTGAAAAGCTGAAACATAGGAAGCTGGGATGCTATTTCCGCAGTTGTTTTCTAGGACTTCCCGCAAATTTGCCAACAAATAATTTCTCTTTTCATCATCTAGCGCTATGTAGACTGAGTAAGTTTTCAAAAGAGCCAGATAATCTTCTATGCTGTAGGTAATTTCACACACTAACTGTTCGTAAATCAAACCCTCGAACAGCCCCGAGTCAATAACATATTGTCCGAATAATTTGATACTTTCTTCTTGATTTCCTCTTTCTTTGGCATGATATTCTGCTAGAGACGGAGCTTGAACTTGATAAACCTCATCCAAAACTCGGTAAACTTCATCCGGCGGCAAAACTCCCGCATTCCACAGCAAAATCAAAGAACCTTTATTTTTTAATGCAGCCGCCTTTTTTTGATACCGAATCTCCGGCGACACCCAGTGAAAAGAAGTCGCCGCCAGCACAGCATTGAATTTCTCAGCCTCTAATTCCCACTCTTCAAATGTGAGATTTTGAATCTCTACAGATGGATAAGCCGCACAGTTTTGTCGTGCTAGCTGACAAGCTTCTTGGCTGGGTTCGAGACAAAGCATTGAAAAGCCGTATTCAGCAAACGGAACAGTTGCAATTCCGGGGCCACATCCGATTTCAAGAATGTTTGCACCCGCAGGAAGTTCAGCTAATTCGACAACGCGATTAATTAGTTGTTGAGGATAGCGCGGTCTTGTTTTGTTGTAAGCATCTGCGATTTCGCTGTACCAGTTTTTTCGCTGTTCGGAAGTATAGGTAGCGATGTATTTGCTATACCAATCTTGGGGTTTTTCTGATTCTTTTACCATTTTTAAAATTTTATATATTGCTGTTGCAATTACCAGATGCTGCGATTGCTTTGATAAGAGAGCGCTACGCTAACGCTCAAGAGTGAGCAATGACAACGTATATATAGCAATCCTCGCATCAATTATAAAATCTTTCTCTTCTCTTCTCTTCTCTTCCTTTGTGTCCTTTGCGTCTTCGCGGTTCGTTCTAACTAATTGTATTAAAATGAGAAATTATGCTTGAGTTTCTGCTGAGCGTAAAAATTGGCGGCCACAGTTCAGAAATTGGCAATTCCCAACCAGGAAAAAGTTCTGTAACAGTCAAAATATCTTCATTTCCTAACACAATTGGTTCACCTTCCTGATGATAAACTGTAACAGTTTCTTCATCCGGATCGATCGAAATTCCTACTTGCGCTCCGAGTTCTATAAAATTCTTAATCTTTTTTTATAGCGGTTTTTAAATTTCTACTTTGAAGGTTTTTTAGACTTTTTCTAAGTCTTTGACTGTCATCACATTGATTATTCCTTAATTTGTAAGGTGCGTCAGTCGCTACCATATTCACAATTAGCAGAATTATACGGAGCTGACACACCCTACAGGTTGGTTATTCCTTAGCAGAAAAGGAGTTGCCGCAGCTACAGCTTTGGGCGGCATTGGGATTGTGAAATCGGAAACCTCCGCCCATCAAGTCTTCTGAATAATCCAAAGTGAGCTCGTTGAGATATTTTAAGTGCTGGGGGTCGATCGCAACTTCAATTCCCTCCGACTCGCATACAGCATCTTCTGGGGCTGGCGCGTCGTCAAATGCCATTGTATAAGACAAACCGGAACAGCCGCTCGATTCCACGCCCAGACGAAATAAAGCATTGGGGTTCGGATGCTTCGACTTGAGGCGCATTACTTCTATCGCTGCTGTTTTGCTCAGATGAATCATTATTTGTAATTTGTAATTGGTAATTGGGAAGTAATGTTGAGTTTTGAAAATGTAGAATGTGCCTAGGCGTGTAACTTACCCGGAGAATGTAAAGTGCGCCGAACCGCGCACCTTACCCCTATATTTTTAGCAACTTGAGTTACTTAGCCTTTTCATTACGAGCATAATCGTCTTGAAAGCGGATAATATCATCTTCTCCGAGATATTCGCCATTCTGCACCTCAATTAAAACCAGGGGGATAACTCCTGGATTTTCCAGGCGGTGAGAAGTGCACTGAGGAACGTAGGTAGACTGATTGGTAAACAGAACAATTTCTGTTTCGCCACAAGTAACTTTTGCAGTACCAGAAACCACAATCCAGTGTTCGCTGCGGTGGTGGTGCATTTGCAGGCTGAGGCGGTGTCCGGACTTAACTTCGATCCGCTTAATTTTATATCCTGGGCCTTCTTCTAGAGTCGTAAATGAACCCCAAGGCCGCAATTCTGTAGCGGCAATTCCGTTGGGTGCAGCAGGTGCGTGCAGAGTAGATACTTGAGAAATTTCTTGAATCTGTACCATGATTTTCACTCCTTGAGGATTGCTTGCTGAATCCTTTGGTAAACGACGTTGGGTTTGGATATTAGCTAATTTACCCTTAAAACCGAAGTCCGATCGCGCGAACCGGTTAGCGGACTGTAGAGTTTTGCACTTTTGTATGCTCTGCCCGATCGACCCACCTTGACCACCATAGCAAAATCATCACAGCAGTTGTCACCCCATATTTGCGATCGCCCAAATCAACATCAAATCTTCATTCTCAAAGGCCTGTGCTTTAAAGAAGCTTAACGGGGAAAGGGGAGAGGGCAGGGCTGTTTCATTCTCCAAAAAACGGGGATGAGGTAGGGGTAGTGCGACCCCTACTCCCCGTGCCTACCCCCCCCCACCGACGATTTAATGAGGGTTTCAGGCCACCGGGCGGGCACGGGGGCACCGCCCCTACGAAGAATGAAACCGCCCTGGGGGAGAGGGGGGAATGGGAGAGGGGAAGAGAGGGCGAGAGAGGGACAGGGGGACAGGGGGAGACAGGGGACAGGGGGACAGGGGGAGACAGGGAGAGGGGGATAATTTTTCTTCTGACTAATGACTAATGACTAATGGCTAATGACTCCTGACTGCTGAGATATAACAATTTTCTTAAGCTTAAAAGTTACAAGCAAACATGATTAGAAAATACAGATTAGGTACAATAAAAAGCTCGGTACTCTGTCGATCGCAATTTTTTCGTCACTTTTAGGAAAACATCAAAATGAACAGCAACGAACTGCCAGCAAAACAAGGCCTATACGATCCGCAGTTCGAGCACGACGCTTGCGGAGTCGGATTCATCGTACACATGAAGGGTAACAAATCCCACGAAATTGTCGAGCAGGCACTGACAATCCTATTGAACCTCGACCACCGAGGCGCGTGCGGCTGCGAACCCAACACCGGAGACGGGGCAGGGATTTTGATGCAAGTGCCCCACAAGTTTCTCAAAAAAGTAACGGCGGGCCTAAACATCGAACTTCCCGAAGCCGGCGAGTACGGCGTTGGCGCGATTTACTCGTCGCCAAATCAAACTGAACGCGAAAACGGCAAACGCATTTTTGAGGAAATCGCCGCCGAAGAAGGCCAAGAAGTGCTGGGCTGGCGCGATGTTCCCACCGACAACTCGTCCCTCGGCGACACCGCCAAATCTAGCGAACCCTTCATGCAGCAAGTGTTCCTCCGGCGGGCGGCAGGTATTGACGAGGCGGCTTTCGAGCGCAAACTGTACGTCATCCGCAAACGTGCTCACAATGCCATCCGCAGGACTAACACAGACCCCTACTGGTACAATTCCACTCTCTCGTGCCGGACGATCGTCTACAAAGGTATGTTAATGCCGGTGCAAGTGGGAGATTACTATCCCGACCTGCACGACCCCGACATGGAAAGCGCTCTAGCCCTGGTTCACTCGCGCTTCAGCACGAATACTTTTCCGAGCTGGGAACGATCGCACCCTTACCGCTACATCGCCCACAACGGCGAAATCAACACGATGCGCGGCAACATTAACTGGATGCACGCGCGGCAATCGCTGTTCGAGTCAGAACTATTCGGCGATGACTTAAAGAAAATCCCCAATTTAATCAATATCGAAGGTAGCGACTCGACGATTTTTGACAATGCTTTGGAATTGCTGACTTTGGCTGGGCGTTCTTTGCCGCACGCTGTAATGATGATGATTCCCGAACCTTGGACAGCCCACGAGTCGATGAGTGACGAGAAAAAGGCTTTCTACGAATACCATTCTTGCTTGATGGAACCTTGGGACGGCCCAGCTTCGATCGCCTTTACCGATGGTACTTCGATCGGGGCCGTGCTCGATCGCAACGGTTTGCGCCCTTCCCGCTACTGCGTTACCAAAGACGACTTGGTAATTATGGCATCGGAAGCCGGAGTTTTGCCGATCGCCCCAGAACGAATTGCATCCAACGGCCGCTTGCAACCGGGGCGGATGTTCCTGGTAAATACCGAGGAAGGCCGCATCGTCTCTGACGAAGAAATTAAGACCAAAATCGCCACAGAACACCCGTACCGCCAGTGGATCGACCAGCACATGGTCGAAATCGCCAAACTGAAAGATGCGCCGGCCTTGCCAGAATCCGACACCGAAACATTGATCCAGCGCCAGATGGCTTTCGGCTATACG
>JACJNV010000061.1 GCA_014695175.1 Microcoleus sp. FACHB-DQ6 | reverse complement strand
CAGCCCAAAACAAATTCTAGATTCATATTTCCAAATACTGTTTCCAGCAAAAAACTATCGTGGGGGAAGTTTACAATTTTCCTATAATGTAAAAACGTTACCAATAGCCAAGCCGAAAGAACAGGCACAGAATGTTTAGGTTTCAGCCAGATAGCTATGCTGAACAATAAATAAAAATTTATTTCGTAAGTTAAAGTCCCAGCTACCTCCAGAATTGCCTTGCCCTTTTGAGGAATCAAGAGCAGCGAATTAATTACATATCCCAAACTTAAATTTTGAGTGTGAGCAAAACCTGGAATTACGATAAATAAACACAAAGCAGTCAGACTAACTATCCAGTATATCGGATAAATTCGCACGGCGCGCTTGACTAAAAAAGATTTTAACTGGTCTTTTTTACCGATCGCCGAGCGGTGAACGTACACCATGATAAAACCGCTCAATACATAAAAGTAATCAACACCGCTCCACCCAGCCTGAAATAAATTAAAAAAACTAACTTGATTTAAATTCCCCGAACTCTTAACGGTTATGTGAACCATGACCACCAATACAGCCGCAATGCCTCGATAAACTTGCAAGAGGTTAAGCTTTTTGTGAGGAGTTGAACTCTGTGTCATCAGAAAATACCTTTTTCAATGATGGTCCTTGCCGTGGCTCCCCAACTATAGTCAACGCGCCAAACATAGTCAAGACATTAGAGACTATAATATAACTTTACATTTTTTTCATAAAGTTGTGCAAGAAGACTTCCGACTGATCGTGGACTTAGTTCTAGTCCTCGCTGCTGCCGCAGCAGGAGGACTCTTTGCATCGCTGTTGCGACAGCCAGTAATTCTCGGGTATCTCCTGGGATGGTTAGATTCGGCCTTCTGCTTTGGGATGAAACATTTTTTCAACAATATTTTTACGCATAAAAACTGTCAAGGGTTTTTCTATTAAAGAGTAGAATATGCAACCGCAAACTACGGCGAACAATGCCAGTAGAGCCGGAGCAAAGAAACCGTCGTAATATTTTCCTAAATTCGCCTTTTGGACAATTTTTGTACTTGCTGAAATCAGCGGCCCGTGGGTCAAGAATATCGAGTATGAGGCATCTCCCAAGAAAATTAAAACATAAGGAATTTTCGTGGAATCCTTGAGGTCTATCGAGGTAGCAGCTATGATTAACAGAGCTGCTAGCACTCCAAAAGTAGTGATGCGCTCGAACTCTATGTTTCTCGATGCGACCAGCATTCCTAAAATAACATATCCTAAATTTGCTATCCCAAACAATATCCACCTGTACTTGCCGAGCTTATTGTTATATTTAATCACAATATAGCCAGCCAAACAGCCCATAACAAATTCTAAATTCATATTCCCAAATACTATATTCAGCAAGAAAAAAGCTCTCGGGAATTTTACAATTTTACAAAAATGTAGAATCGTGACAAATAGCCAAGTCAAAAGTATCGGTCTAGAATGTTTTGGTTTCAACCAGATAGCTATGCTGAACAAGAAGTAAAAATATAATTCGTAAATTAAAGTCCAACCTACATCGAGTATGGGCTTGTCTTTTTGAGGAATCAAGAGCAGCGAAAGAATTACCTGTCCCCAATCTAAATCTTTATTGTTACCAAAACCGGGAATTACTAGAAAGAAACACAAAACTGTCAGAGTAATTATCCAGTATATCGGATAAATTCGCACGGCGCGCTTGACTAAAAAAGATTTTAACTGGTCTTTTTTACCGATCGCCGAGCGGTGAACGTACACCATGATAAAACCGCTCAATACAAAAAAGTAATCAACACCGCTCCACCCAGCCTGAAATACATTAAAAAAAGTAACTTGATTTAATCTCTCGGCGCTCATATCGTTGAGGTGAAACATTACCACCAATACAGCCGCAATCCCCCGATAAACTTGCAAGAGGTTAAGCTTTTTGTGAGGAGTTGAAATCTGTGTCAGGAGAAAATAGCTTGTTCAAGAGTGGCAGTTGTCCTGGCTCCCCAACTATAGTCAACCCACTAAACATAGTCAAGACATTAGGCACTATAATATAACTTTATACTTTTTTCATAAAGTTGTGCAAGAAGACTTCCGACTGATCGTTGACTTAGTTCTAGTTCTCGCTGCTGCCGCAGCAGGAGGACTCTTTGCATCCCTGTTGCGACAGCCGGTAATTCTCGGCTACCTGCTGGGAGGGATCGTAGTTGGGCCGGCCGGTTTGGGGCTGATTAAAGAATTAATTCAGGTAGACACCCTGGCTGAATTTGGGGTTGCCTTTCTGTTATTTGCCTTGGGAGTGGAATTTTCCTTCGCCGAACTCCAAAAAGTTAAAACCATTAGTTTGGGCGGGGGGGGCTTGCAAATTGTGCTGACGATCGCCATTACTACTGCAATTTCCTTGGCTGTAGGGTGGGTAGAATCGCCTGCTCAAGGCGTGTTTTTAGGATCGATTCTGTCGCTTTCCTCGACCGCAGTCGTCCTGAAATGCTTGATGGAACGCAATGAATCCGGTACTTCCCACGGTCAAGTCATGCTGGGAATATTAGTAGTTCAAGATTTGGCTTTGGGGCTAATGCTAGCAGTTTTGCCGGCACTCAATCAGCCAGCAGAAGCGATCGGCATGACGGTAGCGTGGGCCCTGCTGCGGATCGGGTTATTTGCTGTCGGTGCTGTAGTCGCCGGCATTTGGATGGTACCGCAGTTGCTGCGATACCTAGCGCAAACAGAAAGCCGGGAACTGTTTTTGCTGGGAGTTGTGGTTTTGGCTTTAGGGATTGCGCTGCTTACAGAATATTTGGGTTTTTCGATCGAGATGGGCGCCTTTGTGGCGGGTTTAATGATTTCGGAGGTGGAATATGCCGACCAAACTCTAACTTATGTCGAGCCTTTGCGAGATATTTTTGCATCCTTATTTTTTGTCACCATCGGAATGTTAATTGACCCGATGTTTCTGTGGAACCATCTAGAAGTAATTCTGGGACTGGTATTTATAGTATTTGTCGGCAAATTCTTGATTATAACGCCGATCGTCCGACTATTTGGCTATCCGCTAAAAACAGCATTGATCGCAGGTTTGGGCTTAGCCCAAATAGGAGAATTCTCCTTTGTACTCGCTAGTTCCGGCCAAGCTATGGGGCTGGTTTCGCGGAACGTTTACCTGTTAATTTTAGGAACGACAGCCGTCACCCTCGTGCTAACTCCGTTTGTATTGAGAAGCGTGCCGCAGTTATTGAAATGGGCGGAAAATTTCGGGCCTTTGCAGCGCTATTTTGACGAAACATCTCAACCTGTGGCAATAGCTGAAACTTTGCCGGAACAAAATTATGTTGTGGTTTGCGGCTACGGGCGAGTCGGCAGAATTTTAGTCAAAATGCTGCAAAGCCGCAACTGTTCAGTTGTGGTGATCGACGAGTCAGAAAGTAGAATTCAAGAGTGCAGAATGCAAGGAATTCCTTACATTTACGGGAATGCTGCTAGCTTGCACGTATTGGAAGCTGCGCGGGTGGAACGGGCAAAAGCAATGGCGATCGCCCTTCCCGATCCCATGAGCACTCGCTTGTGTCTGAAGCGGGCTTTAGAATTAGTCCCGGATTTGGATATTGTGGTGCGGGCCAACCAAGATAAAGACATCGAACTGCTTTACCAACTGGGGGCCTGGGAAGTAGTGCAGCCGGAGTTTGAGGCGAGTTTAGAACTATCTGCCCACTTGCTGGCTGGCATCGGGATCTCGGCAACCGCGATCGCGCGGGAAGTGCAGCAAATTCGCAGCAGTCGCTATCTGGAATTGCGGCCACCGCGCGAACCTTTGGCGGTTTCGCGGGATTTGAAAGTGGCGGTTCGAGATATGAACAGCGAGTGGTACAACTTGCCGTCAGGTTCCCCCATTGCCAGCATGACTCTGGAAGAAACTAACTTGCGGCAGTTGACAGGGGTCAGCGTGATGGCGATCGTCCGCGAGAATGGCGAGGAAATTGATTATCCTAACGGCAAGACAGCTTTGCAGTCGGGCGATCGACTTTTTGTAGTAGGAGAACCGGAAGAACTCATCAGTTTTGAGTTGCTGGCGAAGGGGGAAGTTGCAGTGCCGCAGGGCGACAGTTCTTGCCAGTGGCTGAGGCTGCCAGCAAAGAGCCCTTGGGCGGGCAAAAAACTGTCAGAGGTAGATTTGCTGACCCAGTACGGGGTGCAGGTGCGGGCGATCCGCCGGGAAGGGAAATTTACTCGCTGGCCGGACGGAACTACCAATTTGCAAGAAGGCGATCGTTTGCTGCTGTGCGGCGGCTTCTACGAGCTCGGCTTGATGCAGCGGACGGCCTCACCACCGGTGCCGCAACCTGCTTTAAAGCTGCCTTTGGTCAAGGTTCAAGTCAGCGAAAAGCTGTTTAGCGATTAGTCAGCGGGCAGTGGGCCGTGGGCAGTTGTCAATTGGCAGTTGGCAGTTGGCTGTGGTGAGCTTTCCAGCGAACAGTCAACAGTCAACAGCGAACAGTCAACAATGCCCCAGGCCCCAGGCCCCAGGCCCCAGGCCCCAGGCCCCAGGCCCCACTCTCAGCCGTTGGGTTTGAGATAAGCAATTGCTGGCCGCGAGATCAGAATTTGTGTTTCTGAGGGATCGAGGAGGCAAATGCAGCTATGATCCTGCCAAAAAATTCTGCCCTCTAGCAAGTCGCCGGTAACGAGTTTGAGCTCCACCTGTTGTTTGTCTTTGATGTAGCTTTGTATTAAGCGAACGCTGGGCAATCCGGTTTCAAATTCAGACATAGTTCAGAAAAATATAGTCAAATATTACCTTAAACCATATTCTTCTGTTTATACCGTTTAACCCTTACGGTGGCAATTACAAGCGCCTCTCCCCAATGAGAGAGAAACTCATTGGCGGTTACTTTTCGACCGATATTCATTGAGCCATTGACATCAGGATTAATTAGATATCCCTGTGGAGTTATAAAAATTATATTTGTTTATATTTGACGAGAAAGGACTATAAATTGCATAAAGTTTTATAATACTGGGAAATGGGTAATTTGGTCAGCAAATTATCTAATCAGTTTTAACCAAAAGAGGTTTGTTTTTATGCCGATCGAGTTTGCGAAGTATCACGGACTGGGAAATGATTTTATTCTGATTGACAACCGCCACTCGTCAGAACCGGTGATCACGCCAGAACAAGCTGTGGATTTGTGCGATCGACATTTCGGGATTGGCGCAGACGGTGTGATATTTGCTCTTCCGGGGCAAAACGGCACTGACTATACGATGCGGATTTTTAACTCCGACGGTTCGGAACCGGAAATGTGTGGCAACGGAATTCGCTGTTTGGCTAAGTTTATCGCCGATTTGGAATCGAAAGAAATTGACCCCCCCCAACCCCCCCTTGCTAAGGGGGGGAGTGAATCTAACACTGAGTACCGGATTCACACCGGTGCGGGCGTTATTATCACCGAATTGCGATCGGACGGTCAGGTGAAGGTGGATATGGGGGTTCCCCGGCTGCTGGCTGCGGAAATTCCGACAACTTTGGCTGCAGCGGATGCCAAAGCTATAGATGTGCCGATCGAAGTTGCTGATAAATCTTGGTCTGTTACCTGCGTCAGCATGGGCAATCCTCACTGCATTACGTTTGTAGAGGATGTTTCGGCTGTTGCTTTAGAAACTGTCGGGCCTCAATTCGAGCACAACAAAGCCTTCCCGCAGCGTACCAATACGGAATTTATTCAAGTGATACGTTCGGACTACGTAAAAATGCGGGTGTGGGAAAGAGGCGCTGGTGTTACTCTAGCTTGTGGGACTGGTGCTTGTGCTGCTGTGGTAGCTGGGGTGTTGGTAGGGAAGTGCGATCGGGCAACTGCTGTTGAGCTCCCCGGCGGCGTTTTGGAAATCGAATGGGCAGAAGTTTCTGGGCGGATTTACATGACCGGGCCGGCACAGCGAGTATTTACTGGTTGTATTAGTGATTAGTGATTAGTCATCAGTTATTAGTCATCAGTCATTGGTCAGAAGGGATTTTTTGTTGAATTAACAAACAATAAAAATTATTGACTTCAAAATTTTTATTGAATTCTGACCAATGCCTTCCGCCTTCACAAATCATTGGCTGCGGACTGAAGACTGAAGACTAATAACTAAGCCTGAAATCTAAAATCTAAAATCTAAAATCTAAAATCTAAAATCTAAAATTAAGTAGGTGGGCTTGCATGGCTGGAGGTATTTATCTGATTCAGGACGACGACAGGCTGGTAGAAATGATGGAACAGCCCTACGACTCGGAAGACCAGTTACAAGACTTGCTAGTAACTTATCCCAATTTGATCGCGGGAGACCAAATCGATCGGGCGACGGCGCGGAGGTGGCTGTTAATTTCGCGGGAAGCAGCAGCGGCCAGCGATGAGGAAACAGCGGTGCAGTGGTCGCTGGATCATTTGTTTATCGACCAAAATGCAGTTCCTACTTTGGTGGATGTCCGGCGAACTCCTAATGCCGAACTGCGGCAGAAAGTTTTGGGTCAGTCGATCGACTATGCTGCTAATGCGTTGTTTTACTGGCCGATCGATTCAATTATTGCTCTGTTTGAAGCTAATTGTCGCGATCGGGGTCGCGATCCCGAACAGATTTTTGAAGAGTTTCTCGGCGCAGATGCTAATGAAGACCGATTTTGGCGGAAGGTTAAAACTAATTTGCAAGCGGGTAAAGTTCGCTTAGTGTTTGTAGCTGACGAGATTTCCGCTGAAATGCGCCGAGTTGTGGAATTTCTCAACGAACAAATGGACCCGGTTGAAGTTTTGGCCCTGGAAATTAAGCAGTATGTAAGCGAAGACGGTTTGAAAACGCTGGTTCCCAGAGTGATCGGTCAGACAGCGGAAGCACAGCAGAAAAAATCCAGCGCAACGCGCGAAAGAAGGCGCTGGGATGAATCTTCATTTTTTGCGGAAATCCAAGCTAGACGGGGCGCGGAGGAGGCGCAAATGGCAAAAGCAATTTACCTTTGGGCCAAAAGTCAAGAACCCGAAGTTCAAATCCACTGGGGAACGGGAGATGCCTACGGCGGATTCGCCGCTCAATTGCCTCAAAAGGGAAGAAAACCCTATCAGTTATTCACTGTAGATATTGCTGGCAGAATGGAGATTTCTTCTGACAATTACGGTTCCCAGCCGCCGTTTAATGCGGAGCACAATTGGCTGGAATTGAGAAGTAAACTGAGTTCGATCGGTCTGTCGCTACCTATAGAACCGGGCGAGAGAAGGTCGCCGAGTCTGGCTTTGTTTACTTTGCAAGACGAATCGGATCTCAAGCAAGTTATAGAAACTTTTGATTGGGTGATCGAGCAAATTCAAACGTAAGGATTCAGGTCTGAAATTCGGGAATGAGGTCAGGCATAGGAAAGTAGTCACAAGAATGGGCCTCTAGAGCCTCACGGAAAAAAGCCATTACTGAACGAGCTTGAAAACG
>JACJNV010000060.1 GCA_014695175.1 Microcoleus sp. FACHB-DQ6 | reverse complement strand
ATAATCCCCACTTATAAATGGGGGGACTCGATACAGAAAAAACTTATATTTAACTCTGTTTGAATATATAGATCGCTCCTGTTCTTAGTTTGCGATCGATTATTCAGCAAACCCTATTTAAAGAAAGGAAGCGGGTGTAAAAATACCCGTTCGGCGATGTAAAGCAAATCCCGCCAGTAGAAATCCATCGGCACTGCGTAAGCTTTCCAGATAGCGATGATTTGCATCACATTTTCCGGCGTATCTGGAATCATCGCGCCGCCAGCTTCCAGCCTGTGAATTACTTCGGCAAATTGGTGTTTGGAAGGAGGTAGTTTAGTTGCTGGTTTATTAGGGGTTTGTACCATTGTTTCTTCCTTTGATTGAGTGAATCTAAATATTTTGAATTATTGCAAAAACCTGCGATTCTTTAACTTCCAGGAAGATCCTGGGAACCGATATCCAGGCCCGCGAGCCGTAAAATTGAAGGCAGAGCCTCCGGATCTGCGTTACCAGGCAGAGCCTGGTAACGAGTAGATTGTTAGTCTGCAGAGGCGGACTTCGTTTGTGTAGACCCGATTTGCATAGCCGAGTGTTCTAGGGGATAGCTAATAGCTATTTGGGTATTTCTGACCGGCGGCAGAGTAGCAAATATCGCATTTGTAGTTGATTCGCTCCACTTGAGCAGCCAAGCAGGTTGAATCCCCAACACAAAAATGATGCCCGCCAAAACCAGCGCCGGCATATTTTCACCAAACGTAACAGGAGGGTAGTAAGCCGTGGCATTGTCCAACTTCCCAAAACAGGTGCGGTTGAGCAGAATTACAAAGTAAACTGCTGTTAAACCCGAAGCTAAAATGCACAGTAAAGTTGGAATTGGAAAGATGGAGAAACTGCCTTGAAACACTAAAAATTCAGCAACAAAACCCACCAAACCCGGAATTCCGGCGCTTGCCATGCCGCCCAAAACTAACAGGGAACTGGCAGTGGGTAAACCCCGCATCGGGTTCATCAAACCGTTGAGTACGTCCAAATCCCGCGTGCCAACTTTGGTTTCGATGATACCTACCAAATAAAACAGCAAAGCTAAAATCAAGCCGTGGCTTACCATTTGCCCGACAGCACCGATTAATGCCAGCTTCGTACCCGCCGCGCAGGCAACGAGGATGTAGCCCATATGTCCGATCGAACTATAGGCTACCATGCGCTTGATGTCTTTTTGGGCGATCGCGCTCAAAGCACCGTACATCACGCTCACAGTCCCGATAATCGCTAAACTGGGAGCTATCATCGACCAAGTTTCGGGAAACATCTGCAAGCCAAACCGCACTAAACCGTAAGTTCCCAACTTCGCCAGAATCCCTCCCAGCAAAATTGCTGTTGCTGGCGAAGCTTCGACGTAAGCATCAGGCAGCCAAGTATGCAGCGGCACTAAAGGAATTTTAATTCCCAACCCAATTAGTACAATTGTTAGCAGGATCAATTGCGTGTTCAAGGGCAATTCTTGAGTGGTAATCGCAGTGTAATCGAAATTTAAAGACCCACTCAGCCAAGCCACACCCAAAAATGCTGCCAGCACTAAAAGTCCCGAAACTGCCGTGTAGATCAAAAACTTCATGGCAGCGTATTCCCGCTGCTTTCCGCCCCAAATCGCAATCAACAGGTAAAAAGGAATTAATTCTACTTCGTAAAACAGTACAAACAGCAGCAAATTTTGAGACATCAAAGCTCCGGCAATACCAGCATTGATTAGCAAAATCAAAGCGTAGTAAAGCTGGGGGCGCTCCATCTTTTCGCCAGTGCCGTAAATGACTAATAGCGTCAGCAAAGCACTTAAAACCAGCAGCGGCAAGGACAAGCCGTCAATGCCCAAGTTGTAGCTCAAACCTAATTGTGGAATCCAAGGCAAATATTCTTGAAATTGCAATCCCGGATTGGCTGGATTGAATTGAGTCAGCAGCCAGATAT
Source organism: Microcoleus sp. FACHB-DQ6 (assembly GCA_014695175.1). Taxonomy (GTDB): domain Bacteria; phylum Cyanobacteriota; class Cyanobacteriia; order Cyanobacteriales; family Microcoleaceae; genus Microcoleus. Next base: position 13,343 of record JACJNV010000060.1, on the reverse strand, counting down.
TCAAAATGAAAATAGCTGCCGCAAAAGCCGAGGCTATTGAACGCAGACGCATCCCATTGATATTTCCCGGCAGGAACCCGACTACCGCAGCGCCCAACGCGGGCAACCAGAGCAAGGCACTAAGCATAATGTGTGAAGAGTAAAGAGTAAAGAGTAAAGAATCAATTTTTCTGGTTTTTGTGTTTGATAATTTCAGTCCTGAACGCAAATGACACAGGTGGTAAGGTGCGTCCGAGCCCCAAACCCTCGCTAATCCGTCAATAACTCGGTCTGGGGCACCCTACAAGTCGATCGTCGCAGGCCTGGGGCTTTGAGCCTGAATTTGAGAGTTTAGATGTTAACTTTTCCCAAATTATCAATCCCAAATTTCATTACGACTCAGAAAGAATAGTGACTCTCCCCGTGTCTAAATCGTAATATGCACCAACCACTTTCAGTTTATTCTCCGCAATTAACTTAGAGATAACTGGAGATGCTTTCAACTTGTTAGCTTGGAACACCACATTGGCTTTTGAAGCATTTTCTAGCTTGTCGCCCGCTTTGTCTTTCGAGCTTTCTACAGCAGGCTTAATTGCGTCGAGCAAACTGCCAATCTGGCCGGGAACTTGAGCTCCTTTAATGGTTGCGTCTACCGCACCGCAACGTTTATGCCCGACTACCACAAGCACCTTTGCTCCCAGTACCAGCGTGCCAAATTCCAGGCTGCCAATTTCTTCGGGAGTAGCAAGATTTCCGGCCACGCGACAGACAAATAAATCTCCCAATCCTTGATCGAAGATAATTTCCGAAGGAAAGCGGGAATCTGCACAGCCGAGAATAGCAGCAAAGGGTTTTTGAGCTATGGCAACTTCGGTGAGGCGGGATAAGTCTTGGTTGGGACTTTGACGTTTTCTGTCAACAAACCGCTTGTTCCCGTCCATTAACTTTTGCAGAGCTGCATCGGGAGTCGAGTCATTTTGAGCAATTGCCGGTTCGGGTGCAGCCAAATCAGCGCCTGCTCGTGCTGCGAGTATCCCTGTACCAATGGCTCCTGCGACAAATTTGAGTGAATTGCGCCGGGAAAGATTGAATTTGCTGTTGTTGGAGTTCATTGATGTTGCCTTGTTGTATCTAGTTTGAAATCTTTGTGCAAGACTTCAGGTTTTTAAGATTTTAGATTAAAAATGTCACCTAAAATCTTAAATTTTATATAGTTTTACCCGCCCACAATCAGCGACAGGCGAGCTAGCAAAGGCCAGCTTACCAGCAGTCCCAAAAGTGCTACTCCCAACAGAATTGTCAGGGCGTAAAACTGAGTTTGACCCGTAACGTTGTATTTGAGGCTCTGCCCGCCGAAAACCGTTGCAAAACCGATTAAGTTCACGAATCCGTCAACAATATTGCGATCAACCCAGGAGATGATTTGCGAAACCAAACCAACTGCAAATATCACTGTCACGCGGTAAAGTTTGGCGGTGTAAAAGTCGTAAGCAAAAAAGTCTTGCAGGGCTTGAGAACCGATTCGCACCGGTTTTTCCCATTTCTCGTTCAGGTAAACAAATGCTCCTGCACCGATGCCGATCGCTGTTGACAAAACTAGCAGTGCAGTGGCGGTATAATTAAAACTCGCCCCAGGCAATAACTGCCACGTCGCCAGCACGTGCGGAACGTGCAAAGTAAAGCCCATTAAAACAGTCATCGGCAAGATAAAAGGCCAGTGAACTTCCGGCGAACGTTCGGTCATTTGCTTTGGTTTACCGCCGAAAACTAAACCGAAGACGCGCACCAAGCCAAAAGCAGTGACGCCGTTTACAAAGAGCACTATTCCTAACAAGAAAGGGTGAGTTTGCCAAAGCCCGGATGTGAAGTCTTCTAAAGCCCAGAAACAGCCGAAGGGCGGCAGTCCCACCAATCCAGCGCTACCGACAATAAACGATATCGCGGATATTGGCCGCTTTCCCCACAAACCGCCGAGAGCTCGGACATCCTGAGTGATGCTGTTCCAAACTACTGAACCGATGCTCATCACCAGCAAACCCATTGCGAAGGTGTAGGCAAATATCAATGTCAGGGCTGTCTGGGCTTGTCCGGTACCGACGGCGATAAATACTAAGCCCATGTAAGAGCTGACTATATAGGAAAGCGTGCGCTTGATGTCAATTTGGGCGATCGCAATTAATGAAGCACCAACCGCCGTCGCAGCGCCTACAATAATAGTTGTCTTCAGTCCGATCGGCGACAAAGCAATCACCGGCTGCAACTTAATCAATATCCAAGCACCAGTTTCGACAACTACGGTGTTCCGCAAAATCGTCGCCGGCAGCGGGCCTTCCATCGCCTCATCCAGCCACAGGTGCAAGGGAAACTGAGCACACTTACCCATCGGGCCGGCAATCAAAGCTAAGGTCAACAGCGTCGCTACAGTGGGGTCAAGCTTTGCAGTCTGAGCCCAAACAGCCAACTCGTCAAAATTCCAAGTTCCAGCCAGCGGCAGAATTGCGACTACTCCCATCAGCAGGAATAAGTCACCCACCCGCTTTGTTAAGAAAGCGTCGCGGGCTCCTGTCACCACCAAAGACTGATTGAACCACAGCCCGACTAGCAGGTAAGTACCCAAAGTCAGAACTTCCAAAATCATGTAGCTGAAGAACAGGGAATTGCACAGTACCAAGCCGCACATCCCCGCTTCAAACAGCCCCATCAGAGAAAAGAACCGAGCCCAGCCCCAGTCCATTTCCATGTAACCGAAAGCATAAATCTGCGCCAGCAAGTTCAGTCCGGTAATCAAAACAGTCGCCCCGACGGTGACAGCAGAGATTTCAACGGGAATGGTTAAGTCTAAACCTGCTACATTCAGCCAGGGAATCAACTGGTGTTGCGCTGGTTTGTTCCAGATAGCTGTCAGGGCCATGACGCCGTGTAAGAAAGCGAACAAGGTTAATATGGCGTTCACGTAACCGGATGGTCTTGGCCCCGTGCGGCGGGTAACTGCTGGAAACCACAGCATCGACAGAACTCCGCCGATGAGTGGATAGCAAGGTATAAACCAAACGGTCTGGAGTAAGATTTGAGCCATTGGCATTACCTGTAAAGGTTACAAAAATTTAAAATTATGAGAATAATTCCGATCGCGCTGACAACAGCACTGAAAAGCCAGAAGCCAGAAGTAAAGAAAATTTGGGGGTTTGCCTCTGAGTTGGTTCCCGTCGTCAAACCGAGCGCTTCAGAATCGACTTATTAATTTTATATTAAGCATTACGTTAAATTTTCATATTTCTGATTCAGCATATCTATATGAATCAATAAACTTCACTTATAGGTATTTATAGGGGGGGATGGTATACAAAAGAATATTTGTCGATCGCACATCTTGCACCATTTTGATGAACAGACCCGAAAGCCTGTTCCACTCATAGTTCAATTTTTTTTGTGGGGAGTAAGGGTTGGGCAGGAGAGCCCGCCCGTGAAAGCCTTATTTAGAACAGGCTTTCCGGCTTGTTCCACTCATAGTTCAATTTTTTTGTGGGGAGTACGGAGTGGGCAGGAGAGCCCGCCCGTGAAAGCCTTATGCTCTAAAATTTTAAAACCGCTCAATCTCCCAAGCTGATTCGGGCAGTTTGGCTTGGCGCTGTCCGATCGACCTTGCCCTAACATTCAAAAGACCGATCGGCGTCTTGAACAAATCTACCAGTTCCGCTCGGGCGATCCCACTTTTGGCAGCCGCCACAGGCAATTCCTTGAACAGCCATCTAGCAAGCCGGTAAAAATATTCCCCTGTTGTGAATTCTCGCATCAAATTGACACCGTGGAGTTCGTGCAAATATTTATTAGATTCGCCGTACCGATACCATTGACTTTGCAACTGTTTTATGGTGGAACGGTGGCGGTGTCGGACGATCGCATTTTCGGCAAAATACATTTTATAGGATGTTTCCCCTAAAATCCGCCAACACAAGTCAGCATCGCCGCCACTGGTGAGGTAAGGGCGAAATAATCCTATTTGTTGTAAAACTAGCCTCCTTACAGCTAAGTTGGCGGTTTGACCGTAGGGACAAAAAGGGTGAGCGAGAGTATGTTTTTGAGATAAAGTATTTTGGCGATCGGCGTGCTGTTCTAAAATAGTTTTACCGGGCAATGCGAGTATTTCCCCAGCGCTAATTCCTATTTCTAAGTCCACAAATGGCTTAACTAAATTTTCCAGCCAGTCAGATTCCGGGCGACAGTCTGCATCGGTAAATGCAATGATTTCGCCTGTGGAGGCGCGAATTCCTTGATTGCGGGCGGCGTAGGAACTTTGAATCTGATTTTCGGTGAGGTGGCGAATGGTTATTTCATTGAAATTGCTTCCTCCCTTTACCAAAGGGGGGAGTGAGGGGGGGTTAGAGGCTGCTGTTTGGAGGATGGTTGAAGTGCGATCGCGACTTTTGTTGTCTACTAAGATATATTCTACTCGGTGTGGCGCATAAGTTTGCGATCGCAGGCACTCGATCAACTCCGGCAAATCCATCTCGCCGTTGTAAACAGGCACAACCACCGAAACTTGAGGTAAAAACCCGTCACTGTTCATTAGCCCTCTATGCCGCTTTTTGAGTCAATTAGGAGTAAAGTTATTATTACTAACAAGTTTTAGGGCAACTTAATTTATCGAATAATTTCTACTGGCGTTCCCTTCTGCACAAACCGATACAACTCCTCAACATCCTTATTTTCCAGCGAAACGCAGCCCAAAGTCCAGTTTGATCGATCTTTTATAAGATTATCCGAATTAGCAGGTACGCCGTGAATCCCGATTTCGCTGCCTACACTGTCGCCCCACCCAATTGTACCGTTTTGCTTGGCTTTGATATGTTTTCGCCAAGATTGTTTGGTTGGATAATCCAGCCACAAAAACTTTGACCAACTTTCGTGAGGGTACATATCTTTAATACTAAAAACACCTTCCGGCGTCCGCAAATCCCCTGCTTTTAATTTATCACCTGTGGGATTGCCACCAAATACTACAGGATAAGATTTTACTGGCTTTTTGCTATCGTATACAGTCAGCCTGTATTTTGATTTTTCAACTAAGATGGAAATTCTGTTTTTATCTAACTTATCTGGTTCGCCTAAAATTTGTATTAGCGGCTTGTCGTAGTTTAATAAATTCTCGGGCGGGAATTGGGTATGCAAAATATTTAAATCATCAGCAGGACAGTTATTTAAGCATAAAACGTCTAAAATGTAGGGAAGTGGAACAGCATAACCCAGCCTAACGAGGTTCCAGTAAAAAACTGAGCTAGCAGCCAGCAAGAGAAGGCTTGTAGAGGAAACAATTCTTCCCATATTGCCCCTGATTTTATTGGTTTCCATTGCATTAACTAGGGATATTATAGATTTTTAAGGGGTTGAAACTGCTACTTACTACAGAAACGCAGTCCCTCTCTAAAAGACTAAGAAATGTGGCTCAGCCCACAAGCGTGTTGCTTTAGCTTTAAACAGGCAAGATGCCTGTTCCACAACTCCATTCAGTTCTTGTGGAACAGGCATCTTGCCTGTTTCTCTTTCAAATAGTAGAAAATATCTCTTACATCCCCTGTGCAATCCGTCACCCAATCCGTTCTCAACTGTTCCCCGTGAACATCAAAATCATTAACACTAACACCCCGTTAGTTAGATAAAAGATTCCCACAACCTGAGTTTCCAACCAGCCGCACAGTTCTAGATGATGGTGGAGAGGAGCCATTCTTAACAGACGCTTGCCGATTCCATCCGGCCCTTTTGTAGCTTTGTAATAACCTACTTGAGCAATTACTGACAGCGTTTCAATAAAGAAAATCCCGCTGATAATTAATAATATCCAAAGGCTATTTGTTAATAAAGCTACCGCACCCAACGCACCGCCCAAAGCTAAAGCACCTGTATCGCCCATAAACACCTTGGCTGGATTGCGGTTGTGTGCTAAAAAACCGAGACAACTGCCGCTGATGCAAGCGCAAAATATCATTAATTCTGGCGAAGTTGAGGCTACAGATGCGCCCAATCCCAAAAGTGCGATCGCGCCCAAACCGCCCATCAACCCGTCAACGCCGTCAGTAATATTAGTAGCGTTGCTTTCAGCTACCAGCACAAAACCCGCCAGCGGCCAAAACAGAAAACCTAAAGGCAATACCCAACCGAAAGGCAAAGCAATGCTCGTAGAAATACCTGGTTCGCGGAACATCAGCCACAGACAAAATAGAGCTGCAAAACCTATTTGCAAAGCCAATTTCATCCGAGGTGAAATACCTTTATTCGACTTGAGGCGCAGAATTTGCCAGTCGTCTATCCAGCCGATGAAACCGTAAGCTAAAGTTAAAGCCGATACCGCAACAACATCTAAGTTAAATCTAGACCAAAGCAAAGCTACTGCGACTCCTGCAGGCACAAAAAAGATGCCTCCCATTGTCGGCGTTCCCGCCTTTTTTAAATGAGCTTGGGGGCCGTCTTCGCGAATTATTTGTCCTGCTTTTAGTTGCTGGAGTAAAGGCACAACTACAGAACCCACACCCGATGCAACTACAGCACAAACAGCTAGTGGCATAAATAGCGATGCAGGCGTATTTAAAAGTCTACCCGCTGCTACATCTAAACCGATCGCTACAATGCCGAGCCCCAAACTCAGCAGCAGGAATAAATTCCTGCCTGTAAGTTTGAAAGGCATAGTAAAAGGGATTTTCTCATCCACAAAGTTATCCATAACACTCCTCACCACACACTATTTGATAATAAGCAATTGAAAATTGGGGAATAGGGTGCGATACAGGAGACTGAGAAATCTCTTAGTTTTTCTTCCCTGTTTCCGGTTGATTCCTTCACCCTTCTACCAGTTATTCTTCCCCTACACTCACATCCTCTTCTACTTCATCTTCTAAATCATCGTAAGGACTGTCGTCAACTGCCATAAGTTCAGAAATTTCTTCTTCGTGCAGATAGTCGGGTTCTTGGACATCCCTTGCTAACAGGCGATTGTTAGATTCCAACCAGTCTAAAAGAGAAGATTGCTGCTTTAATGGAATTACATCCGCAGGCAAGTGGCGAGGTATTTGACGCAGAGATGGGTTGTACATGATTCTTGGTTTTTAAAGACAAAGACGCGATCGAGTGGAGGTAACGTTTTGCCGACGGGCTGCTGCTTCGATCGAGCACTTGCCAATCGGGCATTTAGCAAGGCTAAAGCATTATACCACAGGCACTGTTTGGTTCCGGATCGGATAAGATGGGAGACCCAAAAGGCGATCGCCCCCCAGCATGGGCGTCAGGATAACACTAAAATCCGCTCTTGCCAATCCTTCTTTAGCCCTAAGCATTTTAATCCGAGACGATCGTCTTTAAGATATCGCGGGACACGCGGCGATCCTATTCTGCAAGCTTCGCTAACGGCAAGGGGTTGATTGACAACAGTCTCCTGGTTTTTCATCAAAGCCTTAGCCCGAATGCCCTCTGGCTTCTTCAGTCAACTCTCAAGCAATAAATCTCAGAATGGATATAACGGCAGCGGTTTTATACAACAAAGAGGGTTACCACACCGGAGGGAAAAAACTTCTGGGGCGTCATTCAGCCGGAGAAGGGTTTCTCAAAAGCTTAGTCCAACACGGAACCGCTGACTCTCTCTACTGTTGCGCCGATAGCGCAACAACCTTTAAGGAGTTTTGTTCGCACATCCAACCTTGGCTGCAAAAACCTCGGAAAGTTCGCTGGATTCCCATGGAACGACCGGATTTGCTATCTCAACCGGGCACAATTTACCGACCCGATCCGGTCCTGTCGCAGATGGTGTGGGCGCGCAGATTTGTCGATCAGCGGGCCTACAGCGTTTGCGGCGTTACTCACACGATCGGTACAAAATACATCATGGAGGCGATCGGCGATTTGATAACCGCACCCATGCAGCCTTGGGACGCCCTGATCTGCACCTCTACAGCCGTGAAAACAGCAGTAGAAGGAGTTATGAGGGAGTGGTCTGAATATTTAGCCCAGCGGAACGGCGGTAAACCGGAAATTTTGGTTAAATTCCCCGTTATTCCCCTAGGAGTCGATTGCAGCGCGTTTCCGCAGGGTGTGGAAGCAGTTAATAGTCGCCGCCAACTGCGACAAGAATTCGGCATTTCTCCCGAAGATATTGTTGTGTTATTTGTCGGTCGATTGACTTTTTCTGCAAAAGCTCATCCGGTACCCATGTACATCGCCCTAGAACGGGCATCACAACAGACAAAAGCCAAAATCCACTTAGTTCAAGCCGGTTGGATCGAAGATCCGAGAGAAGAACCCGACTTTAAAAATAGCGCACAAATATTTTGTCCGTCGGTGAATGCTATTTTTTTAGATGGGAGACAGCCCGAAATTAGAATAAATATTTGGTCGGCCGCCGACATTTTCATTTCGCTGTCCGACAACATTCAAGAATCCTTCGGACTGACACCAATAGAAGCCATGGCGAACGGACTGCCGGCCATAGTCTCCGATTGGAACGGATACAAAGAATCTGTACGCCACGAAATAGACGGCTTCCGCATTCCCACACTCATCCCGCCCCCGGAATCTTGTTTAGATTTAGCCCTAAATTATCTTGACGGCAGCTTAAATTGGCCGACTTACATGGGTCACACTTCCCTCGCCACAGCAGTTGACATTGATGCTTGCACCCTGGCGTTGTGCCAATTAATTGAAAACCCCGAATTGAGAAAGCGGATGGGAGAAAATGCGAGACAAAGGGCGAGGGAAATTTATGATTGGAAAGTAGTAATTGCTGCTTACGAACAATTGTGGCAGGAATTAGCAGAGATTCGCCTTGAGGCACCGGAGTCAGCACCTTTAAAACCCGGGAAGCCGCCTTATCCCCTAGGCGACGATCCGTTTCGGGTATTAGGTAATTATGCGACTAGAAGTTTAAGCAATGAGATGATGCTGAGTCTGGGTGCGATCGCCACATCAGAACTTCTGAGAGAGTTGCAAACAATTTGGTTTACCAGCTTCGGTCAAGACAGAAGAATCTCTGTTAACATTCAGATGGAGATATTGGATGCGATCGAGCAAAAGGGTGCTGTCAGCGTTGGAGAAGTTCTCAGGCGTTATACCAAAAACGACCAAGAATTAGCATCCCTGTATCGGACTCTGCTCTATCTGGTGAAATTTGGTATCTTAGTTATTAGTTATTAATACTCTGCGGACTCGGCGATTAAAATCGCTACTACACAAAATTTCGTCCCTCTCGCTTGAGACTGAAGAAAAGAGCGGTATGACTTTTGCCTGACGTTCGATAATTAATCCGTGTATTCGTGTCAAAATCCGTGTTCTTCCTTCTTAAATAATCATGCTTAGAAAATCTGCACTATTAGAGATAATTGCTGGTAAGAATCGCGGTTTGCTGGCGACTCCCAGCGACAAACAAGCGATTTTAAGTGCGATCGCCCAATTGGAAGATTACAACCCCACACCGCGCCCTGTCGAAGCTGGAGAGCTTTTAAATGGTGATTGGCGGTTATTGTACACCAGCAGCCGCGAACTGCTGAATCTTGACAGTTTTCCCTTGGTGAAATTGGGTCAAATTTATCAATCTATCCGCGTCAAAGAATCTAAAGTTTACAACATTGGCGAACTTTACGGCTTGCCTTATTTGGAAGGAATTGTCAGTGTAGCGGCGAGATTTGAGGCAACTTCCGAACGCCGAGTGCAGATCAAGTTTGAGCGGTCGATTTTCGGTTTAAGCAGGTTGATTGGCTATGAATCTCCGGTTAAGTTTATCAATGAGATTGAGTCGGGGAAAAAGTTCGCTGCTGTAGATATCGGGCTGGATACTCGCGAACAGCAGGGATGGCTGGATATCACTTATTTGGATAAGGATTTGCGGATTGGGCGGGGGAATAAAGAAAGTGTTTTTGTCTTGACAAAACAGTGATTTTGTGATGTGTGATTAAGTGCGATCGCAATTTCATCGGCGTTTATCCGCGTTCATCTGCGATTGAACAAATAAAATCTATTACTTTAACAAACATTTCAAGACTGCATAAGTATTGTTACTCCGTCAGTTTTGTCTGTTCTTTCTTTTCCGTCGGCATTGACTTTCTGACAGCTAGCACCAACTCCGCTTCGCTACATCGATACAAATCTCGCATTCGGAATACTTGCCAAACTTCCATCTTTGGCAAGGTTCGGCTTTTTTCCCAGTTGCGAATAGAAGACTCCGCGCATTCTAGTTCCCGTGCTACGTCTAAGATTGTCAGCCCTGCACGTTCTCTCAAGGCTCTCAAATCCATAGCTGAATAAACCTTTTAATACAACAAGTGTCAATACTTAGCGCCAAGTATTGACACATAAGGTGAGTTTGGTGTTTAATCATAGTAGTAGAAGCGTTAGTCGATTTCCGGCAAGAGACTTACTAACGCCCTTTCCTGTAGCCCATAGAGGATACTAAACCATCATGCCACAAAACGGTTATCAACAGGGATTCGCAGCGAATCCTGGGGCGATCGCGTACCAAAAACGGCTGTACCCTTGGGCGATCGCCAAACTCATGCCCAGTATGCAGCGGGCGATTGTGGGGGGATTTCGCAGTCGATCGGATGCTGACGGACACTTGCTGTGTCTGCGTCAACTGATGCCTCAAGCAACGCTTGTCGTAGTCTTTGACTTGCAACCAGACTAAAAGTAGGATTAACCCCCCGTGGTTGCCCCTCTAAGAGTAAGGTAGACACGGGGGCATTACCCATGCAAGTTGTTCACAATTCATACAGGATTGCTATATATATTTAAGTTAGTTACTCATTATCAGATATTTGATTTCCCCAAGCTTCACAGTTATGGTAAATTCTCACAAATCATATAGCAAGCCTATATGATTTGTGAGTAAATTAAGATCGCCCGTTAATCCAAAACAATATAACTGAAGTACGCACGAGCGCAGCTATCCCGTAGGGAATCGCCTACAATAGAATCAACACTTCTCCTCTCAAGCGCCATGCAAATTGTTTTGTCACCTGAAGTCGAAGCCCTCGTGCAGCGTCAACTCACGACTGGCAAATACAAAAGTGCGATCGAAGTCATCCTCGCAGCCATTCAACTCCTCGAACAACAAGAAGACATTTATCAAGGACGACTGCAAGAACTTCAACGAGACGCACTGATTGGCCAGCAAGCATCCCAACGTGGTGAAGTCGTAGACGGTGCAATCGCAATCGCACAAATTCGCACTAACCTGCGATCGCGCTACAGTTCATCAGAAGCATGACTCCTAAATTTCGCCTCACCGAACCCGCAATTCAAGACATCGAGCAAATTGTAGACTACATCGCTCGTCAATCGGGACTCGATATAGCCGATCGCTTTTTAAACAAGATCGACGCAAAATTTGCCAAAATTGCTCAGTTTCCCAACCTGGGACGACAACGAGACGAAATTTTACCAGGTCTACGCAGTCTCCCGATGGATAACTATCTTATACTCTATATGCCGATCGGACAGGATATAGAAATCTTTCGAGTTGTCAGTAGTTATCGAGATTTATCAGCCCTGTTCACCGATGTTGATGATTGAATTAAATTAATCTGAGAACAAGAGATAGTTTGGGCGCAGAAACTGTTACAAATTTTTCATAATTAGTATCACAAAACCTACCAAAAACCAACAACATCACACCCAAAAATGCTCCGACTCTCGCAAACCCAACTCAAAATCCTCGAAGAATGCCCCCGCAAATTCCAACACAGCTACCTAGAACTCCTAGCCACCACCGCCTCCCCAGAACACAAAGAAAAACTCACATGGGGAAGCCACTTTCACCTATTAATGCAGCAGCGAGAACTCGGACTTCCCCTTGAATTTATCATTCAACAAGACCCCGAACTGGGACGATGTGTGGCAGCATTTATCAACACCGCACCCGAACTTTTCGCCGATTCAGAAAATAGCGACAACATTTTCCGCCAAGCGGAACACCCCCGCACCCTAATTTTCCAAGACTACCTATTCACCGTTATCTATGACTTGCTAATAGCAGAACCCAACGCCGCCCAAATTCTCGACTGGAAAACCTATCCCCGCCCTCAAAAATCAAAATGGATAGCCGAAAGTTGGCAAACTCGCCTCTATTTATACGTCTTAGTAGAAACCAGCGATTATTCCCCCGAACAAGTTTCCATGACATACTGGTTCGTACAATTGCAAGGAGAAGAACCGCCGCAAAAACTCACATTTTATTACAGCCAAACAGAACACGATCGCACAAAACAAGATTTAACCCACCTATTGCAGCAGCTAACCGACTGGCGACAGCGCTATACCGAAGGCGGCGAATTCTTACCCCAAGTAGAAATTAGTTCCAATCTTTGCGATTCCTGTCAATTTGCCACTCGCTGCAACCGCACAACAGACAACAGAGCTTTCTTACCCAATCTTGCAGCCGAAACTCCCACGGATTGGCTACCAAATCTTGCTATAATCGACGAAATATTTATTTAATATACAAACAAACCCCCCCAATTTTACTCGTTACTAGGCTCTGCCTGGTAACGCACATAGGGAGGATATGCCTCCAATTTTCCCGATCGTAAGCGAGGCAGATCCTCTGGAAATGGGTTCCCAGGCTCTTCCTGGGAACCAGTTACTCGCGTAATTCTTATTTAACATACAAACAAGCCCCTAGATTCCTCTGTGGTCACAATCTAAAATCTAAAATCTAAAATATAATGATAGAAACCCCTCAAAACTGGCAAAATCAACCCTTACCCCAACCCCCAGCTTGGCTGATCCAAGCTGTCAGAAACCACGCCCCAGAACTCCCCGGAAACTATGCCGCTGCACTTCTCTGGTATAGAGGAATTCAGAATCCCGAACAAATACCCGGTTTCTTAAATCCCCAACTTTACCAACCAGCAAGTCCCTTTGAATTCGGACTAGAAATGAACTGGGCGATAGAAAGAATCCAGCAAGCACGAAATAGCGGCGAAAAAGTCGCAATTTGGGGAGACTTCGACGCCGACGGTATTACCTCAACTTCCGTACTTTGGGACGGACTGGGAGAATTTTTTGCTCACAACGACCAACTAATTTATTACATTCCCAACCGCTTAACCGAATCTCACGGACTCAACATCCCGGGAATAAATGCCTTAGCCAAATCTGGAATTAGCTTAATTATTACCTGTGATACTGGCAGTACAAACATCGCCGAAATCGAATATGCCACCAGCTTAAACATCGATACAATTATTACCGACCATCATACATTACCAGACGATCGCCCGCCAGCTACAGCCATTATCAATCCCCGCTACTTTCCCCCAAACCATCAACTATTTAACCTTTCAGGAGTTGGAGTAGCTTACAAATTAGTTGAAGCACTATATCACACA
>JACJNV010000006.1 GCA_014695175.1 Microcoleus sp. FACHB-DQ6 | reverse complement strand
CTGTCTTCACCATCAGTGCATCAGTAATCGACAGCAGCAGCGGCAGTTTGATAATAAAACTCGTACCTTTTCCCAGGCGAGAGTCTACCTTCACACTCCCCCGCACAGTCCGCAAATTTGTTCGCACCACGTCGAGCCCGACTCCCCGCCCCGAAAGGTCGCTGACCCCTTCTGTAGTGCTGAAACCCGACCAAAACAGAAAATCGTAGAGTTCGGCAATGGAAAATTCTTGAGCTTGTTCCTCCGTAGCCAAACCCCTTGTGACAACTTTACGGCGAATCATTTCCGGGTCAATGCCTCTGCCGTCATCGGCGACAGTAATAATCGTTTGGCCGCCTTGGTGGCGGGCTTCTATTTCTATTTGACCGCTGGCCGGCTTGCCGCTTGCTTTCCGAACTTCGGGCATTTCGATGCCGTGGTCGAAAGCGTTTCTCACTAAGTGTATTAAGGGGTCGCGCAAAGCGTCGAGCAAACTTTCGTCTATTTTGGTATCTCTTCCCACTAGCAGCAGGTTGACTTCCTTATCGTATGTGAGGCACATCTCCCGCAGGGCTCTGGGCAAGTGATCGACGGCGCGACTGAAACTCACGACTCGCAACTGCATGACGCGGCTGCGTAGTTGTTCGGTAATGCGGCGCAGTTGGTCGGTACTGCGCTCGAATTTCATCGCTAAGGTGTCTAATTTGGTGGCGGAGTGAGAAATTGCTTGGGCAGTTTCGATGACTTCTGCGGCTGTCGAGTGGAACTCTGTATAACGATCCATCTCTAAGATATCGAAGTGAGCATGGGCCGGAGAGGATTTGCCGTTAGCGATCGTTGGGAATTCTGTCTCTGCTGCTGCAAGTTTTCCCAATCCAGAGTTCCCGTTTCCCCCCCTCCACTCTGCAAAGCTCAGTCTGTCGTATTCTTCTCGCAACTGACCGCCGAATTGGCTCAAATCTACGATATTGCGGCGGATGCGCTTGACTTCGCCGCGCAGTTCGGATTCTTGAAGTTCTAAATTTGTACGGTTGATGACTAATTCCCCGACTAGATTCACCAATTCAGTTAAGCGTTCTAAGTCTACCCGGATTGTCGGCCTTTGCGGGTTGGGGACTGGGAGAGTCGAGGAGGGGGGGACTGTCGGGGAGGGGGAGGGGGAGATTTCCGGGGGAGTCGGGGAGGGGGAGGGGGAAATTTCCGGGGAAGTCGGGGAGTCGGGGAGTCGGGGGGAGTCGGGGGGAGTCGGGGAGGGGGAGATTTCGGGGAGGTCGATCGCCCTTCCTTCCAATATTTGTTGGCGTGCAATTTGCAAGTTTTGGGCGATCGCCCAACCCTCGGATTGCAACCGTTGTAGAGTCAAGTCGGGAGAGTCGATCAAAGCGCTGAGGGCTGTGGCGATTTCCCCAAATTCCGGCAATAGCAGCATTCCAGCCAAACCGGAAAGTTGGTAGTAAACCTGGTTGAGGGCGGTGACGCTTTTTGCCAAATGTGCCTCGGAAGCTTGGGAAAGCTCGGTTTCTAGGCGATTGAAGAGTGCCGGCACTTGGTGTTCAAAAATCTGTTTCAGGGTTTCCGGGGCGGCAGATTGGCTGACTGCGGGGACTGGCGACGGTTCTGACTTGCCGTACTTGGCCTGGAACTGAGCGAAAATTTGGGCGATCGCCTCCAAGTTTTCCGTTTGATCCGGAGTTGTGACATCGGAGTGTTGAACTGATTCGATCGTAATCTTTTTGAGAGCATCCACCCCCTGCAGCAAAACACTCACAGTAGTCGGTTCCAAAGCCGACAAGTCTGTGCGATCGCGCAAAATGACAAAACAGTCCTCCAGCGTGTGAGCTGCGACAGACACGTTTTGAAAGCCCAACATCGAACCCGCACCTTTAATCGAGTGAGCCGCCCGAAACATTTCTTTAACTGCCGCTTGTCGCTCTTTCAAACCCGCAGATTCCATCGCCAGTAGGTTCGCCTCCATCGACTGGAGAAACTCTTCGCATTCTGCGGTAAAAGCATCTATTAATTCGTTTAAATCGTCATCATTCATATTAGTTTGTTGTCTGTTGTCTGTTGACAGTTAACTGTTGTCTGTTGACAGTTAACTGTTGTCTGTTGACAGTTTATATATAATATGTGCCGTTATTTAACTGTAATTGTTATCAGGGTTGGTTCACGATTATCTCTAAATTCGCCTTCAGGATATTTGTCAACCCGCCCCGACAACAACGATAGTTATTAGTGATTCGTATAACAGTCAACTGTTAACAGTCAACTGTCAACTGTTAACAGTCAACAGTCAACTGTCAACTGTCAACTGTTAACAGTCAACAGTCAACTGTCAACTGTCAACTGAACTAACTGCGAAAATTCGCCACCGACTTTTGCAATTGGCCCAGAGAACCAGACAGGTCGTCCAAAGATGCTTTGACATCCGCACCTTTTTGTGCAGTCGTATTAGCAATCTCGTTGACTTGCTGCATACTGTTAGCAATTCCCTCAGCCGAAACAGTTTGCTTGGCAGATGCGATAGTAATATTCTGCACCAAAGCGTTCATTTCTCGACTAACTTCGATGATGGCATTGAGGTGAGTTTTAGCTTCGCTTGCCAGCTTAGTGCCTTCCACTACCTCCAGCGTCCCGGATTCCATTGCCTTCATCACGCGGCTGATTTCTTCTTGAATTGTACCGACAATTTCCGAGATTTCCTCAGTAGCGCCGGCGGATCTTTCTGCTAATTTCCGCACTTCTTCGGCAACAACTGCAAAGCCTAAACCTTGTTCGCCGGCTCGCGCCGCCTCAATAGTAGCATTCAGAGCTAATAAATTAGTTTGCGAAGCAAGTTGAGAAATCGAAGTCACAATTTTGCCAATTTGCTGCGAAGATTCCCCCAAACGCTTCATCATTTTCGAGGTAGAGGCGATCGTCAACCGGAGCCCGTTAATGCCTTCGACAGCTCGATCGACGGCCATACCGCCGACTTCAGCCGTTTGAGAAGACTGCTGGGCGACTGTTTCCGCCCGCACCGAAACATCTCGCACGTCGCGGATCGAATTCACAATCCGCTCGATTTCGCGCATGATGGCAGATATTTTTGCTGCTTGAATTTCTGCCTGTTGGGTGAGTTGACTGGTATTGTTAATTGACTCCTCGGTGGCACACGTTACCTGTTCGGCTAAAGTTTGAATTCCCGTTACCACTTTCCGCAGAGAACCGATTAAGAAGTTGAAAGAGTCGGCGACAGCACCTAAAACGTCGTTAGTCACTTCCGCCCTGACTGTCAAGTCACCTTGAGCCGCGCCTTTAATTTCTCCCAACAATTTAAGGACTTGCTGCGTCAGAGAATCAGCTTCAGCTTTACGTTCGGCTGCCAATTTTCCTAGTCGTTCTTCTGCTTCTTTGCGCTCGGTGATGTCAAAGCGAATGGCGATATATTTGACTATTGTGCCGCTGGTATCAAAAATGGGGGATATCGTCGAATCTACCCAGTAAAACGAGCCATCTTTGCGTCGGTTTTTGACTTCCCCTTTCCACACCAAACCGCGAGAAAGTGTCACCCACATTTCTTCAAAAAATGATTTGGGATGATAACCGGAATTGACGACGCGGTGGTTGCGGTGCAGGAGTTCTCCCATGCTGTAACCGGAGATTTCAAGGAATCCGTCGTTGACGTAGGTAATCATGCCTTGGACATCAGTTTCGCTGACGAGCGCCGATTCGTCGAGAGCATTCTGCCGCGTTTTGAGTTCTTGCAGCAAGCGTTCCTGTGCCTCGGCCAACTGCTGCATTCGCTGCTGGGATGCTCTTTGTTCGGTGACGTTGCGACAAACGACTACGCCGCCTTTAAGCGCCCCCGTTTCGTCTTTGAGTGGCCGGCCGTTAATTTTGACCCACACACCGTCAGGCTTGCCTGCGTGGCGGGTGAAAAGGTCTACGTCGTCAACGGCTTCTCCTCGAACCGTGCGCGCTAAAGGTATGTCGGCTGGGGGATAGGGAGTTACGGTATCGGGCAAAAATAAACCGTATCTTGCTGACCATTCATTGGGAAGAGCATCTGTCGCACCCCTGCCAAACATATCTTCGGCGGCGGGGTTGAACAAAACAAAATTGCCTTTTTCGTCGGCAGCAATTATGCCGTCGCCAATGCTGTTTATTAGCAGTTGCAAGAGATTGCTTTGCTGGCGAAATTGCGCTTCGGAACTGGCTAATTGGGCTGTTGTTTTTTCCAGTTGCACCATCGCGTGTTTGCTTTCGGTAACGTCGCGAGCGACTGCATACATGAGCTTTAGTTCGGTTACAGGTCGCACTTTCCACGACAACCACTTGTAGGAACCGTCTTTGCAGCGGTAGCGATTTTCATAAGACTTTAATTCGGCGCCGCTGGCTACTTTTTCCGCTTGTTCTATGGTTGATTCGCGATCGTCTGGATGGACTAAATCGATATAATAGTTGTCTTCAAGTTCATGCGCCTTGTAGCCGAGTGTTTTTTCCCAAGAGGGATTGATGCGCTTGAATTTGCCTTCAAAACCTATAATACAAACCAAGTCTAGGGAAAGGGTAAAAAATCGATCGCGCTCTACTTCTGCTTTTTTGCGATCGGTAATTTCGATCACCACACCCCCGACACCGATGGGTTTGCCGTCAGCTCCCGGCAAAGGAAAGTATGATGCTAGCCAATCTCGCAGGACGCCCGGTTGGTTTAAGGTTGAGCCCGACATCTCAACGTTTAACAACGGTTGGTTGGTGACAAGAACTTGCTGCAACATCGGCTCTAGGGTATCGACCATTTCGGGTACAACTTCCCTCACTCTCTTGCCGAGGTGTTCGGCAACTGAGGGGCCGGTGGTTTCCGCTAATTTATCGTTGACTTGCACGAAGCGCAACTGCTCGTCAAAAATAAACATTGAGGCCGGGGCGGCTTTGAAAAATGCGTCAAAGCGGGTTTGACGCACAACTAATTCTCGTTCTAGGGCTTTGCGATCGCTGATGTCGCGAGCTTCGGGAATCAGCAGCACGACTTTGCCGTTGTCGTCTACGATCGGCTTGAGGGAGAAGTCCACAGTTATCACAGCACCCCCAGCAACGAGCACGTCGGCTTCGTAGCGGACTACCTCGCCGGCGGCGGCTTTTGCGAGCGCAGCTTGCACTTTTTGCTTGGCTTCTGGGGAAATTTGCCACCACAAATTATCTACAAACTGCGTGCCTAGGAAGTCTTCGCGCTCCAGTCCGGCGACGGCAAGGGCTGTTTGGTTGACTTCCAAAACGGTGCCGTCCGGTTTGAGCAGACCTATGAATTGGAACGATTGGTCGAAAATGGCTCGGAACAGTCTTTCACGCTCGCGCAGCATCTCTTCTGCGCGTTTGCGATCGCTGATGTCGCGAGTAACTGTTGCGAACCCCATAGGCTCGTCGGTTTCTGGGTTTTTGACTGTAAATAGGGTAAAGTCCACCGGAAAGTCTTGGCCGGTTTGAAAGTTCCTCAAGCGGAATTCACCCTGCCAAAAACCGTCTCGTACAGTAGCCGGCACGATTTCTTCTTTGAAAATCTTAGCATCTTCTCCTGAGAAGAAGTCATACATACTTTTGCTTTTGACTTGTTCAATATTTTGCAATCCTACTTGTTTAAGTCCAGCGGCATTCAGGTATGTTCCCTGTCCCTCCAGGGTTGCTGTGCCGATAAAATCCGAGCTGTTTTCTACGATCGAAATCAATCTTTGCTTTTCGATTTCTGCTTGTTTGCGCTCCGTGATATCGTTGTTAGTTTCTAAAATGGCTTTCGGTTTACCCTGTTCGTCTCGCTGCAAATTCCAGCGGCTAAATACGGTAATTTTGGTATCATAATTGGTGGTATGAATTACTTCTCCTTCCCAATAATCCTGCTCTTCTAACTGTGCCAAAATAGCTGCTAATGGCTGGGGGAAAATGGTGTGCAGTAGAGTATGGGTGACTTTCCCCAAGGCTGCTTTTTTTGTCCAGCCGTACATCCGTTCGGCTCCCTGATTCCAATAATTAATCGTGCCGTCCATATCCCGAACGATCAAGGCGTCGCTTGCCAGGTCAAGCATTTGCAAGTTCTGCTGCAAGGCTTCTTCTGTGCGCTTGCTTTCTGTAATGTTGCGGGCAATCGTTGACAGAAATTCAATTTCTCCCTTCTCGGATTTGTTAGCAATAATTACTTGAGAAACTGGTATTTCTTGGCCGTCTAAAGTTCGCCACGTTGCCTCGCCGCTCCAGGTCCCCTCCCGGCAAGCTGCGGGGATGCCGACGTTGATAAGAGTGTCGATACTTTTGGGCGATGTCAGGTCGGAAATGCTGAATCCGGCTAAATCTGCGTTTTCGCCAACTCTCAACATTTCTCTGGCTGCGCGGTTGAGATAAATGGTGCGCTGTTGGGAGTCGGCGATGCCTACCCAATCTGTTGTGGTTTCTAAAATTGTTTTGAACCGCAATAGTTCTTTTTCGGATTTGCGGCGCTGTGTGATGTCGCGTGCCAAGCCGAGCATTCCTAAAGTGTTGCCTTCTGCGTCTTTGAGAGGCAATTTCAGGGTGTCGAAGGTGTGTACTTTGCCGTCGGCTAAGGTGGCTGAGTCGTTGGAGTTCGGGGCGAGATGGTTGTCTGCCCGGAAGTTTTGAATTTGGTTCTGGGAATCGGTTTGGGCCT
>JACJNV010000059.1 GCA_014695175.1 Microcoleus sp. FACHB-DQ6 | reverse complement strand
CTCGTTTAGGAGTTTTGGAGAATTATGGAGAGTAGACAATCTACACTTGGAGAGTTTAAACAATCATTAACCAAATAAATGTATTGTAGGCTACAGAATTTTAGGTTTTTTTCAGAAAGGTCGATCGCACCGATCGCACACAACCGCAGGATTTTAGTGTAACAGCACGCTGGGCGCTGAAACTGATGAGGGCGATCGTACTCGCATAGGGCATAGGGCATAGGGCATAGGGCATAGGGCATACCTCACCACGCGATCGAACCGCTATATGATAAATAAAGTCTTGCAACTCTTCTAAAAGTTGGTGCGACAATTGGCCGTAGAAATCTTTAGGAGATTTGGGAACTTATTAAACTGTTATCGCAGTTTATTGAGCATAAATGAGTAAGTTGATAATTTTTAGTTAACTCGTTGGTAATCCGAAGACTTCAGAGAATGAGCCAAAAAGCGTTCTGTGTAGTACAAAGCAAGTTGATTGCTCGGGCCATTAAAAACTGCATCAAAGGCGTGTTCAGCCCAAGGAATTTCGAGCAAAATAGCCCGATCGCCCGTGGCTCGCAATCGTTCGTAGAGCGATCGACCAAACTTAGGCTGAACGATATGGTCGCGACCTGCATAAACCAGTAGAGAAGGGGGAAGATTCGGTTTAATATAATTTATGGGAGAAGCCCGACGGTAAAGCTCATTGAGTTCGTCTGGGGTTCCTCCCAAAAAGGCACGCAAGACGGCTCGAACATTTATGGCATCAGGAAAAGGTGGGTCATTGTATCCCCTAATTAGGTCATTGGGCCCGTAATAGTTCACCACGGCTCGAACTGGAAGCACACTAGAATCATAACCAGTTAGCATTGCTAAATGGGCACCTGCAGACCTTCCCATCAGAGCAATTCGATCTCGATCGATTTCCCAATCACCAGCATGAGTTTTGATATAGGAAAGCGCGGCTTGTACGTCCTCAAGCTGAGCAGGAAATCGATACTTGGGAGCGTGGCGGTAATCAATTGCAACCACACAATAGCCTTGGGCGGCCATATAGCGGCTGAATTCCTCATTGGAATCGGGATTGCCTCTCTGCCAAGCTCCCCCGTAGAGGGTGATAATCGCCGGATATTTGCCAATTTCCAGCGGCCGATAAAGGTTTAGTTGCAGTGAAACTCCGTCAGGGTTGGCAAATACAATAGCCCGATCGATCCTAACCTCTCTGAGGGGAATTCCTCGGAACGCATCTGCGAGGATAAACGGTTGAGGGCGTAGCTGCGCGCGATCGGCTTGAGGAACGGCTGCTAAATAGTTTTCCCCTAGAACAGCTTGCATTTGGGTAGCTATCGCTGCATTGGCTGCTGGGAACTGAATCAGGGGGAGCAGGCCCAGGATTAGGGCGAACAGGTTACAAATTGACAAAATAATGTAGACTTTGCCTTGATGCCGTCTGAGCAGGTTCAGCAGAAGGGCGATCGTATTGATACCGACCAACCAAGGACTGATTTCTGGTGCTCCCACCGCCAAAGGGTACAGGAACATCGTGGGTGCTGGTACGATGACCCAGAGACTGAGAAATAGTGCGATCGCACTCAGGAACCAAGAAATAAATGGCGAGACTAAGAACGCTGCCAATAAAGGTAACTTTTTGCGGTTCTTCTTGTGGATCATCGGATTTTCGCAGCCTAATTTTTAATCAGTTTAAATTAATACCAGCGCCCTCAAAATAGGCTACAATGACACTGAAATTTTAACAAGTGTTGCAGCCTAAAAGTAGAGTTTTCAGAAAAAAATGATTTAACAGTTAGTTCGGTAAAAATAATTTTTTTGCAGTAGACACTACCAGCTATGGCAGAAATAATGGGGCTAGTAAATGCCCAAGACTTGCATCACTTTCTTACCCAATTATACGCGAATAAAGCTTTGAGAAGCAAAAGGCTAGAATTAATTTTAAAAACTCTTAAGCGCACAAAAATAGTTCTCCTCATTGACGAAAGGGGAGATACGAAGAAAGTGAAAACCACATATCCCGCTGTATTATTGATATAATAAACCTTACTTAATTTTTGCTTTCACGGCTCTAGATTCCACTGTGAATCCTGGAATATCTTGCAGTTCTGTTTCGCTCAAGCTGTACTGTTCGCAAACCAAACTCAAACGAGTTCCGGTACTTTTAACAGCGTTGACAGAGTGAGTCAAATCTCCTTGAAAATAGATCAGCGAGTTGGCTTGTGGCTTAATCTGCCCGACTTGCTGTTTGTTGCGCCGCAGTATCAACTCTCCCCCTTGCAAATTCGGCGGCACTTGCACGTACAAAACGCTGACGGCTGCGGGAGGTTCAACTGTTTTGCAGTACGATCGCAAAGATCGATCGATATGCGGATCGACGCGAGAACCTTCACCCAGCAACAAAGGGTTGAGGTAAAAAGCATTGCATTCAGGCTGTAATGCTTGGTCTAGATAGGGCTTGAACAAAGGGAACCGCCGTTCTACTTCGGCGATTTCCGCACGTTGAAACACCACGGAAAACCCTTTTGTGCCAATGAAATCGCGATTGAGGTTGTTGATTGCTAGATAAGGGGAGGCTAGAATTGCTCCTCGCAAGTCGTTGAGGTAGTCGATCGAGAAAGCGTTAGGATGTTGGCTATAGTATTTCAAGGCACTCACAAATCATCAAAGTTTAAGGTAACAGCAGATAGAAATGCAGCAATCGCTCAGACTTGGGATTGGGATTGCTTCGTTCCGGGCAATGATCTAATAATGTTTAGAAGCTGTTTTAAACCTCCGGCGGCAAGTCCACGCTGTAGAGAATTTTGCCTTCAAGGTTGTGCAGCGCCACAGTCATCACCTGACTATCGCCATTAATTTTAACCGTACCAAAGAACTGAAAACCTTTTGTAGGAGGTAGATTTTCTACTTCTCCCGGCGGCAAGCTTTGGAACTTAACTAAGGGACCAAAAGTATTGTCAAGCTTGTTTGGTCCGTAAGTTCCAGCGTGAAGCGGCCCGGCAACAAACTCCCAAAACGGTTTAAAATCAGTGAATTGAGCTTGACCGGGATCGTAGTAGTGCGCGGCAGCATAATGCACGTCAGCGGTCAGCCAAACGACATTTTGGATATTGTTTTGCTGGATAAAGCGCAACAATTGGGCAAGTTCGAGTTCGCGTCCTAATGCAGGACCATCTCCATTGGCGAGGTTCTCAAATTTGCCGCTGTTTTTGCCATCTTCAATCACCAATCCGATCGGCATATCGCTAGCAATTACTTTCCACCTTGCCTTTGAATTCTGCAATTTGTTCTTTAACCAGCTAACTTGAGCATTACCTAAAAACGCTGTTTCTTCACTTGCTGCTGTCTGACGGTTGGTAGTGTTTAGTCCTCGGTAGCTACGCATATCCAGCATAAAAATTTCCAGGGAAGAACCGTAATTGAACGAACGGTAAATCCGTTCTGGGTCGTTGGCATCGAAGCGCATCGGCGTATACTCGATAAATGCTTGCTTGCCTCGCGCTGCCAGTAAAGAACCGCTTTTGACTTTGTAGCGGTCATCGCTCATTAGCATCTCGCCGGGATACCAGTTGTTTGTAGTTTCGTGGTCATCCCACTGAACTAGCTGAGGCACTTCGGCGTTGAAGCGCCGGATGTTATTGTCTAGCAGGTTGTAGATGTAATTTCCGCGAAACTCTGTTAAGGTTTCAGCTACTTTTGACTTTTCTTCTGTTGTGATGTTTTTCCAGATGCTACCGTCGTCAAGTTTTACCTCAGATTTAATCGGATTATCTGCATAGATGTAATCGCCAGAATGAATGAAGAAGTCTGGCTTAAGCTGCCTGATAGTTTCATAGATTTTCATGCCGCCCCATTCAGAATTGATACCCCAACCCTGTCCGGCGGTGTCTCCCGACCAGGCAAAAAAGATGTCGCGCTTGCTGTTTGGAGGTGTGCGGAAACTCCCCGTAACGGGGACGCTGTAGATGTTTGGATCGGCTAAATTCTGGAAGCTGACTCGGTAGAATATTTGCCGATCGGCTGGTAGGTCAATCAGGTTAATACGCGCCGTGTAATCGCTAGTTTCCAACGCTGCAGGTCCGATGATGCGCTGCACGTTGCCGAAGGAGTCGGCGGTGTCATATTCGACTATCATCCGGGAGGAGCGATCGCACCGACTCCAAATCACCGCACTGTTGCCGGTAATATCACCGCTAGCAACACCGTATGGAATGCTGGGGCGCATCCGATCCGACGTGATAATTGCCGGTGCGGAAGATTGTGCTAACCCTGATTTCGATCGCAGGTTGGCGACAACAATACCGCTACCTGCAATTGCCGAACCGAGTAGAAAATGGCGGCGGCTGAGTTGGTCTTGTTTTTTACGTTTCATGGCTACCCTCATCTTTAAAAATACCGAGACTGTACTTGGGCTAATTTGTGATGTACGCAACAATCAGCAAATTCACGGCTGTTCCCGATCCGCCCCGAAGTGTGAGGAGGAACACAACTCCCACAGACAAAGGCAGGTTTTCTATCAAGTTTTAGTGTACCCCGAAAAAGCAACCATCTAGACCACCAAAGCACAATATTAACCATGTGTCTTCGCTTTTTCCTCTGCTAGTGCTTTCGCTAAACCAGCAGCAGCTTCAAAAGAATCATATAAACCTTGATTAGCTACTTTGTTCTGAACATCCAATGGGATTAAACCTGATTCATTCAATAATTAGTCTACCACCAAATTTAGTAGCAACAGTTGAGCGGAGTGAGATAACTCTTTGATGAGGGGTAAAATTTCGGTAAGAGGCATAAGTTAAAGGTTTAATAAACTTAGGTAACATTTATTTTAGATTCTTTAGCTCTCACCTTTACAATACTCCCAGGCGATCGGGTTAATCAGGCGGTGGCTCGGACGTATCAGAGATATTAGGGTTTTGCTGCATGAGATCGATCGTTGTAGTTCAGCCTTTTGTCAGATGACAACCCTTAACTGATGAAAGCAAAATCGATAATATTTCTAGTCACAGTGTATGCCACAATACTTCGGAAAACTCCAAATTACTGAACAGCCTTGGTCAACAATCGGTTCGGTAGAATCCATAAATAAAACCGATCGCGCCTTTCACTTTAATTGCGGTGAAACTTCCCTAAACCTCAGCATCCTCGCGCCGAATTTAATCAGAGTGCGAATGTCCCCGACAGGTGAATTCAAAAGCCGATCGCAATCAATAACTGTCCCTGACGAAGAGTGGGAAATTACACCATTTGAAGTGCGAGAAACAGACGAAACAATAGAAATTGAAACAGCGCAAATAACGATTTCAGTCAAGCGCGATCGCGCTTCCATCGAATGCTTTGACAAATCGGGAAAACCCTTTGCTAGCGACTGCGATCCTAGTATGGGATGGCGCACCGGCGCAACCGCAGGCTGGAAACGCATCGAAGCAGACGAACACTTCTACGGTTTTGGCGAACGCACCGGCTTTCTCGACAAACTCTCCCAAGTCAAGACAAACTGGACAATAGACGCGCTTGACTACAATTCCCTCAGCGATGAAATGTACCAGGCGATCCCATTTTACATCGCCCTGAGTCCCGATCGCGCTTACGGCATCTTTTTCAACACTACATTTTGGAGTCGATTCGACATCGGCGCCGAACAACCGGGAGTTTTGCGGATGGAAACCAGAGGCCCGGAACTCGATTACTACATCATTTACGGCCCGGAACCCGCCCAAATTCTTGCTACCTACACGCAGTTAACCGGCCGGATGCCGCTTCCGCCAAAATGGGCGCTGGGATACCACCAATGCCGCTGGAGCTACGACTCCGAAGACGTTGTGCGGGAGTTGGCGAAGCAATTTCGCGATCGGGCGATTCCCTGCGATGTCATCCACCTCGACATCGACTATATGAACGGCTACCGCATTTTTACCTGGAGCCCGAAGCGTTTCCCCGATCCCGCGAAACTGCTCGCAGACTTGAAAGCAGCCGGTTTTAAGGTTGTCACGATTGTCGATCCCGGTGTCAAGTACGAACCGGAAGGGGATTATGAAGTATTCGATCGGGGTGTGGAGAATGACTATTTCGTCCGCACCGCAGAGGGAAGGCTATTCCACGGTTACGTTTGGCCCGAAAAAGCGGTGTTTCCCGACTTCCTGCGGCCAGAGGTGCGCCAGTGGTGGGGCGAATTGCACAAAAACCTTACAGATATGGGGGTTGCGGGGATTTGGAACGACATGAACGAACCTTCGATCGCAGAACGGCCTTTTGGCGACGGCCACCAACACGTCTGGTTTCCGCTGGATGCACCGCAAGGCCCGGAATCTGAGGGCGCCACTCACGCGGAAACGCACAATTTGTATGGGTTGATGATGGCGAAAGCTTGTTCGGAAGGGTTGCAAAAAGTGCGATCGGGCGAGCGATCTTTTGTGCTGACGCGATCGGGTTTTGCGGGAATTCAGCGTTACTCCTCGGTATGGATGGGCGACAATCTATCGCAGTGGGAATACTTAGAAATGTCGCTACCGATGCTTTGCAATATGGGGCTTTCCGGCGTGGCGTTTGTCGGTTGCGACATCGGGGGTTTTGCGGAGAATGCAACCGCTGAATTGTTCGCGCGGTGGATGCAGGTGGGAATGCTGTATCCCTTGATGCGCGGTCATTCGGCGATAAATACGGCCCAACACGAACCGTGGGTTTTTGGCGATCGCACTGAGAAGATTTGCCGCGAATACATGAATTTGCGCTATCAGTTGTTGCCTTACATTTATACCTTGTTTTGGGAAGCTGCGACGACGGGAACACCGATTTTGCGACCGTTACTATATCAATTTCCGCGCGATCGGGCAACTTATCACCTTTACGATCAAGTATTGCTCGGCCCGTCGCTGATGGCTGCACCCGTTTACCGCCCGGGAGTTGAACACCGCGCCGTGTATTTGCCGGAGGGGACTTGGTACGATTGGTGGACGGGCGAATGCTATCAGGGCCCGACTCACATTTTGGCTGATGCACCTTTGGAGAAAATGCCGCTTTACGTGCGGGGAGGGGGCATAATTGCGATCGCACCTGTGAAGCAATTTGTCAGCGAAGAACCGCTTGAGTCATTAAAAATGCGAATTTGGCCCGGAAGCGGTGAATGGACGCTTTATGAGGATGACGGACACAGTTTTGAGCATGAACAAGGTGTCTGGGCAACGACTAATTACAAAGTGTATTTGGAAGAGGAAAAAATCATCGTTGAAATTGCCGCGCGCGAGGGTCAATTTTCGATTTCTGAACGCGAAGTTATTGTGGAAGTTGTTGGCGTTGGCGAACAGCGATTTACAGATGACGGTACGGCGCGGCGTTTGACATTTGGATAATTTTGGCATAAAGCGGTTTATGCTATGGTGGCATTCAGGGCGATCGCTCGATCTGGCAGAGTTTGAGATGGAAAGGGCGATCGTCTGTGATTCCTTTGTGGCTAGATAAAATTCATTTCTAGGGTAGCAAAGATGTTAACGGGTTATAGCACTCCCAAAAAAATATCCAAAAAATTCGGCAAAGGGGTTGGATAAATTGTAAAGTAAAGATTTTGAGGATAGTGTTTCCCCTGAAGACCGAAATAATTTTAAAGTATTACAAGAACAACGGAAATTTTATCAGTATGATTATCTCCCATATAGCTCTGAAAAATTGGCGCAATTTTCAGTCAGTGAATGTTGATTTGCGCGATCGCGTTTTTGTGGTAGGCCCTAATGCTTGTGGTAAGTCAAACTTTCTCGATTCATTGCGCTTTTTGCGGGATCTGGCTAAAGCAGGAGGCGGATTGCAGAAAGCAGTGAGCGATCGAGGTGGCGTATCAAAAATTCGCAGTCTTTATGCGCGCCGTTATCCAGATGTAGAAATAGAAATTCACCTTTCCGACTCTAATGCCCAACCGCCATTATGGAGGTATGGGCTGGGAATTAAACAGAGAAAAGGGGGAAAAAATGAGCCGATTGTTGCCTACGAACGAGTTTGGAAAGGCGAGGAGCAAATTGTCAATCGCCCTACTCAAGAAGATGACAACGATGAGCTACGTCTCACCCAGACTTATTTAGAGCAAATTAATGCCAATGCAGAATTTAGAGAAATTTCTAAATTTTTAGAAGCGATTTTATATTTACATTTAATTCCTCAGTTAGTTCGCCATCCCGAAGCTTTTGCTACCCCTGGACTTTCCGAAGATCCTTTTGGGAGAACTTTTTTAGAGCGAGTTGCTAAAACTACCGAAAAAACCCGAAAATCGCGATTAAAAAAAATTGAAGATGCTTTAAAGCTGGCTGTCCCACAATTAAAAAACCTCACAGATACCAAAGATGTGATGGGGGTTCCGCATTTGGAAGCTGTTTACGAACATTGGCGGCCCGGAGCAGGAAAACAACGGGAAGACCAATTTTCTGACGGAACGTTACGGTTAATTGGTTTACTCTGGTCACTGTTAGAATCCGATTCATTATTGTTATTAGAAGAACCAGAACTTTCCTTAAATTCGGCTATTGTTAGCAATCTACCCTCTCTGATTTATCGCCTTCAGCGCCCGAGAAAGCGACAGGTTATTCTGAGTACCCATAGTGCTGATTTGCTCTCAGACAAAGGCATTGGCGGCGAAGAGGTGCTGCTAATGACACCGACTACTGAAGGAACTCAGGTACAACTCGCTTCAAGTAATGAACAAATCAAAATGCTATTAGAAGGAGGTTTAAGCATAGCTGATGCTGCACTTCCTCTCACAGCACCGCCCGACATCGAACAAATGAGTTTATTCAAATGACAGATATTCCCATCAATCTAGTGTTTGAGGATGTACTGAGTGAAGCAGTTCTTAAACAAATGCTCAAACAGTCTCAACGTCCCTTTTCAGTGGGACACTGCTTGAATCAGAGAGGATATGGCAAAATTAAAAAGATTATTTCTGGATTAAATCATGCGGCCAAGGGAATGCCATACTTAGTCTTAACTGATTTGGATAATGCAGAATGCCCGCTAGTAATTATTTCCGAGTGGTTAACTCAACCAAAACATCCTAATCTGCTGTTTCGGATTGCTGTTAAAGAAGTGGAAGCGTGGTTACTTGCACATCGAGCGGCATTTGCCGAATTTCTGGGTATTTCAGTAGACTTGATTCCTGGCGACGCGGATCGAATTCCTGACCCCAAGCAGCTTTTAATCAATCTGGCTAAAAAGTCAAAGAAGCGAGATCTGCGGGATGCCATCGTCCCCGATCGTAATAGTACGGCAAAAATTGGTAAAGACTACAACGGTCAACTGATCCAGTTTGTCAATCAAAGTTGGCAGGTTGCGTCAGCACAGACTAATTCCCCGAGTTTGGAACGAGCTATGAATGCACTCATAAATTTTCAACCAACCTGGGAAAATTGAGGAGAAAGACCAATACTGCGCCCTGTCTATGCTTGGCAAACAGTTAATAACTACTGTTACAATATAACGGGAGGGGATGAGTAGACCCGACACCTACCCACAAACTATGCAAGCCATCCAAATTACCACCTTCCAAGCTTTGTGGCGCAGCTTGGGCCTGATAATCAAAGCCGCACCAATAGAACTCCGCAATTTAATAATACTCAACATTATCAGCGGTGCTGCCCCCTCTGCCGTCCTATTTTTAGATAAATTAATCATTGATGAAGTATCTCGGTTGCTATCGCAAACCCAAACAGCACAGCCCTTTGCTTTGATGCTTTCCCGGCCAATATTGCTGTGGAGTATTGCGGGAGTCTTAAGTCTCAAGTTAGTCGGCGATGCCCTAGACACAATGAACTCTTTTGTCGCGACATCTTTGCGCGATCGCGTTCAAGGCTTTGTCGAAGGAAAAGTCCTCGAAAAAGTCGCCAATTTCGACGATATTGCCCTCTTTGAAAACCCCGAACTATTAAATATAGTAGAACTAGCCAAAACCGGAGTCTCCAAAATACAGCAACTAGCATTTACCATCAGCATGACCATCACGGGAATTTTTATATTTATTCCATCTATAGGTCTTGCTGCTGCGATAGCTTGGTGGGTGCCAGTGCTGATGTTAATCTCATCATCTCCCTCAATTTATACCCAAAGAAAATATAGCAGAATCATCTGGAGAGTTCAAAGAAAGCAAGCTAAAATCAGCCGCGAAATGAACTTATCCAGTAGAGTCTTGACGGGCGAAGAATATGCTAAAGAATTGCGTTTGTTTGGGTTGCAAGAACTTTGGCTCAAACGCTGGCAGGCTCAGTTTTTGCAATTTTTTAGCGAGATGCAGCAAATCCGAAAAAAAGGAGCAATTGTTGTACTTTTCTGGTCGATGTTTAGTAGAATTGGAGTGGCTTTGCCTTTTATTTATGTAGTAATGGGAGCTTTGGGTGGTCGCTATACTTTGGGCGATTTAGCACTCTATTCGGGTTTGATTGTTCAAGTAAAGCAAAGTTTGCAGATACTGATTAGCACTTCTACTAATTTGTACGATATCTCTCTCAGCGTTAGTCCAATTTTTCAACTTTTGGAGCTCCAACCAGAGTTGCAGTCTCCGCTTGGGGATGTGGCGTCTCGCCTGCCTAGTTTACCAGATGGCGGGCAAGATGCCCCCCCCACAAAAGATAAAATTGGCATCCAGATTAAGCATCTATCTTTTTGCTATCCCGGTAGCAATAAAAGCACGGTTGAAGATATCAATTTAACGATTAATCCGGGTGAAATGCTAGTGCTTGTTGGTGAAAATGGCGCGGGTAAAACGACCCTTGGCAAACTCCTCGGCCGCCTGTACGACCCGACAAGTGGTACGATCGACTGGAACGGCAAAGATTTGCGATCGTACTCTCTAGCATACGTGCGATCGCGCATCGCCGTCGTTATGCAAGATTACGCCCGTTTCCCCTCCACAGTCCGCGAAAACGTCGGTTTCGGTGACTTGCTTTCCCTGTCGGATGACAGCGCCATTAACGAAGCTATTTCAGAAGCAGGAATTAGCGCAAAAGTTAATAGTCTTTCCGCAGGTTTAGAGACACCCTTGGGGAAACAATTAGAAGACGGCATAGACTTATCGGGGGGACAGTGGCAAAGAATTGCGATCGCCCGCGCCTTAATGCGGCTTTCTACAGCCGAAGTCCTAATTTTTGACGAACCAACCGCCGCCCTCGACCCCAAGACAGAACACGAAATTTACAGCATCTTCCGCCAAATAGCCGCCGGGAAAACAACAATAGTCATCAGTCACAGATTGGGCTTAGCAAAAATTGCCGATCGCATCGCCGTCATGGAAAACGGTAAAATAGCAGAAATAGGAACTCACGACGAATTGATAGCATCAAACGGAATTTACTGCTCAATGTTCACCCGTCAAGCTAGTAGCTATATTTAGAGTGAAATCAACAGTCCGCCAGGGGTTAAAACCCCTGTCTCATAGCGAAAGTCGGTTGAAACCGACTGGGGAGATATTGCAATGCTTGTTCAAAAATGTGTCTTTCAGTCCTCTTTGAGAGGACTTTTGCTATGAGACGGGGGTTTTCAACCCCCGGCGGACTTGTGGGTTAGCGTGGGGAATTTGGCGCCGGTGATTGTGATAAATTATCGCGGATTTGCGATCTAATTTCTCTCGCTGCGTGGCGAGAAACCGAGTTTCGGCGACAATTTTCAGTTGAGTACGAGAAATATCGGAAGAAACCCGGTTCCTAGGATTAGCTGCGTGGCGAGAAACCGGGTTTCTGCGACTATTTTCGGCCTCGCACGAGAAATATCGGAAGAAACCCGGTTTCTGAGCGTGCGATCTTTTTGAGAAAATTGTCAAAAAGTGCGAGCTATAATAAAACCAACCTAGTTGGCGATAATATCAACGATGGAAACTATAACTCTCAACCTACCTGCCGCCGTCGCTTTAACCGACGAACAATTTTATCAATTGTCCATCGCTAATGAAGAGTGGCGATTAGAACAAACCCCCGAAGGAGAACTAATTATTATGCCTCCAACAGGCGGCGAAAGCGGCATCAGAAATTCGGATTTGACTACAGACCTAAATTTGTGGAATCGTCAGACTCGATTGGGAAAAGTCTTTGACTCTTCCACTGTCTTTCAATTACCCAACGGTGCGAAGCGTTCCCCTGATGCTGCTTGGGTACTCCTAGAACGCTGGGAAGCATTATCCGCAGAAGATAAGCGCAGGTTTCCTCCCCTGTGCCCGGACTTTGTAATTGAATTGCGATCGCAAAGTGAATCCCTAGAAACATTGCGGGCTAAAATGCGGTATTATCAAACTAACGGCTGTCGCTTAGGTTGGCTAATTGACCCCCAAACGCCTTTAGTAGAAATTTATCGATTGTCAGAAGAGGTAGCAGAAGTTATTAATTTCTCTTTTGACCAACCGCCTACACTTTCGGGTGAAGATGTACTTCCCGGATTTCTTCTAGATATTACACCTATTCTCAACCCTTGAATCTCGATCCATTTTCTTTAGTTGGCTGGCGAGAAACCGGGTTTCTGCGACAATTTTGGTTGAGTACGAGAGATATAGGAAGAAACCCGGTTTTTGGGATTCACTGCGTGGCGAGAAACCGGGCTTCTGCGACAATTTTTGGTTGAGTACGAGAGATATAGGAAGAAACCCGGTTTCTGAGATTCTTGTGCCTCCGAAAAGTCGATCGCAAATTATCTCCCCGTCAACGTATCCGCATAAGGATCGGGCAAAGCTTGCTGCACCTCCAAAAGCGGCAAAGGATCTCCAGTCAACGGTTGGCTAATCAAATTTTTTTTTACCCCATCCCCCCGACGATCGCGCTCTTGCAGCTTCAGCAATTCCTCTTGATAAACAGCAACAATTCGCCCTAAACTCAGCACCAAATCATCCCAATTATCATCTCCCACCAACTTCTCAGAAATTCCCTCAAATAACTCTCCCGCTTGCCTTTTTTGAACATAAGCTTTCAACAGCTTTCCCGACTTGTGCAAAACGGCCTGATAAATATCCCCATCAGACCACCACAGCCCCTGTTGACTCAGCAGCCAAGTCAAAATATACTCGCGAGCGTGTTGCTCCTTCACCCAGGCCGCGAGATACTGCAAATCTTCCATAGTTAAAACAGTCTCCTCAATTTTCCTCAAAATGTCCGCTTGTTTGTATCTATCGTTACTGCGATCGACATAATACCTGCCTTATCATCACCTGCCCGCGCCATTAATATCCCTTAAATCTTAAAAAAACCCTACTGATTTACCAAACACCAATTCTGAGAATATAAAAATAAACCTAAACCTCCTAGGTCTATTGTCCAATACTTTTAGTCCACCGGAAAGCGCTACACCCCGCCTCGCTTTCCTCTCTCGCAAACCTATCCTCAAGCGGGAACAACCAGCGGGTTATTAGCATGACAAAGCAAAATTTTGGTTTAATCGGTCTAGCAGTGATGGGCGAAAACCTAGCGCTCAACGTCGAAAGCAGAGGCTTCTCCGTGGCTGTATACAACCGCACAGCAGCTAAAACCGACGACTTCATGGCACAACGCGCCCCCGGCAAGAACATTGTAGCCGCCAAGACTCTGACAGAATTCGTCGATGCCCTAGAAACCCCACGCCGAATCTTAGTCATGGTGCAAGCGGGGAAACCCGTAGATGCGGTCATCGACCAGCTCAAACCCATGCTGTCACCGGGCGACATGATTATTGACGGCGGTAACTCGCTATACGACGACACCGAACGCCGCACCAAAGATTTAGAATCGATGGGGCTGGGATTTGTCGGCATGGGCATCAGCGGCGGCGAAGAAGGCGCGCTAAATGGTGCTAGCTTGATGCCCGGTGGCACGCGAACAGCTTACGGCCTACTAGAGCCAATTCTCACCAAAATAGCGGCTCAAGTAGATGACGGCCCCTGCGTCACATTCATCGGCCCCGGTGGCGCCGGCCACTACGTGAAGATGGTTCACAACGGTATTGAGTACGGGGATATGCAGCTCATTGCTGAAGCCTACGATTTGCTCAAAAACGTTGGTGGATTGAACGGCCAGCAGTTGCAGGAAGTTTTTGCCGAATGGAATACCACAGACGAACTCAACTCGTTTTTGATTGAAATTACGGCTAATATTTTCAAGTACAACGACCCGGAAACTAAGCAACCCTTAGTTGAGGTAATTATGGACGCAGCCGGTCAGAAAGGTACCGGCCGCTGGACTGTTATGAGTGCTTTGGAATTGGGCGTGAGCATTCCCACAATTATCGCTGCTGTGAATGCCAGAATCATGTCTTCTTACAAAGACGAGCGCATCAAAGCTTCCCAAGAACTGACGGGGCCTAGCGGCAAGTACGAAGGCGATACTAAAGAGTTTGTGAACAAAGTTCGGGATGCGCTTTACTGCTCGAAGATTTGCTCCTACGCGCAAGGCATGGCGCTGTTGAGCGCGGCGTCGAAGTCGTACAATTACGACTTGAGTTTGAGCGAAATTTCCAGAATTTGGAAGGGTGGCTGTATTATTCGGGCTGGATTTTTGGACAAGATTAAAACAGCTTTCAAGGACGACCCCACGCTGCCGAATTTGCTGTTAGCGCCGGAGTTCAAACAGAGCATTCTCGATCGCCAATCGGCTTGGCGAGACGTGTTAGCTACTGCTTGCCAACTGGGGATTGCAGTGCCAGCATTTAGCGCCTCGCTGGACTATTTCGACAGCTACCGCCGCGAAAGATTGCCGCAAAACCTCACGCAAGCTCAGCGGGATTATTTTGGGGCTCACACCTACGAGCGCACCGACAAACCGCGCGGCCAATTCTTCCACTCTGAGTGGACGCAGACTGCTAAAGAATCGCTGCAAACTGGTAGTGGTGATTAATTAATTTTTGTAGGGTGCGTTTCGGCGCACCTTACAAATAGACAATGATATTACTACCAACCGATCTTATTCCTGAACCCACACAGATACTGAACCGCCTTGACAGCGAAACTCGCCCCAACCCCACTCGTTAGTAGAAACAGGTTCCTTAATATGCCCTGTTAAATCCACAAACTTAGCATGAGGTTTACCAACTTCCATCCACTTGGAACCCTCCGGGCCGTCACTCATAATTACTGCCATTGCCTGTGGATGTTTCCGATTGCCCAATCTCGTCCAGCCAATGGTATTCCAATGATCGAAATAGTCATATTGAGGGCCGTAGGCGAAGTGTTTGCGAGCATGGAGAAACTTGTCAATTAGCGATCGATGAGACGGCATAACAATCTTATACCGATTGCCATCACGCCCCCAATCTTCATATTCTGCACCGTAATAATCCGGGTAGAAAACGCAGGGATAACCTTCTTTTCGCAATAGAATAATCGCATAAGCAAGAGGTTTAAACCACGGTTCTACGACAGATTCAAGTGCTTGCAGCGGTTGGGAATCATGGTTTTCGACAAACGTTACTGCATGAGTCGGTTGCTGCTGCATCATTGTACCGTCTAAGATGCGCCGCATATCGTAGTTACCGCCCTGTTGGCTGGCGTAATGAAAGTTGTAATGCAGCGGCACATCAAAAACTGACATTTTACCCTTAACTGAACCGACATACCAGTGCAGGATATCGATATTTGGTGCCCAATACTCACCTACAACAAACAAATCTTTGCCGACATATCGCTCCATTTCCTCCAACCATTCCACAAAAAACCAAGACGATATGTGCTTGATGGCATCTAAACGGAAACCGTCGGCACCTGTTGTGTCGAGATACCACTTACCCCAGCGTGTAATTTCATCTCGTACCCATTGATCCTGGAAATCCAGATCGCACCCCATTAAATATGCAAAATTGCCATTTTCTAGGGCAACATAGTCATCAAAAACTCTCCCTTCTACCAAATAGACTGTGCCGCGATCGTCTGGATTGTATTCATTGTAGTCTACTGCGTCAAAATGCAACCAGTGCCATTCAAATTGGGAATATTTACCTTGGCGTCCGGGAAAGTTAAAATGGGTGTAACTTTTAATTTCTTGCAACCCACCTTTGGGATTTAGCCGATTGTTTTGAGGATAAGGAGTTGCCTTAAATATCTCTGCTGCATCTGCACCCATTTTGTGGTTGATAACTACATCGGCATAGACTTGGATATGAGATTTGTGCAGGGCTGCGATCGCATCCAAATATTGCTGCTTAGTACCATATTTGGTGCGAATTGAACCTTTTTGGTCGAATTCTCCCAAATCAAATAAGTCGTAAACGCCATATCCAACGTCGCTTTGCCCGCCACTTCCTTTGTAAGCTGGGGGCAGCCACAGTGCCGTAAAACCCGCATCCGCCAATTCTTTCGCTTGGTTTTTCACCTCATCCCACAGGGTTCCTCGATCGGGAATGTACCAGTGGAAATATTGCATCATCGTGCCGTTGATATCTGCCATTTTGCACCCTTGCCTTGAGATGATACTGACAATTTAAACCGATCTTAGGCTACAGTATTGCTAATTGTCACTGTATCCGCAGTAATTTTTGCTAAACCTACGGTTTGGGTGTGATTAAAGTTTTGTTACAGTTCTAAACTATAAAATCCCTTGACTTTCGCCTGACTCTTTGAACCATACTTGAACTTGAGTGCAGACAAAAAGCCCCAGTCCAAGATCGGGAATTTAAAAAAATCAGTAAGTAAGATCACAATGTGCTTGTGATCTTACTTGTGATCTTAGTAGATAACTATACTGAGCAAATCTGCTACCATCATAACTACTCCTTTTAAAAAAATGTAATTTTATGAAATCTTTTATTGTAAGAGCCGCTGCCGTTGTGGGTGTGATTGCGACATCGGTATTGGATACATTGAAAGAAGAAGAGGAAAAAAAGCGTTTATTAGACAGTGGTATTCTGGAAGTGGATGAAATGACCGGAAAAGAGTTTGAAAAAATTCTAGAGGTTCATTTTATAAACTTTGGTTATACTGTTACTTTAACTCAAGATAGTCAAGATTATGGGGCGGATTTAATTTTATACAAAGATGGCTCCAAAACTGTGGTTCAAGCGAAAAGAAGCAAAAATCCAGTTGGGATTAAAGCAGTTCAAGAAGTAGCAGGAGCCGTCAGACATTACAAAGGAAATAAAGGAAGAGTCATCACCAACAACAGATTTACAGAAAATGCTTACAACCTTGCTGAATCTAACGACATAGAGTTATGGGATAGAAAAAGACTCATCGAATTCATCCTGACCGCTAAGAAGTGTAAATAATTCATCTACCAAAGTAAGTTATATATAAAAGATGCACTGCTTTCCCAGTATCTTTAATCTCACTGATGAATCATGCTACAAATTTCTAATACAGTGTTCCTGGACGATCGCGAAATCGAGATTAGTGCGATTCGCTCTCAAGGCGCGGGGGGACAAAATGTAAATAAGGTGGCGAGTGCTATTCACTTGCGCTTTGATATCCCAGCTTCCTCATTGCCCGATCGCTACAAGGAGCGTTTGTTGCAAATCAACGACCAGCGCATCACCTCCGAAGGTGTGATTGTGATTAAGGCCCAGGAACACCGCAGCCAGGAACAAAACCGGGAGGAGGCTTTGAGACGGCTGCAAGAGCTGATTAAAAGTGCGATCGTCATACCGAAAAGGCGCAAACCCAGCAAAGCAACTCGTAGTTCCCAGCGCAAGCGTCTCGACAGCAAAACCAAGCGAGGGCAGATTAAAGCTTTGAGAGGGAAAGTCACGGATTGAGCGATGAAAGGTCGATCGGGCTTTTTGACTTTTTAGTTGTCAGTCGGGATTTGGTGGGCCTAAGTCGTTAGGCAAATCGTTAAGCGTTTTTCCGAGAGCTTTGCAAAGGGCTTTCATTTGAGCAATGGTCAGTTCGGGTTGGTCTAGTCCTCGCTCCCAGTTACTGATTGCTTGTTGGCTTAGGGTTTTTGCGCCCGTTTTGTCGGGAATTTGCTTTGCTAAAGCGGATTGCGATAAACCAGCAGCTTCCCGCAAGATTTGCAGTGCTGGTATATCTTTGGACTCTTGAGTTTGTTTCTTTCTGGGCATATCATGGGAAATTTACAAGCAAACTTGTTGACAACCTCGTTGTTTACAAGTATCCTTGTTAAAGATAGAGACAACACAAAGGCGGCTCCTTTAGCCGGACGGTGGAAACGCTTTGGTTTAGCGAGCTGCCTTATTTGTAGTTTCTACCCATTATGCCTGCATAGCCAAGCCTATTTTCCGGGCTTGGGTGCATGACTCAAACCCGTTTCCCTAGACATTCCCGAACCCCTGCGGGTTAGTTGTCGTTCGGTGAGGGATCGCGACTTGGTAAGTCATCGGGAATTTTGGTTACGTCTAATCCTAAAACCTCAAACATAGTTTTTAGAGAAACCTGGTACAGGTTAGCCATAGCAAGTATGTTTTCAGCATTAGGTAGAGCCTTGCCTAATTCCCAGTCAGCTTGTCTTCGCTCGGAGATTCCGATTTTTTCTTTGACTTGAGGGCGTGTTAGTCCAGCTTGTTCTC
Source organism: Microcoleus sp. FACHB-DQ6 (assembly GCA_014695175.1). Taxonomy (GTDB): domain Bacteria; phylum Cyanobacteriota; class Cyanobacteriia; order Cyanobacteriales; family Microcoleaceae; genus Microcoleus. The sequence continues at coordinate 3,898 of JACJNV010000059.1, read as the reverse complement.
TGAGTAGTCTCAATGGAGACTTCTCCTTTTCTTGTAAATCTTCTTCTATCATAGGACGAAATATTCATGATGCAAACGTCTTGACACAGACTCGGATAAGACGTAAACTTCATGTTGGTAGGTCGTCGGGAATTTTGGCTACGTCTAGTCCCATACATCTAGCAAGTGTTTTTAGTGGCACGCCTAGCTCGCGCGCCAGAGCAATGGCCCGATCGAAGCGAGGAATGGATTCTCCTCGTTCCCAATCACCAATAATGCGAATTCCTACCCCCATTCGACGACTAAGTTCAGGTTGGGTCAAATTTGCACTTTCTCTAAGGTTTTTCAAGGTTATGGTTTCTTGATCTTTAGCTTCCATCAATTATAGCAGTTAATTGCTAGCAGAATAGTGCTTGACAAAATTGGGATCTGGCACTAAACTGCTAGTAGATAGGCAAAACAAAGGCAACCGGGCGAGCCTCCTTTCGTCAAAATGCAGGTTTGAAGAACTGCCTTATTTGTAGTGTCTACCCATTATGCCTGCATAGCCAAGCGTTTTTTCGGGTTGGGCGCATACCTCAAGCCCCTTTTTTCTCAACGCCGAGGAGGTGATGCCATGTAAAAGGTCGATCGACCTCACAGCCCAGTTTAAAATTGTATCAAATATCAACACCATGATTTAGCTCTGTTTGTTAGCTGTTCCTCGGCGGAACGTAATCATCAACAAGTCCTGAAACATCTAGCCCGATCGAGTGACAGAACTGTTTCAAGCTAATATTTAGGGCTGTACAGATGGCTATTGCAGTATCAACTCTGGGTTTTTGTTTTCTTTTTTCTATTGAATACAAAGTATCTTCAGAGACTTTCCCCGTCAGTTGCTGGCTAAGCTCTCGGCGACTAAAGCCCCTGTATTCTCTAATTTCTGCAAGGCTCATTTCGTATAAATCCCGTACTTCTTGATTCATGGTGCAGAATATTTCGTAGTTTACCCTTGACAAAAGCAGTAAGTCTGACTAAACTACGAAAAAGAACATAGCAAAGCGGTTGGGCGAGCCTCTTTTCGTCAAAATGCAGGTTTGAAGAACCGCCTTACTTGTAGTGTCTATCAATTGTGCTTGCATACCCAAGCGTATTTTCGGGGGTTGGGCGCATACCTCAAGCCCCTTTTTTCTTAACGCCGAGGAGGTGGTGCCATGTAAAAGGTCGATCGACCTCACAGGACAACACAACTCAAAATTGTATCAAAGATCCAGACCAAAACTTCCCCTTTGCGATCGCACAACTTCCGTGCTATCGTGCCCTTTCTCGAACCATTCCAGATCATGTCCACATCAATTGACAACTTCTACCTAGGCGATGTCGCCTCCAACTTTCACTTTGCAGGCCCGCTGCTAGACTTTGAAGAAGAAATCCAGAATCAATCTCCCTTTCACGATTTAGACTACCTGACAGGCGAAATTAAAAGGGGATTCCTAGACTACGTGCGTCAAGGAATCATGCTGGACGCGATCCGAAAGCTGCGATTGTACAAAGACAAGTTCAAAACTTTTAAAAGTTACTGCGAACAAGCATTAGGCAGGCAGTATTTTTACTGCACACAAATTATCAAAGCTGCGAGTATTTGCCTGCGCTTGATTAAAGCAGGCTTTGAGATTTTGCCTAGCTGCGTTGCTCAAGTTGTCCCTTTGTTCAAACACGCAATTACCGACCAATATGGCGACTGTCGTTTACAAGAAAAGTGGCAAGAAGTTGTCGATGTCATACCAAAAGAAAGGATTACCGCAGTAACTATTGCCGAAACAGTTGACAACAATCCCAACCTCCGGCTCAAACAAATTCGCATTAAAACCGACACCTACGCCCTTTTAACGAAAAAAGCAGCCGCAGCCGGACTGTCAATTTCGGAATTTTTGGCAAGGTTGGTTGGCGAATACAATCCCAGAAATTTAGAGCAGCCAGCGGAACATACTCCCGAACAAGAGGAGATTTTAGACCAATTAGACGCGGAGTTTAAGAAGCCGGCCACGGAACAGACTTCAACTTCTGCCCCAGGAAAAGTTAAGTCTAAAGGTTTTGGAGTCAAAGTTGAGCCTAAAGGTGGTAAAAAGGAAGTTAAGGCGAAAACTTCGGAAAGGGAAGTTAAGGCGAAAACTTCGGAAGGTGAAGTTAAGTTCAAAAATCGGCAAGCTGAAATCAAAGCCGAGAAACAGTCGAATTCATTTAATGAGAAAAATCATGAAGTCATCTGCCCAAAATCCAATCATGCGTCAACTGAAATTAATGGAGGTTCAACTGAACGAAATTCAGTGCCACCTTATTAAAGCCACTGTCTTGAATTGGTGGCAAATAGTTTTGCCTGATGGACAGAAAATTGCGATCGAGCACGCGGGCGGCGGACACTGGGTTTTTCGGGCTAACGGGCTTGAGAAATCTCATCCAGAAGTACGGCTAGCGGTGTTAAGGGCGATCGCCGAAGGCTGTCGCCGATAAGTTACGGCTAAGGACACGGCGCCGTGCCGTGTCCTGAGATGGACTGGCGGACTGGTGGGCTGGGGGCGATCGGATTTGATATCATTTCATTTGTCAAAAATGCTTTACAATGTTTTCAGGAACAAACTAGCAAAAGCAGGTGCAGCATTATCACTGATTTAAAGATTTTTATGAGGAAGATATAAAATACACTTATGAAGTAACCACGTCCTAAAATGAAACTACCTGATTACCAACGAGTCATTTATCAGCAAACTCCTTTAATAGAGGTGGTGGGGCAATTACGTTTTCCTACACTCCTCAAAATTAATAATCAAGAGCCTTTTAAAATTAGGGAGATAATTCGTTATTACTGCTTATAAATACCCCATTAAAAGTAAGGTAGAAGTGGAAGCCGAGTTTAATAGCCTCGCAGAAGAATGGCGTGCAGAAACGAGGATGCTGTCATTCGTTACACAGAAGTCAATTCACCAGGCTTATCAGAGAATTATTGGTATGGGGCCCCCTGTTGTCCCGTTAATTTTGCGCGATCTCGAACAAAAACCTGACCATTGGTTTTGGGCGTTGAGGGCAATTACTGGTGATAATCCCGTAAAACCTGAACAGCGTGGTCGAATGAAGCAAATGGCTCAAGCGTGGATACAATGGGGAAAAGAACACGGTTATGAGTGGTAGGTTGGATTACCGTAAAATCTTGAGATTTCCTAATTTAGATCGTACTAAATATGAAGTAACAAGTGAAGAAACTGTAGATTACAATTGCTTTGCTTTCGCGGCTGGCGAAGAAGACTGTAGATGGGACCCGGTAGATCCTGATGGATACTGGCCCGAGGGTGTGCCAAGAGAGTTAACACTGGACGCTTTTATCAAGGCTTATCAAACTATTGGATATGACTGTTGCGAGAATCGTGACTTTGAACCGGGGTTTGAAAAGATAGCAATATACACCTATGACGGTGAACCCCAGCACGTTGCGAGACAAGAAGAGGATGGTATGTGGAAAAGTAAATTAGGGGATTGGGAAGATATCAAACATGAATTAGAAGGGTTAGAAAATCCTAATTATTATGGGGTTGTTCAACAAATTTTAAAACGACCTATAACTCCACTACATCGGTAGCTACCCTGTGTTGTCGGTAACTGATAACTGCTATATTGAGTGGCGGTTTAAGACGACAACGGGGTGGGATCAGTATCAGTTGCGATTGCTGTCGGAGTGTCCGAACTGTGGGGCAAGGTTTAAGGTTCCAGCCATCTGGGTGGATGGATTATGTTATCGATGTTATATCGAGTTTCGAGAGATGGCACTATACCAAAAACTTGTCTGAGGTTAGTGAGCAGACAAATTAAAATTCGAGGAAAGAGCTGAGGGAAAAATAAACTTATATCTATTAAGTAATCTGGTTTATGTCACCCAATGAATATCAAT
>JACJNV010000058.1 GCA_014695175.1 Microcoleus sp. FACHB-DQ6 | reverse complement strand
AGAATAGACGCACGATTGGGCATACTAGAGAGAGATATTTTGGTTGGTAAGGCAATTATCTATGCAGAGCTTGCCTTACAGATTTTTTTTTGCTCACTTTTTCAGTGCCATTGGACTTTAATCCTCATTCACAGGCAGAGAGAAAACTGAAGTCCTCACTACAAACCAGGTTTACTTCCTCTTATTTAATGCCTGCTTCCCAAACCCAAGACACAGCAGTCGATCGCCCTCAGGAACATTCGGGTCATTCTGCAAATAATCTCCCAACCACTCGCAACTGCGAGCAATGATATTATTCAGTTCCAAATTTTCCACAGGCAACAGAATTACAGTCCTATCCCTACTAGCAAAACCCAGAGTTTTGCTGTCAGAACTAAAAGTAACGCTCAACACGCGATCGCTCGATTCCAAAGTCTTCGATAGCAGCGCCTTCTTGCCGTCAAAATCCCACAGCTTAACAGTATTTCCCCCACTCGCCGCCGCAATCAATTTGCCGTCTGGACTAAAACTCACGCTTTCTACAGTATCGCTGTGGTCGAGTTTTTCATTTAAATTAACTCCCTTTCCATCAAACCCCCACAAGTAAACTTTTTTGTCAGCGCAAGCAGCAGCAATAGTCTTGCCGTCGGGACTGAAACTAACATTTTTAACGCTGTCTTGGTGGTCGAGAGTTTTCAGAATTTTCGCCGACGAACCGTTAAATTGCCACAGGTAAACTCTCTTTTCTCCGGTAATTTCAAAAGCCTTTTTCTTCCCGCTTGCCTTGTCCTCAGCAGCGGTAGCAGTAGCAATAGTTTTGCCGTCGGGACTGAAGCTAACGCTAATTACTGGATTGCTGTGATCGAGTTTGGCAAACAAAGTTGCTTTAGAACCGTTCCAGCGCCAGAGGTACAATTTGCGATCGGCATTGGCGGCGGCAATTATCTTTCCGTCTGGACTAAAACTCACGCTTCTAACAATGCCGCTGTGGCTGAGAGTATCTAACAGTTTACCGTTTAAACTCCAGACTTTCACTGTTTTATCATCGCTCGCCGAAGCAACAGTTTTATCATCAGGCGAAAGACTCACCCAGGTAACAGAATCCTTGTGACCTTCTAAGGTTTTCAATAAACTGCCGTCAGCCCGCCAAAGCCTCACGGTTTTGTCCCCGCTAGCAGAAGCAATTGTTTTGCCATCAGCGCTAAAACTGACTTTGTAAACCCAGTCTTCGTGTCCCGATAAAATCTTATTCAGCGGAGTGCTGTCCGGTTTCCAAATTTTCACTATTTTGTCTTTACTTGCGGAAGCAATAGTGCCGTCCCCGCTGAAACTTACGGCCCTTACGTCGTCTTGATGTCCTCGAAAAGTATTGAGCAAAGTGCCGCTGCGACTCCAAACTTTCACCGTATCGTCTGCACTGCCGGTGACAATTTTTTTGCCGTCGCGACTGAAACTCGCGCTGACAACTTCATCGTTGTGTCCTTTGAGAGTTCTGATTTCCTCACCGTTTCGGTTCCAAATTTTAGCTGTGGTGTCGGCACTTGCTGAGACGAGTTCTCGACTGTTTGGACTGAACTTAATGCTGTACACGATGTCAGAATGTTTGGTTAATGTTTTGGGATTAATTGTAAATTTCTGGGTTTTACTTTCTCGGTTCCAAAGTTTGACAGTTTTGTCAACACTTGCTGAGGCTATTGTTTGGCCGTCGGGGCTGAAACTGACGCCGAGCACCCAGTCTTTGTGTGCGGTTAAGGTTTGCAGCAATTTTTTGTTCGCAAGGTTCCAGATTTTGACTGTGTTGTCGTGACTGGCGGAAGCTAGGGTTTTGCCGTCGGGACTGAAACTGACGCTGGTGACGATATCGCGGTGACCGGATAAAGTGGCCATCGCACTTTTGTCGTTATCTACTTGCCAAATTCTAATTGTGCGATCGGCACAACCAGTAGCGATCGTTTTCCCATCGGGACTAAAACTAACACTCGTCACGGTATCCGGGTGATTGAAAGTTTTTAATAACTTACCTTCTTTGCTCCACAATTTAACAGTTTTGTCAGCACTTGCCGAAGCAACTGAATTGCCGTCGGGGCTGACACTCACATCCAAAACAAACTTGCTGTGCTGCTCGAAACGGTTGCGTTCTTGCACCCCGGAAACTGCTTGTCTGAGTCTTTCAGCAATTTGATTCTTAGTCTCCACAGGCAGCGCTGTACTTTTCTGAGAATCACGGCCGATTTTTATACTATTTCCCAACACTCCTAATTGATTTTTTTCATTAGAAAGCACTAAAGCTTCCGACGCCGAATTTAGGGCATCAGTCCGACTTTTTTCTGCTTCTTGCCGCGCGCTTTCTGCTAGTTTTGCTTGCTCGAAGGCCATCGCCGAAACACCTCCGAGTACAAGCACTCCTAGAACCGCCGCCCGCAATTGCCATCTCCGAGTGTGGTAAAGTTGAGCTTCCGCTTCGTGCTGTTTGTCTCGGGCTTGGCGCTGTTTGTCTCTAGCTTCCGACAGCAAAGCGTCTCGCTCTCTGTCTTTGCGAATTTGTTCAATTTCATCTCGGTTAATTTGGTTTTGCTTTCGCAGTTCTTCAAATTCTGCCTTTTTATCTAATTCTTGCTGCTGGCGAATGAAGCTAACTAAATAATCGTGAACGAGCTGATAAAGCTCAGCAGGCAGTTCCGTCCATCGAAAAACTAAACCCGAGTTTACTAACAGTTCTAAGACTAAATCTAATTGGTCAGCTTCGGCAAATGTCGCTAAGTTTGAGGCTAATTCGGCGCGGGTTTTGAGGGGACGGATCTCATCTTCATCTGTTAGAAAATACAAAACTCGGCGCGCTGCCACTTCATTTTCCGGCCCGCAATCTTTGATGACCTCTTCGAGAAACCTTTCGACTAATTTTTGTTGCGGATTGTTGCCGAGTTCCTGATATTGAGTTAAACTTCTAATGTCCTCTTGTTGCAGTTGAGCGCCGACAAGTTGTAGTTCGATCGGGCGGACTTCTCCCAATTCTCCAGCTAAATTTTTGACTAATTCTTCGATCAGCTCCGGTTCTAAGTAAAACTGCGCTCGTTCAGTTAAAGTGCGAATTACCGATCGCGCATCGACCAGCGAAAAATTTCCCAAATAAAACAGAATGTTTTTGCTGAGAATGTCCTCCAAAATATCATTGTTAACGAATCCTGTCTGGTTTTTGGGTCGGGAAAATTCGAGCAAATAGTGCAGGTAATCTTCCCGCAAACACAGGATGACTTTTAAGTATTTGATTTTCAAGCATTGCCGCAAAAAATCAAAAAATATTTGTCTTGCCGCTGGCTCTTTCCACACGAAAAAAAATTCTTCAAATTGGTCAAATATCAGAACAGTCACTAAATGTTCTGAATTTCTTTGCAGCTCCTTGATAATGTTTTCGTATTCGATCGCCTGTTGTTCTATTATTAATTCTACTGGCTGTGACTGCTCCCTTTGAGCCTCATTATTCCCCGTCGCTCCACCATGAAATCCCGAAATAAGATTTCCCTTGACTTCGCCTGCTTCTACTGGAAAATCTACCGGAGCAGTTTCTGGTAAGGCTTCGGAAATTTCCGGATCGAATATTTCCGCTTTCCCAGCAGATAACTGTCTGGTCAATTCCCGCGGCCAGTTGTTGTAAACTTGCAGCACTACGGGCAAAACAGTTCGCATTTCTATTTTTTTTTGTTTGAGAGCGGGTACTAATCCTCCCGTGACTATTGAACTTTTGCCAACTCCAGACTGACCGTAAATTACTGTCAGTTTGTCGGGGGTATTGTTCATCCTATATATCAAGCGGTTGAGGTCTTGCTCTCTGCCGGAAGCTGTAATTTCGTCAGCAATAGTAGCAGCGCCGGCAAGAGTTTCGGCGACGGAATTAATCGCTTCTCTGTGCGGCTGCAACTTTCCGGCTCCAATAAAAGCTCGGAACCGATACGTGTGCTCCACCGCTCGGTAATCTTGCTTAATTTGAAAGGCTTTGAGATATTCTCCCCGCTGAAAATAGAGCGCTCGCAGCATTTCTAAAACCCGCAAATACAGTTGCGGGTTGTAGCACGCTTCGGTTTCCGAGCGAGCAAGCTCTAAATGCGCGATCGCCTCCTGCATCTCGCCCAACTGGCTCTGGGCCTCTGCTAAAATTAACAGATACAAGCCTAGATGCTGCGACTTTACAGGGGTTCCCTGTCCCGTCGCTTCTAAATTTGAGTTGAGAACGTCTAGAGCCACTAAAGCCCATTCTTTCGCCCCTTGCCAGTTCTTCTGCTCTAAGGCTACTCTAGCCAAAAAGCCGTAATCTTGAGCCAAATTAACTGCTGAATTTTCCATATTTTCATGTAACCTCCGAGCTTTGATAGCTAAATTCCAGAGTGCATCCCAATCTTCTAAATGCTGCAATACTTCGCCAAGTTGATTGATGAATATACCAACGGCATCCGACCGTCCCGCCCGTTCTAAAACATTAATACATTCCTGAAAATAATTCTTAGCTTCCGTCCAGTAAGGACGGTTGCCGCTGCGGTGTTTTTCTGCTTGGAAGCGGTAGCAAAGACCGATGTGGAATAGCAGAATTCCCTCTAACACCGGTGCTGGGTGAACGGTAAATAACAAATCGTTAAATTGTGTTTTGGACCCAATAAACGCTACTTGATGCTTCCAAAAACTGAGACTTTTTTGATACAATTCAATAGCCGCAGGGATGCGGTGACAAGCATATTCGTGCCTACCGCGAATAAATTGCAAACTCGCTTCAATAGCTGGTTCTAACCTGATGTTGCAAGTTTGCAAGTCTTGGCTAGCCGACTCTAGTTCACTCAAAGAATTGGCTCCGAGAATGGCAGAATTAGTTAAACGCCAATTGCCACTTTCTAAAATATTGGAAAAAATGCGATCGGCACTTTTGCCCAGGAAATCCACCAAGTCGTCGGGGCCGATCACAAATTCAACAGTGGTCGTCCAAGTCTCGATATCTGTTACTAACCGAATCAGTTTTTTTAATATTTTGTCGGTCACCCACAGCACCACCGGGAAGGGAAAATTATTCCGAAATTCTTCCCTCACGTAGTTGGTAGAAGTCAGCAGTCGATCGATGGCACTTACCGATTCCAATCCAAACACCATTAAAGCTGCCGGGTGGCTGCAGGAAAGTTTGGTTTCTATCGTCGTGTAAAGAGTTTTAACAGATGGCGGGAGGACCATTTCTAGAATCTCGATACCAGACTCCTCCCGCAATTGCCGTACAGTTTCCTCTCTCATCGCACTGTAATTGCACCGGGCCAAAATCAGCGAAAATTGCCCCTGAGACATTCTCAGAGCCCGGGAGAGAGTTTGCAGCGAACTTTTGTTTTGCTGTGCTGCGGTGTCTTGCTGGCAGTGCGAATTAATCATAATTAATTAGTGAAAAAGTTTCTCAGAATAGGTACTGTCAACTGCCGAAAAAAGGAAGTTCGGCAACGACCCATGTACGGGATGTAACGGATAACAGGAAGTTCGGCAACGGATTATTTAACCGATGTAACGGATGGAAGTTCGGCAACGGATTATTTAACCGATGTCACGGAGGTCACGGATGGAAGTTCGGCAACAGATTATTTAACCGATGTCACGGATCTCACGGATGGAAGGAATCGACCGCAGGGGAAAGTGCAATTAAGAACGTCCTAACCGTTTGGGCGGTTGCTCTAAGTTTACTTTTACCCGTTTTTACGTTTGCAAATTACCGCAAATAATCACATAGTTAAGTTTATTTCTGCCCGTTTTGGCGATTTTATTTCACACGGAACCATCAATTAGTTAAGTTTATTTCTGCCTGCATACTTATTGTTGTAGCGGCTCAAATTAAAGCATACCCGAAAAAATACATACTCTGTTATTCGCATCTTCTCAGCAAAATCAACCTAATTTTACTGAAATCTTTACGATCGCTCCAATTGTACCCAGCAAAAGAGTCGATCGCCCAAATCCGATTCAGTTATTCGCAGATCCCCGAAATCCGGCATTCCCGGGTTGACTGGCCCCTCGCCGCACTGAGATAAACTACCGGCGGCGGCTCATCAATTACAGCTTGAAGATTGTTTGTCATAAATTTACTAATCTCCATATCTAAAGTAGCTGTAAAATCAGGTTCATCCCAATCCTCGCTTTCTTCAATGCTGATTGTTGTTGGTGCGAGCATATCAAAATCAAGCTCATCGCCCAAATCCGAAACTTTCTTAATTGGATCTATTTTCGGACTGGTATCAGCGGCAAAAGCTTGAGTTGTATTGGCCATTAGTAGGATCGGCAGTGCTACTATGGCACTTATTGTTTGTCGCGCCGTGATTTTCCTCATGGTATCCTCCTGATATAAACCAAACTTTGGTGCTGCTATACATTCAACATCCGCCGCTACTTTAGAGCGCTGTGAGTCGATTTTAGATTTTAGATTTTAGATTTAGTTCACAGATGAATCTGAGAGCTTGAACTAGGGTCTAAAATTGTGGGCTACTTACCACTCCTGCCGTTCGCAAGTATCCGTTTTTGAGCATAGTCATTAATTAATAGTGACTTGTTTTTCCACAGGATATAACCTTATCTGACTCTTCGCGGCAAGTTTGCTTAACGGAGCATATCCGGTCAACTGTTTGCCTTTCTATTTACTACGTGAAAACTCTTAAACAGTCAGGTTTTCCCGTTAAGTAATTCCCCAGCCTTTGCGAATGTTCATCTCAGACTCAAAGCAAAGTGGGTGAGAAGTTCGATCGCACACCAGTTTTCGCACTCCCGCGCTGCCACCAGCAAGCTGATGTGATATACCACAGCCACCGGATATCTGTCAATACTTATATCTTAACATTTCTAAGTTTTTTCATAATTCTCGTTACCAGGAAGAGCCTGGTAACGCAGCTTGGCGAGGCACAGCCTCCAGCCAAGTCGAGAGGGCTCCTATTTCGTCAAGCCGTGTTCGAGAGCGAAGCGAACCAACTCAGTACGGCTGTTAGTACCCGTCTTGCTAAACAAACGGCTGACGTACTTTTCCACATTGCGGACGCTAGTTTCCAAGCGGCGGGCAATTTCCTTATTCATCAAACCTTGAGCAACCAAATCCAAAACACTTTGTTCTCGCGGAGTCAAATCAATTTTAATCGGCGAAGGACTTTGGGCGATCGAACTCCGCCCGCTCAGCAAAGACTCAATTCTCGCCATCTGGCTTGTCAAAGCAGCAATATCTGGACTTTCAGCATTTTCGCTCGTCTCCTTAGCAGCCGCGCGGCGGGCCAGCAAATTGGTTACTATTGCTACTAATTCGTCGGGATCGAAGGGTTTAGAAAGATAAGCATCGCAGCCTGCTTGATAGCCTTGAATGCGATCGCTCGTCATCCCCTTAGCCGTCAAAAACACCACCGGCAAAGCCTTATAGCGAGGATCTTCCCGCACTTGCTTGAGAAATTGATAACCGTCCACCTGGGGCATCATAATGTCTGAAATCACCAAATCCGGATTAGTCTGCTGCAAGAGTTCCCACCCATCCCGAGCATTACTGGCCACCTCAACCGCGAAATCGCTATCTTCCAAATAAGCTTGTACTGCTTCCCGCAAGCCCGGTTCATCATCTACCAATAATAATCGTGCTGACATAGTTGTTACCCTTACGCTTTACCACTATTTTTTAATTTAGCCGCATTTAACTCTTCTTGTCACTCTATCCCTCGAAGGAAGTTAAAAAATTGTTGTTCAACTCAAGAGCTTTGAGTTAGGTTTTGATCTAACGATTAAAAAGTTCTTAAATCTTTAATTCAAAACTCGAAACTCAAAACTCAAAATTATTGTTGAACCCTTCAACTTAAACTTTTGAACGATCGGTCAAAATTTCATAACCAGTTTCTGTCACCAACACAGTATGCTCAAACTGAGCCGACATAGCATTGTCAACGGTTACAGCAGTCCACTTGTCAGAAAGCGTCCGAGTGTACTTAGAACCGGCATTCAGAATTGGTTCGATCGCCAATGTCATGCCCGCTCGCAATTTCACGTTCGGCATTTCCCGCGTGCGGAAATTGAAAACCGAGGGTTCCTCGTGCAAATTTCGCCCGACACCGTGACCGGTAAACTCCTCAACGATGCTAAAACCGTTGCTTTTGACATGATCTTCGATCGCACCAGCGAGATCGAGCAAATAGGCTCCAGCCTTCACTTGTTCGATGCCTTTGTAGAGAGCTTCTTCTGCGACTCGGATTAATTTTGCCGATTCGGGAGTCACTTCCACAACTGCGATCGTAATGCAAGAATCGCCGTGAAAACCTTGATAATATGCCCCAGTATCTACCTTGAGAACATCTCCTGCCCGAATTACTTTTTTGGCGCTGGGGATGCCGTGAACAACTTCGTTATTAATGCTAGAGCAAATCGATCCCGTGAAACCGTGATAGCCTTTAAAACTGGGAGTTGCACCCATTTCGCGGATGCGTTTTTCGGCATAAGCATCCAAATCAGCAGTAGTCATTCCCGGTTTTACCATTAGGGAAATTTCTTTGAGTACCGTTGCAACGATTTTCCCTGCCTGTCGCATAATTTCGATTTCGCGTTCCGACTTAATTTCAATGCCTCGACGCTGTTTTTTGACTTGGGGTGCTGGAGTTGGACCAGAAAGCAGACTGCTAAAAATATTCATGTATTGATGGCGGGTAATTTTGTACTTTGACGGCAGGTTGAAGCAAAAAAACGGCAAATATCCAGTTTTTTGTGGAAAAACGAATGTCTTGTTCCGAACTGTCGATCGCTTGTCCTTTAAGCTAGCTTAATATTTTTCTCACTAATCGGCACGGGATTGCGGGGTCAACAAAGCGGTTGAAACCGCCGAGTCCGTCTGCTCGGGATTTCCGAGCCTTCCTGTGAGGTTAGCAATTGCGGCAATTAACTTAGTTAGCTCAACTGGTTTAGATAAGTGCATCTGGAAACCAGCTTCCAGCGCTTGCTGCCGCTCTTCCTCTCTGGCGTAGGCCGTCAGGGCGATCGCAGGCATCTTTCCACCCCTGAGCCTTTCCATTTCTCTCACCCGCGCCATCAACTCATAACCGTCTGCTTCCGGCATTCCAATGTCGCTCAGCAGCAGATCCGGCCAATAACTCTCCAGTGCATCTAGAGCCCCGGCCACCGATGCCGCCGATCGCACCATAGCTCCTTCGTCCTCGAGTAAAGCAATCAAAAACTCCCGCGTGTCATCGTCATCATCCACCACCAGCAATTGCAAATTAGCCAGAGTGGGGAGAGTCTCTGTCGCCTCATTGAGCAGCGACCAATCATCCCCTGCACCTCGGGTCTTCTTCTGTGCCAGAGGTAAAGCCACCGTAAATTTCGCACCGTCGCCCGGATTATTCTCTGCATCCACCTTACCGCCGTGCAGTTCCACCAAGTGACGGACGATCGCCAATCCCAGTCCCAAACCCCCGTAAGACCTAGTTGTGCTGCTATCAGCTTGGCGGAAGCGATCGAAAACATAAGGCAAAAAATCAGGAGCGATACCAATGCCGCTATCAATTATCTGAATTTGAGCCTCATCTCCAACTGACTCTAACCGCACTTCTACTTTACCCTCTTGCGGAGTAAACTTAATCGCATTTGACAGCAAATTCCACACAATTTGCTGCAAGCGATCGAAATCGCCGGTCACTTCACCTACATTTGGACTGCACGTTAATTCTAGGACTATTGATTTTTCCTCAGCCAGCGGCTGCAATGAATCTATTGCCAACTTGATCGCAGATTCCAACCGAATCGGATGCATATTTAAATTTATTTTTCCCCGCAGAATCCGCGAAACATCTAAAATATCTTCGATGAGTTGAGCTTGAGATTTAGCATTGCGCTCAATTGTTTCTAGGGCTTTATCAATAGTTTCTTGGTCAAATGTTTTGCAGCGAAGCAGCCTAGACCAGCCGAGAATTGCATTTAAAGGAGTACGGAGTTCGTGAGAGAGAATAGCTAGAAATTCATCCTTCATCTGGTTAGCTCTCTCCGCTTCTTGCCGCGCCACTTGTTCGCGGATTAGTCGGCCGCGTTCTTCCTCTGCTTGCTTGCGGTCTGTGACATCTCTAACGGTGCCCACGTGACCGATCAGTTGTCCAAAATCCGAAAACATTGGCGACGACTGCACGTGAATCCACCGCACAGTTTCGCTACCAGCTAATCGAAACTCGTTAGAATATTCTTGGCTTTCTTTAATCCAAGCTAACCAATCTGCTACTACGCGATCGCGATCTTCTGGATGAACTTCCCGCTGCCAAACCTCTGCCAAACTTTCCTCCAAAGTTAACCCGCAAATCGCTTGACAACGCGGGTTGATGTAAGTACAGCGGCCTTCAACGTCAGCTAAGTAAATTCCCAGTGGTGAACAAGCACACAAAGTGCGAAACCGCTCTTCACTTTTCCTTAGTTCACTATTAACCGCAGCTAACTGTGTTGCTTGCTGCTTCACCTCGACTGTTTTTTGGAACAATTCCACAAATACCTGCACCTTCGAGGTCAATATTTCCGGTTCTAAGGGTTTGAACAGGTAATCCACCGCACCCAGAGAATAACCTTTAAACACGTGGGTGTCATTACTGCTGAATGCTGTGATAAAAATAATCGGAGTCGCTCGCGATCGATCTCTAGAGCGAATCAATGTAGCTGTCTCAAATCCATCCATTCCCGGCATCTGCACATCAAGCAAAATTACCGCAAAATCTTCATTAAGCAGACATCTCAGAGCCTCCGCGCCCGAATTAGCTTGTACTAGATGATAAGAGGGGCTGTTGAGAATAGCTTCTAGAGCTACCAAATTTTCTGGGCGATCGTCAACTAAAAGGACATTTACTCGATGGGGGGGCTGCAGAGTCATAATTTTTTTAATCTTTAATTCTTAGCAAATTGACTAAACAGGGAGCGATTTTAGAGAGGGGTAAAATCCAGTCTACTTCAACATTTGCGATCGCCGACGCTGGCATGGCCGGGCATAGAGCTGAAGCCGGTTCCTCCACAAATGTCAATCCTCCCTCAGCTTTAATTTTTGCGAGCCCTTTAGTGCCATCCGAATTAGCTCCCGTTAAAATTATGCCGATAACTTTCTCCCCAAAGGCATCCGCAGCAGACTCAAACAGCACATCGATTGAGGGTCGCGCGTAGCAGACAGGAGCCTCAGTTGATAGTGCAAATTTAGGAGTTCCGCGATTGGGGATTGGGGATTTTGAATTATGGATTGACTCCACTGCCACGCTCCCCCATTCTGTAAAGTCGTTTTCATACAGGCTAAACTCCTCGTCAGAGGGCGATTCTATTAGCAAGTGATAGTCAGCAGGAGCCAAGTAAACCCGTCCAGGTACGATCTCCTCTTTGTCTTGGGCCTCTGTGATTTGGAGAGAGCTTTGCTTTTGTAAAAAATAAGTCAGCCTATTCTGAGAACTCTTATGGCGGTGTTGGACAATAACTACAGGCAAAGGAAAGCTTTGTGGCAAATCTGCCAGCAGCACAGTCAGAGCCTCTAGCCCTCCCAAAGACGTGCCAACAACCACTATTTCAAAATTTTTTTTATTTAACTCTTCGGTAGATTTTTTCACTACTTTCAATTGGTTCATAGTATTTTTCATAAGGTGTAAAAGTCAGAGACTCCTGATGTCCTAGTCCTAAAACCCCAAACATTCCCAGGCTCTCATAAAAAAGCTTGTGTACCCGCTCTTGGAGGTGTGAATTGAAATAAATCATCACATTACGGCATAAAATAACATTAAATTCATTAAAAGAATTATCCGTTGCTAGGTTGTGGTGAGCAAAGACAATATTATCTTTAAGTGAAGATCTAAAAATTGCATTTTCATAGGCAGCAGTGTAATACTCAGAAAACGCTTTCTTCCCCCCCGCTTGGTGGTAGAGTTGCGTATATTCTTGCATTTGTTTCAGGGGGAAGATCCCTGTTTTGGCTGTTCTCAAAACTAATTCATTCATGTCCGTAGCGTAAATCCGACAACGGTCATACAGTCCTTCTTCTTGCAGCAAGATTGCCATAGAATAGACTTCTTCTCCCGTTGAACATCCAGCGTGCCAAATCCGAATAAAAGGATAAGTACGCAGTAGCGGCACCACTTTATTTCTGAAAGTAATGTAAAAGCTGGGATCGCGAAACATCGCCGTTACATTGACAGAAATGTCCAGCAGTAAACGGTCTAGGTAAGCAGGATTGTGAAGTACCTTTTCCTGAAGTGCAGAGACAGTGGTGAGCCGTTCCGAGCGAATAGTGTTCCAAATACGGCGCTTGAGAGAGGCAAGAGCATAATTGCGAAAATCAAATCCGTAATAGCGAAACATTCCCTCTAGTAGGAGTTGAATTTCGATGGTTTCCAGTTCATGGCTTTCGGACATTTTTAATTAGTAATTGGTTATTGGGCATTGTTGACTGTTGACTGTTGACTGTTGACTGTTGACTGTTGACTGCTGACTGTTGACTGTTGACTGTTGACTGTTGACTGCTGACTGCTAACTGTTGACTGTTGACTGCTGACAACTAATAACTAACAACTGCCAACAGTCAACTGCCAACTGACAACGGACTTCCATTATCGATAAAGCCAGACACGCAGCAGCGAGAGCAACTGTTCCGTATCAACAGGTTTGGTAATGTAGTCAGACGCTCCAGCTTCGATACATTTTTCCCGATCGCCCTTCATAGCTTTCGCAGTAAGAGCAATCATTGGCAACGAAGCAAATTGAGGCATATTACGAATTGCTTCCATTGTTTCGTAACCGTCCATCTCTGGCATCATCACGTCCATCAACACAATATTTATGTCAGGCGTATTTTGCAATTTAGCAATGCCCTCTCTCCCATTCTCAGCATACTCAATCTTCATTTTATGGCGCTCCAGCATACTCGTGAGGGCGAAAATATTCCGCATATCGTCGTCAACAATCAAGACTGTTTTGCCCGCGAGCGTCGAATCTGTTTGATACAGTTGCTCTAGCATTTGGCGCTTTGGTTCCGGCAAATTTGCTTGGACTCGGTGCAAAAACAAAGCTGTTTCATCTAACAAACGTTCCGGCGATCGCACATCTTTAACAATGATTGTTTCCGCCATGCGCTTGAGTTGAGTTTCTTCGGATCTTGTCAACTCTTTGCCCGTATAAATAATAATCGGCAGACTTTTCAAAGTAGCCTCTTGCTTGATCCGATCGATCAGTTCAAAACCCGTCATATCTGGTAGTCCCAAATCGAGTACAACGCAGTCAAAATGCCCCGATTTCAAAATTGCTAGCGCCTCTGCACCACTCCCCACAGCCGTTGTAGAAACATCGTGATTGCCGATTAAATCCACAATGCTCAGACGCTGTGTTTCGTCGTCTTCCACGACTAGCAAATTCTTCACTGGCCGCTCCACAAACCCCTTAATATCAGTCAAAGCTTTGCTCAATGCTTCGCGACTGACTGGCTTTTGTAAGTAGGCGATCGCCCCTAACTGCAAACTGCGCTGCCGCCCTTCTTCAACTGATACAATGTGAACCGGAATGTGGCGCGTAGTTGGGTCGTGCTTCAAGCGATCGAGCACTGTCCAGCCATCCATCACAGGCAAATTTAGATCCAGCATAATCGCAGTTGGCTTGAACTCTCGCGCCATCGCCAAACCGATATCGCTCCGCAAAGCCACCAAACCTTTAAAACCCTGTTCCTGCGCCATATCCAACAGAATCCGAGCGAAGTTTACATCATCTTCAATAATCAAAAGCACGCGATCGTCACTCTCAATATTTTCTCGATCATCAGAGATTAAAGGTGAGGGGTAAGGCGCGATCGGCAAGTGGAAATTCGGCAAAGGAAGTGCGGGAGAATTAGCAGAGGGTAATTGAGGCGTTTGCTTGCCCGTTCCCGAGCCCGTATCAGTGATTATTATTCGCGATTCTTGGTAAGTTTGTGGCAGATAAAGCGTGAACCTACTACCCTCACCAGGGCTACTTGTCAATTTAATTTCTCCGCCTAGCAAATTAGCGATTTCTCTACTAATTGACAAACCCAAACCCGTGCCCCCGTATTTGCGGCTAGTGCTACCATCTGCTTGTTGGAAAGCCTCAAAAATAACCCTGTGTTTTTCAGCAGAAATCCCAATCCCGGTATCGCTAACTGAGAAAGCCAAAACAGTAGGGGAACTCCTTAAACTTTCTATCTCTAAACTCCACCCTTCCCGCGCTACTTCGGCACGCAATTTCACCTCACCTCGCTCTGTAAACTTAAACGCATTAGAGAGGAGATTCTTCAAAACTTGTTGCAGCCGTTTAGCATCAGTATAGAGACCTTTTGGCAACCCAGCCTCAAGCTCTATTTTAAAACTCAACTTCTTATCCTGCGCGATTTGGCGGAAAGTCCGATCCAAATGATCTCGCAAGTCCGTAAACAACACTTGCTCAATTTCCACCGACATCGTGCCTGATTCAATCTTAGCGAGATCCAAGATGTCATTAATCAGCCCCAGCAAATCATTTCCCGCCGAGTAAATTGTGCGCGTGTATTCAACTTGCTTCTGAGTCAAATTGCCTTCCGTATTGTCAGAAAGCAATCGAGCCAGAATCAACAGCGAATTTAGCGGAGTTCGCAACTCGTGAGACATATTTGCCAGAAACTCCGACTTATACTTAGAAGTTAGAGCCAATTGTTCGGCTCTTTCTTCCAACAACCCCCTCGCCTGTTCGATATCTCGGTTTTTCCGCTCAACTTCCTTATTTTGCAGCGCTAGCAATTCAGCTTGTTCTTCTAGTTCTTCATTCGTTTGTTGCAACTCTTCCTGCTGACTCTTCAACAGTTCCTCAGATGCGCGGAGTGACTGCGCTTGTTGTTCAAGACGCTTGTTAGTTTCCGTTAGTTCTTTTTGCTGAGTTTGTAACTCTTCTGCCAAAGACTGTGACTGTTTCAGCAACTCTTCCGTCCGCATACTCGCCGCAATTGTATTTAAGACAATGGCGATACTTTCTGTAAGTTGGTCGAGGAATGTCAAGTGTATTTCGCTGAAGCGGCGGAACGAAGCTAACTCGATTACTGCCGTCACTTGCCCCTCAAATAGTACGGGTAAAACCACCACATTCAGCGGCGTAGATTCTCCCAGTCCAGAGCAAATTTTAACGTAGTTTTCTGGCACTTCTGTCAACAGTATGCGTTCCTTTTCCAGGGCGCACTGTCCTACCAAACCTTCGCCTAAATTAAATCTATTGCCCAGATGCTTCCGTTCGCGGTATGCGTAGGTACTTAACAGTTTGAGAAACGGATCGTGTTCGACAGCTTCCATCATGAAGAAGACGCCATGCTGAGCAGACACCAGCGGCGTCAATTCTGAGAGAATTAGTTTAGAAACAGTTTCTAAATCCCGCTGACCTTGTAGCATTCTAGTGAACTTAGCAAGGTTTGTTTTGAGCCAATCTTGCTCAGTATTTTTCTGCGTCGTCTCCCGGAGATTGGCGATCATCTGGTTAATGTTGTCCTTAACAATGGCAACTTCTCCTTCCGTGGCGACGGAAATTGACCTCGTTAAATCGCCTCTGGTAACAGCAATTGCCACTTCTGCGATCGCCCGCAACTGAGTAGTCAAATTCGCCGCCAATTCATTCACATTATCCGTCAAATCTCGCCACGTCCCCGCCGCGCCCGGAACCTTGGCCTGGCCGCCCAATTTCCCTTCAATTCCCACCTCCCGCGCCACGGTAGTAACTTGATCGGCAAACGTCGCCAGCGTATCAATCATCTCGTTAATCGTATCTGCCAGAGTCGCAATTTCTCCCTTAGCTTCCAGCATTAATTTGCGCTTCAAATCGCCATTCGCCACCGCCGTCACAACCTTAGCAATACCCCGCACTTGCGCTGTCAAATTCCCCGCCATCGAGTTTACGTTGTCGGTTAAATCTTTCCAAGTTCCCGCAACTCCTTTCACCTCAGCTTGACCGCCCAATTTACCCTCAGTTCCCACCTCCCGCGCCACCCGCGTCACCTCAGAAGCGAAGGAATTAAGCTGATCCACCATCACGTTAATAGTGTCTTTCAACTCCAGAATTTCGCCTTTGACATCCACGGTGATTTTCTTAGACAAATCGCCATTTGCCACCGCTTTCGTCACTTCCGCAATATTCCGCACCTGCGCGGTCAAATTCCCCGCCATCAAGTTTACGTTGTCGGTTAAATCTTTCCAAGTTCCCCCTACACCCCGCACGTAAGCTTGCACGCCTAATTTACCTTCCGTTCCCACTTCTCTCGCCACCCGCGTTACTTCAGATGCGAAGGAACTCAACTGATCCACCATGATGTTAATCGTGTTTTTCAGTTCGAGAATTTCACCTTTTACATCTACTGTAATTTTCTTCGACAAGTCGCCATTTGCCACCGCCGTTGTCACTTCGGCAATGTTACGCACCTGTGCTGTTAAATTCCCCGCCATCGAGTTAACTGAATCCGTTAAATCTTTCCAGGTTCCCGCAACTCCTTTAACTTCTGCTTGCACGCCTAATTTCCCTTCGGTTCCCACTTCCCTAGCCACCCTGGTTACTTCCGAAGCAAAGGAATTTAACTGATCCACCATCGTGTTGACGGTGTTCTTCAGTTCAAGAATTTCACCTTTAACATCTACAGTAATTTTCTTCGACAAGTCGCCATTTGCCACAGCAGTCGTAACAGCCGCAATATTCCGTACTTGCTCCGTCAAACTACCCGCCATGAAGTTAACGCTATCCGTTAAATCCTTCCAAGTTCCTGCTACGCCTCGGACATCCGCTTGACCGCCGAGTTTACCTTCGGAACCCACTTCTCTAGCCACCCGCGTTACTTCAGATGCGAAGGAATTAAGCTGATCCACCATCACGTTAATGGTGTTTTTCAGTTCTAAAATTTCTCCTTTAACCTGTACCGTAATTTTTTTAGATAAGTCGCCGTTAGCAACAGCCGTCGTCACCTCAGCAATGTTGCGGACTTGTGCTGTTAAGTTTCCGGCCATTGAGTTAACTGAATCCGTTAAATCTTTCCACGTTCCTGCTACCTCCTGCACTTCAGCTTGTACGCCTAATTTTCCTTCATTTCCCACTTCCCTAGCAACCCTGGTTACTTCAGATGCGAAGGAATTTAACTGGTCAACCATCGTGTTGACGGTATTTTTGAGTTCGAGAATTTCCCCTTTAACATCTACTGTAATTTTCTTAGATAAATCGCCCTTTGCCACAGCGGTTGTCACTTCAGCGATGTTCCGCACTTGTGCTGTCAAACTGCCTGCCATGAAGTTAACGCTATCCGTTAAATCCTTCCAAGTTCCGGCAACTCCTTTAACTTCTGCTTGACCGCCAAGTTTGCCTTCGGAACCTACTTCTCTCGCCACCCGCGTTACTTCAGATGCGAAGGAATTTAACTGATCCACCATGATGTTAATAGTGTTTTTTAACTCCAGAATTTCACCTTTAACATCTACTGTAATTTTTTTAGATAAGTCACCATTTGCCACAGCCGTCGTCACGTCGGCAATATTCCGTACTTGGGCGGTAAGATTGCCGGCCATCGAGTTAACTGAATCCGTTAAATCTTTCCAGGTTCCTGCAACTCCCCGCACTTCAGCTTGCACGCCTAATTTGCCTTCCGTTCCCACTTCTCTCGCCACCCGCGTTACTTCTGATGCGAAGGAACTCAACTGATCCACCATGATGTTAATCGTGTTTTTCAGTTCGAGAATTTCACCTTTTACATCTACTGTAATTTTCTTCGACAAGTCGCCATTTGCCACCGCCGTTGTCACTTCGGCAATGTTACGCACTTGTGCTGTTAAATTCCCCGCCATCGAGTTAACTGAATCCGTTAAATCTTTCCAAGTTCCAGCAACTCCTTTAACTTCTGCTTGCACCCCTAATTTCCCTTCGGTTCCCACTTCCCTAGCCACCCTGGTTACTTCCGAAGCAAAGGAGCTCAATTGGTCTACCATTGTGTTAACAATTTGCGCTGTTTGGAGGAATTCTCCTTTGAGGGGTCTGTCTTCTATTTCTAAGGCGATAGTTTGCGATAAATCTCCTTTTGCTACGGCCCGAATTACTCTGGCGGTTTCAGAGGTTGGTTGCACTAAATCTGTAATTAGGGTATTGACAGAGTTTACGCTAGCTGCCCATGACCCCTCGGCGCTGCCAATGGTTGCCCGCTGGGCGATTTTGCCTTCTTTACCGACAACTGTGCCGATCCGCTCGAGTTCGGCCGCCATTCTCTCATTGAGATCGATAATGTCGTTAAGTTCGTCAGCAATTTTCCCCGCTAGACCGGTCTGGTCTATGGGCATCCGAACTGAAAAGTCCCCTTTTTTGACTGCCACTAAGGTTCTAAGTAACTGTTTGGCATAACCATTATTGGAATTGGGGCTTGTTATCTGTGCAGTTGACATGAGCGTTACCTTTGACGAGTTTGAAGGGGAAGGGGGGAATATTTTTGAGATTATTGATATTATCCAACTAAAGCAGTGTCTGATTGCTTCTGTCGAAAGATGGATGACAAATTGCTGTTTATCAGCTACTTTGTTATTGGTTATTTTATACTGGTTCGCAGGCTCTTCTTGGTAACCAGTTAATTGTCGGGTGTCAGGAACAAGCCCGAAAGCCTGTTCCACCCTGTTCTACAAAGAGTGAATTTTATTGTAGGGCGGGCAGGATGCCAGCGCTACAGATTACCAACTGCGATTATTTCCAATTTTGCCACGAACTATTGAAAATAGAAGTACCCGGAAAGGCGATCGGATTGGCATTTTGTTGCAACCGCAACTGCAACACTTCCAAGTTCGGCTCCCGGGACGGCAATTCGTCCACTAATTCATAAGGTAGAATCCCTTTTTCCAAGGAAAAAGCAGCCGTAACTCCCGCCGCCGCACCGGCAGACCATTCAAAAGAATGCACTCGATAAGCAGCCGCCGCTGTGTGGCTAACAGCAATACTTTTACCTGCCACTAACATATTGTCAATTTTCTGGGGAATCATTGCCCGCAGCGGAATTTGGAAGGGGTAAGCTTGCCCTTGAGCTTTGCGAGTGCCTTCGCGTTCGGTATTTCCCGGTGCTTCCGGCGGACTGTTGGTCATGCAGGGGTGAAAGTCGATCGCATAATGACCGATACCCACAGAATCAGGATAAATCGTAGCGCGCGATCGCGATTTTGTATCCTCAACAGATTGACTTCCCACAGCCAAAGCCGGCGCATTCAAACCACCCACTGCCAACCACAAATTGCGATACTCTTCCTCCGACAAATTCTGGCGATAAAAATCAGCCGTAAAGTCAGTGCGAGACATATCAACTTCCCACACCGTAAAACCTTGAGGCTGATTGAAACTCGGCCGCCCAATAATGCGTCGGCCCTCCCGCATATAAGGATATTTAGAAAGTCCGTGCGCCGTCCCCATCGGCGAATCAAACCCGCTCAAAAAACGATGGTTTGGATTAGGCTTTTTGACTCCCTCTCCTAGCTGCGAGTCAGTAGTTCCTGTTACCAGCCAGTAGAAAAATCCTTTGGCATTTTCCTCTCCCTTTCGCAAAGTTTCGGTTCGCAAACCGCCCATCCATCCCCCCGGTTGCAGTTGACCTGCTTCTTCCAACTGCTCGCGAGAATAAATTAAATTATCCTGGGCAGAACCGGGACGATAGTCATTGCCCCAAGTCCAGTTTTGCATCGAAATATCCCCCGGATAAATCGGGAATTGCTTCGGGTCTGAAGGTCGCTTTTCATCCGGTCTCATGCTCCTGATTTGGCGGTAGGTGAAAACTAAGGGAAAGCTCGCCAATCTCTGCAATTCGTAGCTGTAGTAAGGAGCGTATTGTTGATAAAAAGACGGCACTTGATGCTGCTGCGGTTCCTTCGTTGCCTGCATAGCAAAGGTGTAGGTAAAACCTTGAGTGCAGTAAGCGTCGCCGGTTGGGCTGGGGGAGGAAGGTTCGAGAGGAGAACGCGGGTCAATTCCGAGGCGGTAAGGAACATCCGCAAGTCCGATCAATTCCCCTGTTTCAGTGGCATCTACAACGTACCAATCAGCACCCCCTTGTAAAGGGGGGGAACTGGTGGAATTCCCCCCTCTTCTGGGGTTAGGGGGGTTCTGAGATGCTTTAGGAATAAACCGAATAATACTTTTATTAAAGCGCGCCGAATTTTCGTAGCGATAGGCATCTTCGATAGTTTGAGAAAGAGTTTCGGTGTTGAGTGGTGGCGTGTTGGCGGCGGGTTTGTGTTGAATGGCGATCGCACTTTTAATTTGTTGGCCCCCAACCGCATTGCCGGCCACAGCAGGAGTAATTGCTAGTTCTTTAATAACCGTATTGGGAAACCATTTCAGCGTGCCTTTGCCTTTTCTAGCGGCATCCTGCAAGATGTTAAATAGAATTTTGTGACCGTCGTAGGGCATGAAACACGAATAGCTAACCCAACAGCCTCCGGGATTTAGCCGGCCGTAATGTTGCTCGATCCGCCCCCGCAATTCGAGGTAGCCGCGGGGGTAAAATAAGAGCGATCGCTGAGTCTCTCTTTCATCGAGTGCGGAAGTTCCCTGGGAGGAAATTTGACCGCCTACCCAGTCAGTAATTTCAGTAAGGCAAACTGTGCGCCCCGCCAACAAACCTTCGTAAGCGGTAGCAGCGCCTGCGAGCCCGCCGCCTGCTACTAGAATGTCGCAAGTTTCTGCATTGTCCCGATTGCGCGGAGGTTCGGCAAATACTGGCGAAATGCTCCCTATCGCGGAAATTATGGCGAGGGTGAGGCTAAGGATCGATCGACCTTTGAGCAAAAATAGATAGTGTCGAAGTTTCATCGGAGATTGTGGAATTAATTTTGACATAGCGCGAAAAACACTCATGCCATCTAAATGTTTATTTTGCAGTATACTGGTATTTCGCGGTGTTGTCAGGGAAAACTTTTTTAGAGAAGAGGCATTAATACCAGCAACAACTATTGAACAGTCGGCTCTACCTTATGCTCAAAATCGTCAAATTTTTTAGGTCATTGATTCCTTTTGAGAGTTTAACAATTACCACCAGTTTAACTTTTTCGGAGGTTTTACGCAGGTTGGACGAAGTTGTTACTCCTCCCAAAGTTGTTAGAATAATTATACCCTTTGGGTCGCCACCTGCGAAACCCTATGAAGGAACGATTTCTGGCAAAACCTTCACAATCAATCGCATCATGATCGGTCGAAATTTATTGTTCCCAATTATACAAGGAGAAATACACACTCAACAGTTCGGTTGTTCCATCAAAATTAGGATGAGTTTACATAAAATAGTTATAGGAATTTTGATTCTTTGGCTGTGGACGACTGGCAGTATTGGAATGTTTGCTTTATTTGCTTGGTTAGTCGAACCCTCCGTGGGAGCAATATTTTTACCCATTTTAGGAATGTTTATTTTTGGCTGGCTTTTGTGCTTGATTCCTTTTAAAAGAGAAGCAAAAGCAGCTACAAAGTTTTTGTCTATTCTCTTAACCTAAAGTAATTTGTAACAGCAATATTTTAGCTGTTTTATTAAAAACAATTTAGGTTCATCGGTCGTCAGCGGCGGTAAAAAAACTCCAAATTTATGCGTCAAAACCAACTCAAACAAAAAATTAAACAAGGGGAAACCGTCCTCGGTTTATTTATGAACTGCGCTTATCCCGCATTCATGGAAATATGCGGTCACGCTGGATTCGATTTCGCCGTTATCGATATGGAACACGGCCCCCTGAACCCGCTTGCTGCTGAAGATTTGTGTCGCGCCGCCGACTGCACTGGAATTGCACCGATTATTCGCGTCCGCAAAAACGACGGGCCGCAAATTCAACGAGCTCTCGACATCGGCAGTGCAGGCGTTCAAGTACCTCAAATTGAAAGCAAAATCGATGCCGAAACCGCTGTCAAAAGCGCTAAATACAGTCCTCTGGGCACGCGAGGCCTTTCCTTCGCTACGCGGGCGGGACTTTACACCGCCGCAGGTACAAATATCACCGACAAACTCAACGAAGAATCCTTAGTTGTGATTCATGTCGAAGGCAAAGGCGGCATCGCCAACCTGGCAGAAATAGTGACTGTGCCAGAGGTGGACGTGATTTTTCTAGGGCCTTACGATCTGTCACAGTCGATCGGCATTCCCGGCCAAGTCCGCGATCCCCGAGTCATCGACATGATGCAGGAGGCAGTGCAAACCATCCGCAAAGCAGGCAAAGCCGCGGGTACTTTTGCTGACAACCCCGAAATCGCCCAGCAGTGGATTGATGCTGGCGTTCAGTACGTCACACTTGGGGTCGATGTTGCCGTTTTCCTGCGCGCCTGTCAGTCGCTGGTGAAAGCGGTCAATCGATTTTAGATTTTAGATTTTGGATTTTGGATTAAAAGAAGAACCAGCCCCCGGATTCATCTTGCAAGCTTTACGATATCTTTGCAATTTTTGTAATGTCTTTTACGACACATACAAAAAACCTGCGCTAGAGTAGAAGCATACACCTCCTCAAGGCAAAATTAGGGAGGGGAGCAAGGCTTCATGGAGAAAAATCTATGAAAACGGTATTAGAATCCATTCATTTGGATTATGCTTTCATGTTTACTTTCAAAAAAGTAAACTCGATTAAGCTAGAGGGTTTCAAGGAATTTTTTGACGATATGCCTGTCGATCCGTATGTGAAAGGTAAGTATCGTTCTAGAAGATTGTCGCGGTTTACAGTCAACGGAGATGAGTTAGTTAAGTTACCTCACGGCTATTTGTTTCAAAGCAAAACATACAATCCGCTAGTGGGTGATATCAGGCGGGAATTTGCCGAATTGGACGATCGGCTAATTGCGCTCGATAATTTCAAACAGATGATTTTTGCTTTTTTCGATTCCTGCAAAATTCACCCGGAAGCTGAAATCGGCATCCATCAAATCAGGACAACTTGTTCGCCGCACAATTTCGGCAACCCCGCGCCGGAAGGCATTCACCAAGACGGTACTGACTTTATCGGGATTTTCTCGGTTGACAGAACTAATATTGTAGGCGGGGAAACGCATTTGTACTTGGCTAAAAAAGAGAAGCCTGTTTTTAATAAAGTTCTGCAGCCAGGGGAATTGCTGTTAGTTAACGACCACGAGTTTTTCCACTTTACGACGCCGATTAAACCGGAATCTGAAGGGGTGGGAACCAGGGATGTCTTTGTGCTGACTTCTCCGAGTTTGCTTACCGATTGAGGAGAGTTGGGAAATTGGGCGGGGAGCATCAAGCGTGAGAGCTTTTATATGAGTGCGAGCGTCCCCGCTCGCTACTAGATATGTAACCTTTGCTAGTGGGGCTTAAACATTTTCTAGCTTCTTTAGGAGTCCAAACCCCCTCTAGCCAAGGGAAAGAGGTCTATGACCTAAAAATGCCTATAACCCTCGGTATAACTAAAGTCAAGACTTACGCACTCCCACTCCTCGAAACCGGGTTTTCTACGTTGGGTTCGGGGTGGGAGGCGTCTTTTCGTAAAAAAACCGGGGTTCTGGGCCCCCATGCGTCCAGGACTGTAAATTCATGCCCATTCGAGCTAAAAGTCTTTCTCGATTTGGGTTTTAAGCCATTTTAGCTTCTGTTTTTGTCTAAGTTCCGTTAATCAGAGCAGAAGAACTGATTGATAATTGGTACGAAATTCAACGAAATTTTTCTCTTCAGGTAGCCCGTGATTTCATTCTCAATTATCTGAATCAAAAAGTAGGTCTAAAAAGTGAATATTAACGGCTCGCTCAGTGCAGGATTAATTGGACTTGTCGCATCTCAACAAATATCCGTGCTTTTTGCAACTGTTTGTAATGGCACAAGCTTAATCCGCCGTCGGGATTACCTTATTTTTGCAATTTATTCACATTTAAGTTAATTTGTCAATGCCTAAGTTCTAGATATGAGCGGGTCTAGGCATATCTGACGATCGATCTAGTAACTATAACAAGCCGTACAAATCTCATCTGAAGACCAAGGGCGAGATCCCTTCACTCTGTTCTGCCTGCTTTTGGAGGAAGTTGTGGAGCGAGATCCCTCCTAACATAAATCTTTATTTGTATTTTTTTTAAGAAATGTAAAAATTAATATTTTTTTAGTTGAAATTTAAATTTTGCTTAAAGTGCAGGCTAGTCTTTATATTAGAGGGTACATCTACTTAGAAATTGATAATTGCTAAAAAAATGTGTATTTATTATTAAAATAGGCTGCAAAGATGATTAACTTAGCTGGCTACGAGATTACCAACCAAATACATGAAACTAACAATTCTTTAGTTTACCGAGGACTGAGAAAGCAAGACAACCAACCAGTCATTCTCAAATTTCTCAAGCAAGATTATCCGATGCCAGCTTCGTTAGTCAGATACAAGCAGGAATACGAAATTACACGCAATCTCAACCTAGAAAGTGTACCTAAAACCTACAGCTTAGAAAGATATCAAAACAGTTTAGTTATTATTTTTGAGGATAGTGGTGGAGAATCATTAAAGCTGTGGTTGGCTTCTCAAAAACTTACCTTACAAGAGTTTTTGTTAACAGCTATCAAAATAACCAGAGCTTTAGGCCAAATCCATCAACATAACATTATTCATAAAGATATCAACCCCAGCAATATTATTATTAACTCGACAACAGGGCTAGTCCAAATCATAGATTTTGGCATTTCTACTGTTTTAAATCGTGAGAATCCTACCCTAAAAAATCCTAATGTTTTAGAAGGCACTCTGAGCTATATATCGCCGGAACAAACAGGCAGAATGAACCGAGCGATCGACTACCGCACGGATTTTTACTCATTAGGAGTTACTTTTTACGAACTGCTAACGGGGCAACTGCCATGGGATTACAACGATGCAATGGAATTAGTCCACTGTCATATTGCTAAACAAGCAGTACCGCCCCATGAAATCAATCCAGAAATAGGAATTCCTAAAGCGGTTTCTGATATAGTAATGAAGCTGTTAGAAAAAACGGCTGAAAAAAGATACCAAAGTGCTTCGGGAATCATCGCCGATTTAGAAGAATGCCTGGAGCAACTACAAGCAAAAGGAACGATTGCTGATTTTGCTATCGGCCAAAAAGATATTACAGAGAAGTTTCAAATACCTCAAAAACTTTATGGTAGAGAACGCGAAATAGAAACCTTATTAGCAGCCTTTGGGCGCATCAGCAATGGCACAACAGAAATTATGTTAGTGTCGGGTTACTCTGGCATTGGCAAATCTGCCTTAGTGCAAGAAGTTTATAAACCGATTACTAAGGCCAGCGGTTATTTTATTGCCGGGAAATTCGACCAGTTTCAACGCAATATCCCTTACTCAGCTATTGTTAAAGCTTTTGGGTCATTAGTCAAGCAACTCTTAACTGAAAGCGAAACGCAACTGGGCGCTTGGAAAGAAAAACTTTTAGCCGCGTTTGGTGATAACGGTCAAATAATTATAGATGTCATTCCCGATGTAGAATTCATTGTTGGCAAACAGCCACCTGTCCAAGAGTTAGGTGCTACGGAAGCGCAAAATCGTTTTAATTTAGTATTCCAAAAATTTATCCGGGTGTTTTGTTCAGTCGAGCATCCCTTAGTCATTTTTCTGGACGATTTGCAATGGGCTGACTCCGCTACTCTGAAACTGCTGCAAGTAATGATGGCAGATGAGGAAACAAAATATTTATTTCTAATGGGTGCTTATCGAGATAACGAAGTGAGCCCCACACATCCCCTGATAATGACTTTGGAGGGGCTGCAAAAGCAAGAGGCTACTATTAACCAAATTACCTTAACTCCCTTAGATATCGGACATATTGCTAACTTGATAGCTGATACTGTGCGTAGGGATAGAGGCGCAGTCATGCCCCTAGCTGAGTTAGTCGTGGGTAAAACTCAAGGCAATCCTTTTTTTGTCAATCAGTTTCTCAGAACTCTCTATGAAGAAACCCTCCTGAATTTCAATTTAGTGCAAAGAAGCTGGGATTGGAATATTTCACAAATCGAAGCAGTAGGCATTACCGATAACGTTGTTGAGTTGATGGTCGGTAAATTGAGAAAAATGCCAGAGTCAACTCAACAAATTTTACAATTATCCGCTTGTGTGGGCAATAGTTTTGACTTAAATACTCTGTCTGTTGTTCATGAAAAATCTCCCGCTGAAACCTTTCAAAAGCTATTGCCAGCCATTCAAGATGGACTAATTTTAGCCACTTCTGAACTCGGCGTAACAGAAGAAGAAATCGTTCAGTCTCATCTCGTCATTACTACTTATAAGTTTTTGCACGATCGCGTGCAACAAGCAGCTTATGCTCTGATTGAGGAAACTTCTAAAAAAACAGTTCACTTACAAATCGGTCGCCTGCTGTGGCAAAATACCTCGCCAGAGCAACGAGCGGAAGATATATTTGCGATCGTCGATCATTTGAATCTGGGAATTGAACTGATTAGCGACGAATCTGAACGAATTGCAATCGCTAGACTGAATTTAATGGCAGGACAAAAAGCCAAAGCCGCAACAGCTCATACTGCGGCTACCCAATATTTGCAAGCAGGTTTGGGACTGCTAGCAAATTCTAGCTGGACTCATCATTACGAACTGACATTAGCACTACATACCGAAGCAGCAGAGGCAGCATTTCTGAGCGGTGACTTTGACCGGATGCAGAAATTAGCTGAGGTCGTGCAAAACTGTGCCAAAAACCTATTGGAAAAAATAAAAGTCTATGAAGTCCAGATTCAAACTTCCGTGTCGCAGAAAAAGCTACTAGAAGCAGTTAATAGAGGGCTACAAGTTTTAAAGCTGTTAGGGGTGGAGTTTCCCTCTCAGCCAAACCCGTCAGATATTGGGCAAGCACTGGGGGAAACGGCGGCAATTTTGAAGGGGAAGCGAATTGAGGATTTAAGTGACCTGCCTCAAATGACAGATCCCTATAAACTAGCAGCTATGAGACTTATATCAAGTATCTTTGCTCCTGCATACATTGCTGCTCCACAACTGTTGCTCTTGACGGTGTGCAAACAAGTAGATTTAT
Source organism: Microcoleus sp. FACHB-DQ6 (assembly GCA_014695175.1). GTDB lineage: Bacteria > Cyanobacteriota > Cyanobacteriia > Cyanobacteriales > Microcoleaceae > Microcoleus. The sequence goes on along the minus strand of JACJNV010000058.1, from coordinate 1,265 downwards.
CCGTCCAATATGGTAATGCTTCTGTTTCTCCCTTTGCTTATGCCAATTATGGTTTTCTTCTTTGTGGAATTGTGGAGGATATTGATTCGGGTTATCAGTTCGGTCAATTAGCTTTAAGTCTATTGTCAAAGTTAAATGCTCAAGAAATTAAAGCCAAGACAGTTGTCCATGTAAATATATTTACCCGACATTGGAAAGAGCATCTGAGAGAAACATGCGAGCCTTTAGTGTCTGCTTACTCTAGCGGAATAGAGACAGGAGATTTAGAATATGCAGGCTTTAGTCTAATACATTCCTCCTGTGCAGCTTATTATAGTGGCCAAGAACTGACTGTGCTGGACAGAGGGATAGCAATAAACAGAGATGCTATTTATAACGTCAAGCAAGAAATAGCGCTTAATTATATAGAAATAAATTGGCAAGCTATATTAAATTTGTTGGGAAAAAGCGAAAAACCTTGGATTCTCAAGGGTGAAGCCTGTGATGAGGAGCTGAAGTTGCCATTATACCAGCAGGCAAAGGACAAATCGGCAGTTGCATACATATATTTGAACAAAATTTACCTTTGTTATTTGTTTGAAAATTACTCAGAAGGCATTGAAAATACTGCTCTAGCAGAGAAGTGTTTAGATGCAATGGTAGGATTGCCCGTTATTCCTATCTTCCATTTTTACGATTCTTTGCTGCGGTTGGCGGTGTATTCTGATACTCCACAGTCTGAGCAACAGGGCATTCTCGACAGAGTACAAGCTAATCAAGAGAAAATGCAAAAATGGGCGCATCATGCTCCAATGAATCATCTGCACAAATTCTATCTAGTAGAGGCAGAAAGGCATCGTGTTTTAGGCGAAAAAATAGAAGCGATCGAGATGTACGATAAGGCGATCGCTCTGGCTAAAGAAAACGAATACATCAACGAAGAAGCACTCGCTCACGAACTGGCCGCCAAATTTTACTTGGCATGGGGCAAAGAAACGAGCGCCCAAGCTTATATGCAAAACGCTCATTATAGCTACCAACTCTGGGGCGCTCTAGCTAAAGTTAAAGATTTAGAAGAAAAATACCCCCAATTCCTAGCTAGAACATCAGCCAAGACAACAGCTCAAACAAATGTTAACCGAACAACGATTAAGACTACTACCACTAGCACTAATTTGGGAGAAACGCTAGATTTAGCCACAGTAATGAAAGCTTCCCAAGCAATTTCAGGTGAAATAGTTTTGAGTAAATTGCTGGAAAGATTGATGAAAATTGCGATCGAAAAT
>JACJNV010000057.1 GCA_014695175.1 Microcoleus sp. FACHB-DQ6 | reverse complement strand
TAATGGACACTGGTTATAATGTAGTGTGAAAATTTGTGACATTTTGTAGAGTTGGCAATTTTTAAGGTTTTATACAGATTTCGGTTGTATTTTCTTGTATGTTAAAATAGGTAGATTATGCTTGGCCGTTGGGTGGGGGCGGGTTTATGAGATTGTGGGTTTTAGGCATTTATTGTCGGTGAACCCGCCCCTACAAGATTTATGTTCGGTGAGGGAAAGATTATCTTAGCGAACCGTGACTGTATAAGTCAGTTTAAAGGGTTTAAAATTAGCTTTGTTTTTGGCTGTTCCGCTCAATTCAAGTTCGTAAATCCCCGCGTTCGGAAACACGATATCACATCCCGGTATTCCTTGATATTTTTCCGCAGAGATGGCTTTTAAAGGCGGCTGCATCAGCGGTTTATCCCCTTCTTTGCGCTCTTTCGGATAAACCGCTAATTTGCAATTGCACTGCTCTAGTGGGATAATTTGACCGCCCCTGCGAGTTAGCGCAAACCATACTCTCGCAGGCTGTCCGGCGCGGGGATTGTGGTTCGGTTCTAGGTGAAAGGTAGCGGCTACATCTCCGGATACTTCGACTTGGTGCGCCAAAACTGAAATCGAGTTTAACTGCGGCGTACTGGGAATTGCTGCTTCAACTAGCAATCCCAAAAAAACTAACAATCCCCAACTTTTACTTTTGTTTGACAGGCGAAACATAGAAATTTTCTAGTGATAAAACTGACCAAAACAAGCGCGATCGCACAAACATAACTAAAACCACAACCACCCCTAACACGGCTGTCAGCAGTTGATTGTGCAACTTCCATTCAAAGCCGCCGAGATAGTGGGAACCGATGAGTGCAGCGTGTACAGCGCACAGCAAGAAAGCTGGAACGCTTAACAGGTGAAGCATTCGCCACAGTTGGCCTAAATAATTTTGAATGCGATCGCAACTTGTAACCGCCGCCGGCAACATCAACAGCAGCGACAGCATCCCAGCCGCCATTCCCAACTGATGCTGCGGCAACATAAAAGATAGCGCGTCAAAATTCCATTTCAGCGTATGATCCAGCATATGAAACGTGTGGGCGAGTGCTAAGACAAACGCGCCCACACCCAAGGCGCGGCGGTAGCGCAGCAGTTGCGGCAAAAACTTGCTAACCGGACGCGCCAACAGTGCTAGCATCAAGCACAGCAGCGCTGCGTGGCCGGTAAAATCGACCATTTCATCGGTTCGCAGCAAGGTAAGAATCCCGATCGCCACCGTCACCCAGCCACCCGCACGAAAAAGTTGACTGCGCTTGTCCGCGCTCAATCTGCCAGCAAAAAAACTCACTCCCAGCATAGTTGGCAGCGTGCCGAGTCCAAAAGCCAGCATCGTCGCCGCACCCAAAACCGAATTTCCCGTTTCCGCCGCCTTAATCTGCGCTGCGTAGAGGAAACCGCAGGGAATCAAACCCCAAAGCAAACCCAAAGCAATCGGCACCCACCATTTTTTTTGCGCCGAAAGCTTGCTCATTGCTTGTCCGACTCGATCGTGCGACAGCGGGTGCAATCGGGGCAATCCCGGCAGCAAGTTCGGTTTAATTTGCCCTACTCCGAACCAAATCAGCATCGTGCCCGTTAGAAGTGCGATCGCCCGCCGCAATTCGCTACCCGTACCTGCCAAAAGTCCGCCAGCAATTAACACCGAACCCAGTCCGCCAATTGCAGCACCAACCAAAGCGTAAGCAGTAATTCTCCCCAAATTTAGCAGCAAATGAAAGCGGAAAGCAGCTAATTTATCGTTGCGGGAATTAGAAAGAGAAAACGCCATTGTCAGCGGGCCGCACATCCCAGCGCAGTGACCGAAACTGCCGAGAAATCCCAAAATTGCAATTAGCAGCAGGTCTAGCATTTTGCTGTTTTTTTCCCAAACAACGCCATCAAGGTATTGACAATATTTTCTGTGGCTCTTGGACGCTTTTTTCTTTACTTTTTACAAAAACTTATCTCAGCAGAGCGGTTTTGTCAAAATACAAGTTGTCCAACTTCTATCTAATCTCACCGATATTTAAAAAGACTAATGACTGATAACTAATAACTACTTTTGTTCTGGATGGGCCGCCGCCGGCGAAGCTGCACCCATTTGATTAATAGCAGCAATTAGCTGATAAAGCCGCCCAAAATCCCGCTGGTTGAAATGCAAAGTCAGGCGCGGCATATCGAAAGTTTCATCTCCTATTTCCGGTTCCAAAGCTTGACTTTTTTCAATTTTTCCGGTGACAACAATATCGCTAAAATCAGTATTTAGCCGATCGACATTCTCCTCAGAAAGCTCTGTTTTCAAGCGAATTACCAATTTTTCGCGCACGTAGCGGCAAGAGTGATAAACCAAATAAAAACTGCCGATCGCCTCGCAAGCGACATTTATATCGTCCGTAATCGTATACAGGCTGCGATCGTCGGGTGAAATCAAACCCCGGCCCCGCAATTGTTTTTGCACAAAATAATTCCAATCGTGCCAATAATCTCCTCCCGGTCGATCGATCAATACCACAGGAGCCGGCCCGAACTTGCCAGTTTGAGTCAAAGTCAGACACTCAAAAGCCTCGTCCAGAGTGCCGAAACCGCCCGGAAACAGAGCCAAAGCATCGCTCTCCCGGAGAAAAAATAACTTGCGAGTGAAAAAATATTTAAAATTGAGCAATTTGCGATCGCCGGCAATAAAAGGATTAGAACCCTGCTCGAAAGGTAACTGAATGTTGAGCCCAAAAGAACGTTCAGCAGTCGCCCCCTCGTTCCCCGCCTGCATAATTCCCCCGCCGCCGCCAGTAATCACCATAAACCCCTGCTCGGCCATCGCCCGCGCAAAGTCTCTGGCCATCAAATATTCCGCCGATTGCGGTAATACCCTCGCCGAACCAAAAATCACAATTTTGCGAACGTGGCGGTAAGGATAAAACATCTCAAAAGCGCTCTCCATATCTCGGAGCGACGCGGCAATAATCTTCAAGTCTAGGCGATCGAGATCCTCTCTGGCCATTTGCACTATAGTAGAGAGCGATCGTTCGATCCACTCAGAGTGCTTCAACATTGGCAAGCGATCGAGCAAATCCATCACTTCAGCTTGGAGGGACTCAAAACCTTGACCAGACGCAGAACGAATCATGAATTTTTCCGAAACAATAACAAATTGTCGCTACTAAAAATTAAGGGGCAAGCTAAATTTAGAAGCTAATAGCCACCAGCAAATTGCCCTGCTGGCAACTAATAACTTTTCCAGTAGCTTTGCCCCGGTTCTGAAGCGAGTTAGCTTTCGCGGCCCACAAAGAACAGCGCGAAACCGCTCGCAGTTGGGTTAAATGTACTTTTCCAGAGTGTTTGCCAGAGTAGTTTTCGGAACTGCCCCAACCACCATATCCACACGTTGACCGCCCTTAAATATCATCAGCGTCGGAATGCTGCGGATACCGTATTGGCTGGCCACGTTAGGATTCTCGTCGGTATTAACTTTTACTACCTTGACCTGCCCTTCATATTGCTGGGCAATTTCGTCTACGACGGGCGCCACCATCCGACAGGGCCCGCACCAGGGAGCCCAAAAATCCACTAGAACTGGAACTTCGCTATCGAGCACTTCCTGCTTAAAGGTAGAGTCGGTTACTTGCGCGGCTGCTGACATCCCTAGCCATCCTTGTAAATACTATTTCTCGGATAACAAGTCTAGCAAAAAATGTAACCACTTGCGTCAACGATTTTAACAGAAGGCTTCTGAAGGAAGAAGGAAGACGGTAGAAGGAAGAGGGAAGACGGTAGAAGGAAGAAGGCACAAGGTTTCTGAAGGAACAAGGCACTTATGTTTCCGAAGGCACTTATGTTTCCGAAGGCAGAATGCACTTATGTAGAAGAAAAATTCTCCCACTCCCAGACTTTCCCACTCTCCCACTCTGGGCCTCTCCGGAGCTACAAGCCTCTGTTCTGTATCTAGTAAGCAAGAGCCAAGATGTCCGCCAAAAAAGGAACCGCCCGAACAGTAGTCCGGGCGGAGTGTGGTGTGAGGAGTGAACGGAAACATGCGTCTCCGCTTCTTATATTGTGACACCTACTTCTCGATAATTCCACAATATTCTGTAAATTTCGAGACTCTTGAACAAATTTTGTCAAGGTATGCTGGTATTCGATCGGTAAATCTACTTACCCATGCCCAACTGCTGAGCTTTTTGATAGACTTTACCCTCAGTCAGCAGAGAAGGAGCAATTACCACTTCCACTTGCTGCATCTCCTTAAGATCCTTAGCGCCCAAGGTACCCATGCTAGTTTTCAGAGCTCCGAGCAAGTTGTGCGTACCGTCATCTAGCACCGCAGGCCCCCGCAAAATTTGCTCCAAAGTACCCGTAGTCCCCACGCGAATGCGAGTGCCGCGTGGCAAAACCGGGCTGGGAGTCGCCATCCCCCAGTGAAAGCCCCTGCCGGGAGCTTCGGCGGCCCTGGCAAAGGGCGAACCAATCATCACTCCATCGGCACCACAGGCAATGCACTTGCAGATATCGCCGCCAGTAATTAAACCGCCGTCAGCAATCACCGACACGTATTTGCCAGTTTCGCGATAGTAGTCGTCCCGCGCGGCGGCGCAGTCTGCTACCGCTGTGGCTTGAGGAACACCGACACCCAATACGCCCCTAGATGTGCAAGCAGCTCCCGGCCCAATGCCCACGAGAATGCCCGCAGCGCCAGTTTTCATTAAATTCAGGGCGACTTCGTAGGTCACGCAGTTGCCCAAAATTACTGGTATCGGCATCTCTTGACAGAATTGTGTCAAATCTAAAGATGAGATTGATTCAGGGGAAAGGAAAGCTGTCGAAACTACAGTTGCTTGCACAAAAAATATATCGGCTCCAGATTCAGCAACCGTCCGGCCGTATTTGCTCGCGCCGGCTGGTGTACCGCTGACGGCGGCAATCCCTCCTCCAGCTTTAATTTCTTTAATTCTCAGGTCGATTAATTCTGGCTTGATGGGTTCGGCATAGAGTTCCTGCATCAGGGAAACAAATTCGTGGTTCCCGACACTGGCGATGCGCTCTAATATAGGCTGGGGGTCGGCATAGCGGGTTTGAATTCCTTCTAGGTTGAGCACGCCCAGTGATCCCAATTCCGACAGCAAAATGGCCATGCGGACATCGACTACTCCATCCATGGCGCTGGCGATGATCGGGATTTCTCGATCGATCCCGCCAATCTGCCACTTGGTATCTGCCAAACTCGGATCGAGGGTGCGCTGTCCGGGTACGAGCGCAATTTCATCTATGCCGTAAGCTCTGCGAGCGCTTTTGCCCCGCCCAATTTCAATATTCACGCTGTTTCACTTCCACAATGTATTTAAATTAGACTAACAAAAAGTTAGCCCGCCCGAGTTTAGCTATCGCACGGCTGTCTTTAAAAAAAGCTCGGCACTGATTCTGATTGTATTCTGATTCTATGAAATCGAAGGGGATACTTTTCCTCAGCAACGGCCACGGGGAAGACTCGATTAACTGTCAAATTCTCAAAGCTTTAAGACTATCTGGCGCGGATGTTGATGTTTCGGCAATCCCGATTGTAGGTGACGGGGCTGCTTACCGCCGATCGACCGTGCCAATTATTGGCTCCACCAGTCAAATGCCGTCTGGGGGAGTTTTTTACATGAACCCCCTGTTTTTCCTCAAAGATCTTGGGGCGGGGCTGATTGCTTTGACTTGGCAGCAATTGCAGGCTGTTTGGAGGCATTCGCGCCACTGCGATTTGGTGGTGGCGACTGGGGATATTGTCGCGGCGGCGATCGCCCCCGCCGTCGTGCATCACCACAATCGAACCCGATCGCACATTGTCAATCACCCGATTTGCGATATCTTCCGCCGTGAGTGTTTTTTCATAATCTTGGGAATCCACATCCCACATAATCAGTTTTTTGTGCATTTGGGATAGCAAATAAGACAAAACTACAAATCGCCTACCCCAAGGCGGGCGAAAACTGATACTTTGTTGCTTAACCCCAACTTCCTGCAAAAGTTTGTCCGTTTATTCAATTTCAGACAGCAAAACTTCCTTGGGTTTAAACATCATATCTTTGTGAGAGGATGAATGGTTTGCCAACTCCTCTTTCCTCGCAACAATCATTTCACGATTTCTGGATGTCTCTCAATATTGCGGTCAATTTCACAAAAAGTTGCTTTAACTTGATAGCAGTCTAAGGTATCTAAAAGTTGATTTATATAGGGAGCATAGGGGTCGTCGTCGTAGGTAAGGGCAACAACTTTAACTTCGGTATCGGCGCGGTTGATGCCGACATAATTGTGAAATTTAGTAATTTAATCAACAGCGATACAGCGAAAAATCACGCTATGGTGAAAAGCAGAAACTTTTGTAAATTTTTACCGATTCGCATAGCTGCACGCACTCGATTGAAAATGAAAGTCGATTGGTGTCAGATTACCACAATTTTGGAACTGAATGCTTAAGCTATTTTATCATTAATTATTGTCCGTTCCGAGATTTTTTAGTTTTGGCGATCGCAGCGTCTAGCTACTGTGCGATCGCCATTGCCGTTGTACGCCCGATCGGGCGTACTTGCGTAAGTCATATTGAAATTAACAGAGGTGATGAGTACGATCGCGCGCTTGAAGAGAAATGTATCGAAATAGAAACGCGATCGCAAATTTATTTTTTCTCCCCTCCGATAACTCCCCACCTACAGATTGTTTCCCAACTACGCTTCAACTATCAGAGTAATGTTGTCAAGTCTCACGACGCGAACAAGTTCACCCGGTTTCAAAGTAATTTCTCGAACGCACTTGGCAGGCCACCAACTGCTTTGAAATCGCACACTGCCGGACTGATTTGGTTGAATTTCTTCTTCAACGATCGCTCTTTCTAAATCGCTGACAGTCATGATTACTTTCTCCTGATTGTAGTTTGGCTGGAACCTTGGGATGCTATAAACATATAGCTCGACTCCCTAACCCATTGATTTATAACGGCGCTTCAACTATCAAAGTAATATTGTCAATTCCGACTACGCGAACTTCGTCACCAGGTTCAAAAGTCAGGCATCGTTAGCGGAGCCCTCGAAGAGGATCGCACTTCGCCGGCTACCAACTGTTTTGGAAACGAACGCGACCGGACTCCTTAGGTCGAATTTCTTCATGGACGATCGCTTTTTCGGAATTGTCAAAATTCATCATTGCTTACTCCCGATTGTAGATTTGTCTTGACTTTCAGAATTGAGCCCAAACGACGCTGCAACGATCAAAGTAATATTTTCAATTCCCACGACGCGAACCACCTCACCGGGTTCAAAAGTCATGTCTCGATCGCACTTCGCCGGCCACCAACTGTTTTGGAAACGAACGCGGCCGCATTCTTGAGGGCGAATTTGTTCATCTACGATCGCTGTTTCAACATCGTTAATAGACATAGGTGCTTGCTCCTAAATATAAACTCGACTCAATTGGCGTGTAAGTTAGAAGCTTGTCTGTCAACTTCCCCTCCACACTCAACAGTATCTCCGGCCAACCTCGGCCGTGTCAGTCGGGAAAAGTCTATACAAGTCCACTGTTTGAGCGTGTAAGCGAGTCGGAAAAAGTCTGTTAAAGTTGTCTCAGATGGGTAACGCTAAACCTGGTGACTAAATGGAAGCCGATCGTGCACTGGATTTTACCAACTCGTTACTTGTGGCTCGAAACCTGAAAACTCTCGACAACCTTGACAGCGCGATATTTCGCGAAGCTTGGCAAGGCGTGCAAGGCAGGACGTACCAACAGGTTGCAGATAGTGAAGGGTATGGAGTAGGGACTGTTAAGGATGCTGCCTCTAATTTGTGGAAGCGACTTTCAGCGCTGTTTGGAGAAGGCGAAAAAATCAAAAGAGACAACCTTCAAGCGGTTGTAGAGCGGTATTGGCGCAGCTACTCGAAACTAGAACCGCAGTCGGGACAAACTGTTCCGGCCCAAGTATCTCTCGGACTTGATGCGGATTTGGAAATCGAAAACCCGAACTTTTTGGGCCGCTTCGGGGCGATCGAAGATCTCAATACTCTTGTCGCCCAAGGTGCAAAAGTGATTGTCATCCAAAGTGCCGGCGGTATCGGCAAAACGACTTTGGCCAGACAGTATCTCAAATCTCAAGGGTTCGATCGAACCATTGAACTGTTGATGGCAAAAGAGACAGAGAACATCACAGCTTTGGAAAGCGCGATCGAAGAATGGCTCAAGCAAGACTTTCAGGAAGAACCAGGGCCAGACTTTGGCGTCACCTTGGGGCGGTTGAAGCGGCAGCTTCAGACTCACAAAGTCGGCGTATTGATTGACAATTTGGAAGCCGCACTCGACGGACAAGGTAAGTTTATTGAACCGCACCGACTTTACGTGGAACTGTTGCGAGTTTTGGCTGACGCAGCGGTGCAGTCGGTAACGCTGATTACCAGTCGCGATCGGCTTTGCGATTCTGATGTCACCGTCGAACACTACTTGCTTCCGGGATTGGAAGTTGAAGTTTGGCGGCAGTTTTTTAGCGGCCGCAACATCAATATAGATGATGTCGCCCTCAAGGAAATGCACAAAGTTTACGGCGGCAATGCTAAAGCAATGGGCATTATTTGCGGCACGATTCGAGAAGATTTTGACGGAGATATGGCCGCTTATTGGCTCGAAAACAGCGAAGATCCGCTCCTTGAAACTGACTTAAAAAATTTAGTTACCAGTCAATTCAACCGCCTGCAAGAACTCGATGCCGAAGCCTATCAACTCCTCTGTCGCTTGGGCTGTTACCGGTATCAAGACGTGCCGACAGTCCCTACTGACGGACTTTTGTGTTTGCTGTGGGACGTGCCCGAAGCCGGACGGCGACAAATCATTAAATCGCTGTTGCACCGATCGCTAGTTGAGTCTCAGAAGGGCGAATACTGGCTGCATCCAGCAATTCGCGAAGAAGCGGTCGATCGGCTCTCGCCCGGAGACTGGGAGACTGCAAACCGCAAAGCAGCCGAGTTCTGGACAGAGAGTGTTGACAATATTGAGACTGTAGAAGATGCCCTGAAAGCTTTTGAAGCTTACTATCATTATGTGGCAATTAGCTGTTTCGACCAGGCCGCTAGCGTTATCCTCAAAAAAATCAATATCCAGTTTGCCGAAGACTACACGCTGGGTAGAGCACTCTACAAATTAGGTTTCTTGCAGCCCTTAATTTCAGCCACTACTCGCATCGTCAACAATGTGACTTCTGATTATTATTTGAGCGGTTTATACAGTATTTTAGGTATTTGTTACCGCATCTTAGGTGAAATAAATCAAGCCATAGAATGCCATCAAATATCAGAAATAAAAGCTACTAAATCTTTGCAAATTATAGCGAAAAGCAGCGAACCAGAAACCGGCAAACAAGCTAATCTGGAATTCTGGAAAGTTAACGCTGCAATTAATATAGGTTTTTGTCAAATAGAAATGCGCGAATTAGAATCAGCTATGGAGATATTTGTCAAGCTGAAAAGTTCGCGGGACAAAATCGGGATTAATAGCTATTCGATCGATGTCGGGTTAGCTTTCCTCAACTCCTGTGTCGGAGCAAAAAAAGAGGCGGAAGATCTCGCCGAAAAACTTTATGCCGATCGGGAAAACAGTCAGTTGGTGGGTACGGGATACAAGTTAGTTTTTCTCGCCGCCACCTATCAAAACCTGGGAGAGACAGAGAAAGCTTTGAGCTTGTACCGCCAAGCGATCGCCCAAGCCGGCCAAAACCAGTACAACACCATCAAAGCCAAGGCTCTCAGCAGTATAGCAGCACTGTACCGAGAACAGGGAGAATTTGACCAAGCCCTGCAGCACCATGCAGAGGCAATAGAAATACTCGATCGAGCCAGCGCTAAATTAGACCGAGCCGAAGCTTGCTATCAACTAGCACTAACAGAACAAAAACTGGGTAACATCGAGAAAAGTCAAGAAAATTTTGAGCGCGCCATTCAACTGTTCAGCGAAATGGACGCTAGCAAACAAGTAGAAAAAGTACAGTTAGCCGCAACAAAAACAACAGAAAAAATAGCTAATTAATCGAGCAAAAAATCATAAAATAGATACAATAAATGAAAGAACAACCATAAACTTTGTAGATATGAAACTAAAACGATTGGGACACGTAGCCGTCT
>JACJNV010000056.1 GCA_014695175.1 Microcoleus sp. FACHB-DQ6 | reverse complement strand
AAAATGGTTGACACCATAATTGCTGTGGCTCTTGACTTAATTAATCCGAAACATCTCAAAAACTGGTTTACTAATTGCTGCTACTGTACCTCATAGCATCCGGAAGTGCTGTATACAATTAATCTACCCTCCGACCGAGGCATTGGTCGAACAGCAAGAGTGGAAACTAGCTCATAATCCACTTGTGTGTACGCGGTAGCCTTAAAAAGGGGGACGAAAGAGAAGATTCTTGTCCCCCCGCAACGATTCGGGGAGCGCCCGGGGATCGCGTCTTAATCGCTAGACAGAAGACTCGCACTACATTTGAGGTTAAGTTGACACCAATGGGCATTGTCATGTCCCTACCCGCTGAGCAAATTTTTACTGGTTTTACTTGTTACTAGGCGCTTAGCGAAACTAACGCTTCTGGGGCGAGTCAGCTCGGAACCCGTTAATTACAGGAAAAATCAGGACACGGCAGTGCCGTTTCCCTACCTGCCGCCTCGTCGAAAACAAATTTTAAATCCTTTGAACCTTTTTTGCGATCGCCCTGTCTAAACACTTCAGATAACGAACTGGTGGGGGAGACTTCACAGGTGTTAGCTGTGTCAGCCAATGTTTTAACCGATGACTGTTCCGACTCGGACTTAGTTGCTCAATGTTTAAAGGGCGATCGTACTTGCTTTCGCTACCTTTACAAACGCTACCAACACAAAGTCAGGTCAACCCTTTACCAACTCTGCGGCCCCTCGCTTCTTGACGATTTAGCACAAGAAGTATTCCTGCGAGTCTGGAAAGGATTGCCCAAACTCAAGCACCAGGAAAACTTTTCTACTTGGCTTTATCGAATCACTTGGAATGTGGCTTCCGACCAAAGACAAGCATTTGCTAAACAGCATTCTTTTGACTCCCAACTCAAAAATCAAGAAGTAAGGGATCGGGTTATTATCAAAGATAACACATCGGACTTGATGCAGTTGCACTATCAAGATTTAGTGCAACGGGGACTGGAGCAATTGAGCTTTGAACACCGCAGCGTTTTGGTGCTGCACGACTTAGAAGACATCCCGCAAAAAGAAGTAGCCCAAATTTTGGGACTGCCTGCGGGAACCGTCAAATCTCGCGTGTTTTATGCCCGAAATGCTGTGCGGCAATTTTTGCAAAAAGAAGGTGTCAGCGAGCTATGAATAACCCAAGCAGCGACCAAGAGTTAGTAAATTTCTTGAAGCAACATCGCCCAAGCCTTCCTGAATCTGCACCAGATTTAGAGCTAAAAATTTTAGCAGCAATAGAAAGTAATCAGGCGAGCCTTGTTAATGAAACCCACCGGGAAAAAACGCGAGTAACTACGTCACCTAAGTCTAATGACAGGTTAAAAATATCATCTGTTTCTAAGTGGGCTGTGTCGTCTGCGATTGCTGCTGGTCTGCTAGTTTTTTGGTCGGGCTACCGTCAGTTTGAGACTGCACAATTGCCCGACGAGGAAACAGCTAAGTTAGAAGCATTTTTAGTCACTAACTGGGAGGGTGTACTCCATGATTCTCCCCAAGAAAATATGACCGATCGCTCACAAACAGACTGGTTGACTTTCAGCCAGAGTGCTGACAGCGAACCGCCAACAAATAACTAATCTCAAAGAGGTAATTTTCATGTCAATTCGTCGCATTTCTGCCCTAGCCGTTTTAATGCTGACTCTCGGCAGCACAGCCGCAGCAATAGCAGTTCCCAATCCCCTAGAACCGGAAACAATTGCACAAAACCAGCGTCCCAATCGACCCGCTGGCAGAGAAGGTGGGATGTTCGAGAAACTTAATTTAAGCGCGGAACAAAAGCAGCAAATGCAGGCAGTTCGCGATCGCTACAAAGACCAACTTTCCCAGCGGATGCAAGCAGTTCGCCAAGCCCGACAAGAATTGGACACCATGATGTCCGGCACGGTAAATGCCAGCGAAATCCGTGAAAAACACCGTCAAATAATGGGATTGAGACAGCAGTTTGAAGAGGTGCAATTTGAAAATACACTCGCATTGCGAGAAGTGCTCACGCCTGAACAGCGCAGCCAATTCGCTCAACTGATGCAGCAGCGCCGACAAAATGCTAAAAACAGGATGCAAAACCGTCAAAAACCGCAGTAATAGTGCCATTTTGTTCACGGCTTATTAGAGCCCCGACTTCTTAAAGAAGTCGGGGCTGTGGGTGTTATACTTAATATTTGTTGTTAAATATCAATTACTGAATGAATTTAAAAAACCATTCGAGTTACATTTATTTACACGGATTTGCATCAAGTCCCGATTCCCTTAAGGCAAAATATTTCCGCGATCGCTTTGCGTCCCTAGAAATTGACCTAAAAACTCCCGATCTCAATCAAAACGATTTTTCCGGTCTCACCCTCACCCGCCAGTTGCAGCAAATAGAAACAGAATTTTTGCCAACCCCTAATTCGATATCCTCCCAATCGGCCGACAAGAAACAATTAGGGGGAGTTACAATAATTGGGTCTAGTTTTGGGGGGCTGACAGCGGCTTGGTTGGCCCAGCGACAATTGTCAGTAAAACAAATAGTTTTGTTAGCACCGGCTTTTCAATTTATCTCCCACTGGCTGCCGCTGTTGGGACAGCAACAGTTAGAAAAGTGGCAGTCGGAGAAATATCTGCCCGTTTATCACTACGGCGAACAGCGTTATCTGCCACTGAATTATCAGTTTTTGGCAGATATGGCTCAATACCCTGAACAAAAATTAATTCGGTCAGTCCCTACGTTAATTCTTCACGGCCAGCATGATACAATAATACCGATTCAAGCTAGCAGAGATTTTGCCGCTAACCGTCCCTGGGTGCAATTAATCGAATTAGAAGACGATCATTCTTTGGGAAATGTCCTAGCGGAAATGTGGGAAGCGACTCAAAAGTTTTGCCAATTCAAAAATTAAAATTTGACCAACTTGCAAGTCTTAACAATCAAATGACTGAACAAGATCGATCGACTCGCACCTTAGCCGTTGACATTGGCGGAAGTGGCATCAAAGTTATGGTTTTGGATCATGAAGGCCAACCCCAAACGGAACGCAGCCGTTTAGAAACGCCTCAACCACCGAAACCTGAACCCGTACTAGAGGCGATCGCCTCTTTAGCAAGCGGACAAGGGGAATTTGACCGAGTATCCGTCGGTTTTCCAGGTGTCGTGCGTCTAGGCGTCATCAAAACCGCAGTGAATTTAGATCCGTCTTGGATAGATTTTGACCTAGAAACTACTCTCAAAGATCGCTTGGGAAAACCTGTGCGAGTGGCTAACGATGCCGATATTCAAGGATTGGGAGCAATTGCTGGGACGGGGGTAGAATTAGTAATTACCCTTGGCACCGGTTTCGGTTCTGCCTTATTTGTCGATGGTATCTTGGTGCCAAATCTAGAATTAGGACATCACCCGTTTCGCAAAGGGGAAACTTACGAACAGCAATTAGGGCGATCGGCATTAGATACAGTCGGTTCCAAAAGATGGAATCGCCGTCTGGAAAAAGCACTCGCCTTTCTGCAACATCTCTTTAACTGCGATCGCATTTACATCGGCGGCGGCAATACTAAAAAGATAGTTTTTGAGTTACCGCCCCAGGTTAAAATAGTACCAAATGTGAGCGGTTTATTGGGCGGGATTGCTTTGTGGCGCGATTGAATAAACTTTGTGGCAAAAATGGCCATCAATATCAAAGAAACCGGATTTTTGGTTGGATTAAAGGCAATAATCCACTCTTTCAGTTAAAAACCCGGTTTCTGAATCCACGTCTGTTGATTTGGTTTTTGGCTTGGGCCACCACCGTTTAAACAATTATTCGCCCATCGGATCGCGGTAGCGTTTGGGTTCATCCTTGCGAAACAGATTCGCCAAACCGAGGATGCCCAACAAACCCAAAGCACCCCAATGATTGTTGTCTTCCTTGCTTTCTTGAAGGGGAGTTCTGTCTAGAACAACTCCATTAGAATTATTATTGTTGTTCTGTGTAGACTCAGTATTGTTCTGTGCGGGAGCAGAGTTAGTTTGAGCTGAGGCAGGCATAGCTGAAGGGAGAACAGCCAAACTCAAAGCTATGAGGGTAGCGGCGGCATTTTTAGATATATCGGAAGGCTTGACTTTCATACTCGGTTTCCAAATGTCAGCAGTTACTTTATCAAGATAATCAATTTGCCACAGCCGACGCATCAATCGATCGACAGAAACTAAATCCCCTCTCTCCTCTTGCTTTCGAGATAGAACAAGCTCTATGCTAAGTTCAGATGCTTCTAAGCAGATTATCTAAAATAAAAAGTCGTAAATTATACCATGCTTCCCTTTATCCGAAAAGATTTAGCCGAACTTACCGCATACACTCCCCATCCGGGCGGCACATCAGGAGAACCAGCGCACTCGGAAAGTGCGATCGATCGCCTCGATACCAACGAATGCCCCTACGACTTGCCAGAGGAATTAAAAAAAAAGCTAGCTTGGACTTACCAGCAGTTAATTGAGACAAATCGTTATCCCGACGGAGGCCACGCAGCGCTCAAAGAGGCGATCACCCAATACGTCAATGAATCAATCACAATCCCCCCGCTAGGGGGGGTTGCACTGCCCACAACCGCCTTTACAGCCCACAATATTTCTGTGGGCAACGGTTCCGACGAACTAATTCGATCCATTTTAATAGCTACTTGTTTAGGCGGTACCGGCTCTATTTTCGTTGCGAATCCCACCTTTTCGATGTATGGAATAATTGCCCAAACCCTCGGCATTCCCGTTGTGAGTGTTCAGCGAAAAGAGGAGAATTTTGAAATCGATATCGAGGCGGCTAAAAGGGCGATCGCCCAAAATCAACATCCCCCCGTGCGCGCCGTCTTTGTCGTTCATCCCAATTCTCCCACAGCCAATGCTTTGACAGCAGATGAAATAGAATGGTTGTCAAATTTACCCGAAGAGATATTAGTAGTAATTGACGAAGCCTATTTTGAATTCAGCCAAAATACTTTAGCAGACCAATTGCACCATCACCCGAATTGGATAATTTTACGCACATTTTCCAAAGCATTTCGACTAGCCTCAATGAGAGTCGGATATGCGATCGCCCATCCCGAACTCACAGCCACCTTAGAAAAAATCCGTCTCCCCTACAACCTTCCCAGTTTCTCGCAAACAGCCGCCGAGTTAGCCTTAGCGCAGCGGCAGTTATTGCTGGCAACCATTCCCGAAACTCTATCAGAAAGAGCAAAATTAATTGCAGCGCTAACTCAGCATCAAAAATTGCAAGTTTGGCAGAGTGCGGCTAACTTCGTTTACCTGCGGGTGAAAGCCGGCGAGGGCGAATCTGCCGAACAGGAACACAAACAAATCATGCAGCAGCTAAAAGAGGGAGGTACTTTAATTCGGCATACTGGAGGAGGTTTGCGAATTACGGTGGGCAGTCCCGAGGAAAATCAGCGCACAGTCGATCGAATCGCAGCGATTTTGAATTGACAAAACCCCTTAAAAATGGTATGAGTTCAAGCAAATTACCATGCAATTTTTAATTATCAATCTGTCGGGCCGCCCGAATGGTTTGGGGAAATACGCCTACTAAAAGTGCCAAAGCTTCATCGGGAATTTGTGCCACCGTTTCCGAATCCAAATATTGTTCAAACTGAGTTAAAACCATTTGTGCGCGTTCCAAAGCTGCCGGCTTTGCCGTTAACTGTTCCATTAACCGCACCCACTGCCGCCGAATTCCAAAAGCTTTCTGTATTTCTTCGGGAGATTGAGGGCAAACCAAACAAAAATCGCCCACGGGAATCGCCTGCTGAGAGTCAACCTCAAAAGCGCCCCCAACGGCAGCCCCAGGCCCGGCAAACTCCGCGTGGAAACGTTTAATCAAAATTAGGCCGTTCCGGCGACGGCTATCTACCATCAACAGCTTACCGCTGTTGATTTGTGCGAGAATGTCAGAGGAGTGGGGGTGTTCTGTCAAATCTGTGCCAAGGTTTCGATGTCGCAAGTCCGGGCCAGCAGAAAGGCCGGCGCGGACAATATAATTAGAGGTAAGATTAGAGCTGGATGAAGTATCAATTTTTTTCTCATCCCGCTGCCGATCGAGATTATTCATTTAAAGTTATAAATTAATACTGTCACAAGGTGGTAGTTTGAGCGCGATCGAATATCAAATGCAGGTAGAACAAGCCGTAGACACCCTGAAAGCGGATCTCCCGACGCTTTTTGAGAAAGACATCTCCTACGACATCTACACAAAAGATGTTTATTTTCAAGACCCTGTTAACAAATTTAAAGGAAAAATCAACTATCGCATTATCTTTTGGACTCTCCGATTTCACGGGCAGCTATTCTTTACCGAGATTTACTTCGACCTGCACGACGTAGGTCAGACAGCCCCTGATACTATTGTGGCAAATTGGACTGTTCGCGGGACACTGCGGGTTCCCTGGAAAGCTCGGATTTTTTTTAACGGCTACTCTACTTATAAACTGGATAAAGACGGCTTAATTTACGAACATATCGACACCTGGGACAGAGAGCCCGGAGAGATTTTAAAGCAGTTTTTCCGCAAGGGAGAGGAAGCGACCCAAGTATAAGCCCAAAAGGTCGATCGCGCCGAGCCATCAGGGCCGGCAACCCAAATAACTTAGAATGAGTAAAATAATCATCATCCCTCCGATTCATTTTCTGCTATGTGTAAATTGCTAAAATGATTGTCGCCTCTGATTCATTTTCTGCTACTTGCACTCCTGAAAAACATCATGGCTGATATTGTCGAGACTGCCACCAATGCCGACTCTTTCAAAACACTCGTGACTGTTATTGAAGCGGCTGGTTTGTTAGATTTATTGCAAAGTCCGGGTCCCTACACCGTCTTAGCACCAACTGACGAGGCATTTGCCAAAATTCCTACGAACACTATTGCTTCTTGGCTGGAAGACATACCCAAGCTCAAGAAAATTCTGACTTATCACATTCTGTTTGGCGAGGTACTAACTGAGAACTTGCTTGAGTTAAGTTCTGCTGAAACAGTGGAAGGTTCTGTGGTGGGAATTGATACTTCTGACGGCATTAAAGTGAATGATGCTAAAGTTCTCACTTCAGATATTCTTGCCGACAATGGCGTCATTCATATCATTGATTCGGTGCTACTACCAGCAATGGTTGCAGGAGAATAAAAGTTTTGTTTTCCCTGATAAATTTCGGGTGCGCTAGGCGCACCTGATGCCTATAATAAATTCTAATAAATTTAGAATATGCGGGGCAAATCACCAATAAATGTAGGCGCGCACCTTACTGCTATAAATGTAGGCGCGCACCTTACTGCTATAAATGTAGGCGTACAGGGAGCAGATTACCCTACATTTTAAACTAATTATCCGAACCTAAAATCAAGCCAGAGCGTGCCGGCAGCATCAATTCTAACTGCCGAGTTTCCCCGTCACCTTTCCAAACAAACTCGCCTTTTCCATACAGCAATTTATCGTGAGGAGATTTCAAATTAGCTGGCTCAAAGCTAATATTAGCTTCTTCGGTCGCGACATTGACAGCAACAACTATTTCCTCATCCCCCAAAATTCGGGCAAAAACGTAAACCGGTCCCTCAGCAAAAAGAATTTGGTACGATCCAGTACGGAGGGCAGCGTATTTGTGCCGCAAAGCTATCAACTGCTTGTGATAATCTAAAACATCAACTTCCCAGTCAGCTTCTAAGGGAAAACCGCGGCGAGAATCGGGATCGAGAGCACCGGGTAAACCAACTTCATCGCCGTAGTAAATGCTAGGAGCTCCAGGAAAAGTTAACAGCAGCAAATTAGCGAGTTCGACGCTAGCTTTATCGCCTCCAGCAATTGACAGCAACCTAGCTGTATCGTGACTGGCTAACAAGTTGAGTTGAGTTAGCTGTATTTCCCAAGGATATAATTCCAAAACGTGCTGAATTTTGTCGCCGTACTCTTTAGCCAAAAGTGCCGGATAGGGGTAATAAGAACGACCTTCCAGTTGAGCTAAATCTACCCTGTCGCCCGCTGCAAAAGCAATAGTTGGGGCAGCAAAAAGATAATTCATCACCCCGTCAAACTGAGTACCGTCGAGCCATTCTCTCGCATCTTCCCAAACTTCGCCGACAATGTAAGCTTCGGGATTAATTGCTTTAACTCGTTCTCGAAATTCCTGCCAAAATCCCGGGGTTTTAATTTCAAAAGGAACGTCCAGCCGCCAGCCGTCGATGCCGAATTTAATCCAGTATTCGGCGATTTCCATGATGTATTCTCGGACTTCGGGATTGTCGTGATTGAATACAGGAAGGGCTCGATTCCCGTCCCAACCGGCATAGTTAGCAGGAAAATTGCCGTCGTAGGCAGATAGCGGCCAGCCTTCTATTTTAAACCAATCCAACCAAGGAGAATGGGGGCCGTTTTCGAGGATGTCGTGAAAGAAGAAAAAGCCGCGGCTGGCGTGGTTGAATACGCCGTCGAGGACAACTTTGATATTGCGATCGTGGGCGGCGTCTAGAAGCTCTTTAAAAGCTGGATTGCCGCCCAACATCGGATCGACTTGATAGTAGTCGTGGGTGTGGTAGCGGTGATTGCTGGCCGACTGAAATATGGGGGTGAAGTAAATTGCGTTAATGCCTAAGTCTTGCAAGTAATCTAGTTGTTCCATCACGCCCCACAAGTCGCCGCCTTTGTAGCCTTGCAAGGTGGGGATTTCGTGCCATTCTTCCCACATGAAGTTTTGCAGGAGGCGTTTGCGGGGCTGTTTGCTTTTGGCGAAGCGATCGGGGAATATTTGGTAGAATACCGCGTGTTTAACCCAGTCCGGCGTTTGAATTTCCATACATTTTTTCTAGCTTTTAGGGGTTAGGCTACAGTAGCAGAGGTTTGTAGGGGATCTAGCTTTTGGTAGAGAATAGACCTTTTATCCAATTTTGTCGATCGACAAATTGTAAAATATTACACAAATTTGCAGTCAATCTAAGATGGAAAACTGACTCTACCTAGAAATTTATCGTCCCGATGGGCGGCGCTTCCTGAGTGCTGTGGAGTCGGACAAACTCAGATAACAGGAACGCCCGCAAAAAAAACCGGATCAAATTCAAGCAGAACTAGAGCGCACTTTGGGCCCATACAGAGAGTCCGCGGGCGTGGCGGTGCGATCGCGACCTGCCTTGAAAAAGAACAACAGCGCCGTGAGCCGGGAGCGATAAATTGCCAAAACGGGGAATTTACCCACAAAACTTGTTATTAACAGCCAAAACCCAGAACCTTATTCTTTTGTTAAACTGCCCTTATCGATAGAGGGGTATTTTAACTCACCACTCCCAACTTTTTTAAATATTCATTATTGATTGAGGGGTATTTTAACTCACAACTCAAAAGCCATAACTCCAGCCCCGGAAACACTCCAACTCTTCTAAACCGGGTTTTTTAACTCTTATTGAGGGTTTGAAGAAGCATTTGGATTAAACAACCCGGTTTGTGGGTAAGCGACTCAACTCTAAACTCTAAACTCAAAACTTCCTTGCTCCCCCCCCTTGTCAAGAAGCCCTCACCGTCCGACACTGTACTTGGAGAGTTAATCGACCCTAGGGAGAAAGTTCCTTGAAAAAAGTTTTAGCCATCATCCTCGGTGGCGGTGTGGGCACCCGCCTTTACCCCCTAACCAAACTGCGAGCCAAACCCGCTGTTCCCCTCGCAGGCAAATATCGCCTCATCGATATTCCTGTCAGCAACTGCATCAACTCGGAAATAGTCAAAATCTACGTCCTCACCCAATTCAACTCGGCATCCCTCAACCGTCACATCTCTCGCACCTACCAGTTTTCCGGCTTCACCGAGGGATTTGTCGAGGTACTCGCCGCCCAGCAAACTCAGGAAAACCCCAACTGGTTTCAAGGGACAGCCGACGCAGTTCGCCAATATCTCTCGCTGCTAGAACAGTGGGACGTTGATGAATACTTGATTCTCTCTGGCGACCACCTCTACCGCATGGACTACCAGAAGTTTGTGCAGAGACACCGCGAAACCAACGCCGATATCACCCTCTCGGTTTTGCCAATGGACGAGAAGCGGGCCTCGGATTTTGGTTTGATGAAAATCGATGACAGCGGTCGCATTGTTTCTTTCAGCGAAAAGCCAAAAGGCGATGCGCTCAAACAAATGCAGGTGGATACTACTAAACTGGGACTGACAGCGCAGCAGGCTCAGGAAAGTCCTTACATTGCTTCGATGGGGATTTACGTCTTCAAAAGAGAAGTTCTGATTAAACTCCTGAAAGAATCTCCCAACCAAACTGATTTTGGTAAAGAGATAATTCCGAATTCTTCAAAAGACCACAACGTTCAAGCTTATTTGTTTGACGATTACTGGGAAGATATCGGAACCATTGAGGCTTTTTACGAGGCTAACTTGGCTCTGACAAAACAGCCTCAGCCGCCTTTCAGTTTCTACGATGAAAAGGCGCCGATTTACACTCGCCCGCGTTTCTTGCCGCCGACTAAGCTTTTAAATACTCATGTGACTGAATCGATTATTGCTGAAGGCTGCATTCTCAAAGAGTGCCGGATCGACCATTCTGTGTTGGGAGTTCGATCGCGCATTGAAGCTGGATGTACGATTCAAGACACTCTGGTCCTGGGTGCTGACTTCTACGAACCGGACGCCGAACGGCATTCGAGTTTGGACAACGGCGGCGTCGCCCTCGGTATCGGTGCAGATACTACAATTCGCCGCGCGATTGTGGATAAAAATGCCCGCATCGGCCGCAATGTTCAATTAATTAATAAAGACCGAGTGGAAGAAGCCAACCGCGAAAACCAAGGTTTTTACATCCGCAGCGGCATTATCGTAGTCCTGAAAAATGCCACGATTCCTGATGGAACTATCATTTAGTTATTAGTCATTAGTCATTAGTCGTCAGTCATTAGTTTTTTAAGTTAAAATCTGTTACCTCTCAGCCAGTGACTGATGATAAATAAGTAAATTAGTGACAGATCACCAATGACCGATGACTGATGACTGATGACAAAATTAATTCTTTTTTTTGTTGATTATTAATTCCCACCGCTGATGCGAGGTGGTCGAAATACTTGGCTTTATTCCAAGGCTAGTGCATTATTAATAAGCGACAGTCTCTGTTACTGTCTGCCGTGATACAGATATGTCCGCTCGCCTGCGTCTGGCGAATAGCTTCTGATTCTTGTATTTTCGCTCGTAGCACGACTGACAAATGCGCTGCCCGTTTCTGAGTACAACACAACTCTCGGAACTATCTTTCCAATCGTCGCAGCAGCCGCAAGGCCAACTTAGCAAATAATTCATAATGTTAGCACCCTGGTAGCGTTAAAAGCTTATTGTTCTACTATCCTATCTTAATGTTTTATAAAAGTGTGTGATGTAGCTAACAGACAGGGGGAAAATTATGTTATATTACTTTGACTTAAATCTCTTCAGAGGTTGTAAAAATAAAATTCTCTAGCACGGATCTGGGGTGAATAAAAAATATCTAGAAATTTTGTGTAATAACGGCGCAATTTAGGGTATTATATAGTCACAATTCAGAAACCAGATTTGACCGGACTTGCAGATGAAAGCCTGTTAAGATTTGGATTGGGTGATAAAGCTCATATCGAGAAGTTCGTAGGCGTAAGCCGGGGCGTAGCCATCGCACCGCGCCCCGGAAAAAAAGAGCAAAAAAAAATCGCTAGTCCGCGCCAGTCAACCCTCCTGGACTCGCGCCCGCAACAGCAGCAGCTTTCTCCGCCTCACCTTAACAGGGCTGCCGCCTCCCGAACGCCATTTGCCTCATAACTCCCCAAAAGTTTTCGCCGCAGGATTTTTACCGTCTCAAAGCTCACAGGTATAGCAACGGCCTATAGGGTAAGGACGTTCTTAATTGATGAAAGCATTGTTTTTACTGTCGAATGCCAAAAGCATTTCTAGAGGCGGCTGCTCCGGCTCCCTTGAGCACGAGAGAGCCGAATGCTATAAAATCTTAAACAGCAGCGGAGTGCGGAAATTGCGATCGTCCCGCAAGCAACAACCGAACTAGATCGAGTCCAAACCTTTGATAACCTATAATTTGAATGAGATGCCGCAGGCACTTCGGCTCCTGGCATTATACTAATGCGCCATCCTGCGGCTAATTTGGGATTTATTCTTTCTAACAACTAACAACTAACAAATAACAACTAATAAAGAGGGGATTGCTTAATGGCTGCAACAGATTTTAAAGACTATTACGCTATTTTGGGACTCAACAAAACTGCCAGTTCTGACGAAATTAAAAAAACTTTCCGCAAACTAGCCCGGAAATATCACCCGGACATGAACCCCGGTAACAAAGAAGCCGAAGCTCGTTTTAAAGAAGTAAACGAAGCTTACGAAGTGCTCTCAGACCCTGAAAAACGCAAAAAATACGACCAATACGGTCAATACTGGAAGCAAGCTGCCACAACTCCAGGGGGATGGCCGGGCGGGGGCACTACGAATGTAGACTTTGGCGGGGTTGACTTCAGCGAGTACGGCAGTTTTGACGAATTTATCAATGCCTTGCTAGGCCGCGCAGGTAGTAGTCCGGGTAGTGGCCGCAACGCCAAGTGGAATTACAGTAACTACCGCACCAGCAGCGGCGGGCCCACAGGTTTTGGCGGATTTGAAGATTTCGCGGGGTACGAAAACCGCAGCGCAGGAACCTCTCTCGACACCGAGGTCGCCATTTCCTTGACTCTGGGGGAAGCATTTCGGGGAACTTCTAAGCGAGTCGCCACGGGCGAAGTTTCGATTCCAGCAGGAGTGAAAACCGGCAGCAAAATTAGGATAAAAGGCAAAGGTCAAGTTGACCCGTACACGAAGCAGCAGGGAGATTTGTACCTAAAATTAGAAGTTTTGCCTCATGCTTTCTTCCAGTTTGAGGGAGAAAATTTGGTCTGCGAAGTACCGATAACTCCAGACGAAGCGGTGTTGGGAGCTTCAATTGAAGTGCCAGTGCCTGAAGGTACGATCACTGTGAAAGTTCCAGCCGGGATTCGTTCGGGTCAGTCTTTGCGGTTGCGGGGCAAAGGATGGCCGAAACCCAAGAAAAACGAGCGGACTGATTTGTTGGTAAAAATTGCGATCGTGCCACCGAAAGAACTCACCACTGTCGAACGCGAGTCCTACGAGAAAATCCAAGCAAATCGTACTTTTAATCCTCGCAGTAATCTCAATCAGATGATGCTTTGAAAAAGCGTGCATTTCTCGGACGCAAATAAGATTCTTTCTTCACTCTTTCCTCGGGACACAGCATTGTTGTGTCCCTACTGTATGCAAGCGCGATCTCATTAGAAAAAAACCCTGTTAATAAATCAACTTTTCTTCGCCCGTAATTTGCAGTTTCCAACCTTCTCAAGACTCTTCGCTAGCTCTTAGCTGAGTAGGTTGACTACCTTGTTTGAGGTTGATGGTAATTTTTTTAGCTCCTTTGTTCTCCAGATCGCGGATGTAGCCTGTCGATCTGTCAGAAGCTTCCTGTCTGCTGTCATAGGGCCCAAAGCAGTAGGTACGCTTTGGCGAATCTGTATCAACTTCTACCCACCATTCGTCGCGTCGAGTGCTGCTAGCAGGTTGAGCTAGCATCCAAAAAGCCGTGAAAAACATACCCAACATAGAGATTTCAAACATATTTACCTCTGGGAAGACTTAAGTAGTTTTTAGTATTCTCAATTTATCAAGGCAACGCTCGCGATCGGCTCGTCCTCAGTGCTGATTTAGCCCCGATTATTTGTGGCCGTTAATGCTGGCTAAAATCTGCATTTTGGTGGAGAAGATGCCGAGTTTTAAGCCAGCACTACAAATACAAAGTCCGCAGAGTAAGGACTAAGACAATATCGTGCTTAATATTATTGTTGAGGCTTGAGGTAATTGAAAACTCAAACAAAACTTAGGCACTCTTGACGCTCAGAAACCGGGTTATTTAACAGATACCCCTCGTGATAGACGGAGTATTTTAGTCAAAAAACCCGGTTTCTGGAGTCTGGACTATCAAAATTCTTAAGCCGCGATACCCTCTGAGAATTCAGTGTCGCAAATCGTGAGTTCCGAAGGCTGACACCGTTTGATGCGGATGCTAACTTTTTTGGCTCCCTCGCTGTCGAGGTCTTCGACGTAGCCGGGAATATTGCTGGAGGCTTCTTTGTCGGTGTCGAAGGGGCCAAAATAGTAGGTACAGTGAGGCAAATCTGTGACAATTTCTACCCACCATTTCTCTGGTCTGCGGGTGCTTGATCCAGCAAACACTGACAAAACTGCGAGGTAGATACAAAATAAATAAAATCCGAGCATTTTTCCTCTTTTGGGGTTATTTATTTTCTCACAGGACTTACGCCCTGGCGACTCTCATCAACCGGGTTGT
Organism: Microcoleus sp. FACHB-DQ6; assembly: GCA_014695175.1. Taxonomy (GTDB): domain Bacteria; phylum Cyanobacteriota; class Cyanobacteriia; order Cyanobacteriales; family Microcoleaceae; genus Microcoleus. Next base: position 34,424 of record JACJNV010000056.1, on the reverse strand, counting down.
TCAACTCGTGGCGATCGCCCTTTACCAGAGAATTTAGTCCTTCAAACCCGGTTTCTGGGTTGAAGACAATCTAACCTTATCAAGGTAAGTTGTGCGATCGCATCAACCTGAGTGCTGATTTTGAGGCGAGAATAGAATCCCAGTGAATCAACTATTTTGCATTTAAATTTAAGCTTGAGAGTGCGCTAGGAGTGGCTACCCCACAAGAGTTTAAGTACGCAGTAGTTGATTAATTAAATGCGCGACAACTTAGTTCTGTAAATACGCCGGAAATAGCATTTCTTGGCTAGATGAGGTATGAAATCACACTTAAGAAGCTTGGCAACACCGGTTTCGGTGTCCCCAATTTTTGTCACAAAGGCTATAAGGCTATAGCGCGACCTTACCCTAGCAGCGCCACAGCTTAAAAACTGTGGCGAAAATAGCAAAACCCGCCTGGGCGGGTTTTGTTGTTAAGCTATAAAATTCCTCAAACAAATTTCATTTTGCCACCTCAGCAGGCTGAGGTTTAGCGCTTGCCTTTGGGGAACTGTTCGATACCAGCCCAACCGTAGAAAACCAGCTCGTCGTTCTGAACTCGGCAGCGGTCTACTCGCAGTTGAGTGCCTTCTAAGGCAAATTTGTCTAAGTCTAGCAAGTTATTTACGTGGGCAATTATAGCCTGACCCAAGTCTACTGCTTGCCCGTCACCGCCGTAAGTAACGCTGACAAATTGGATTTTACGTCGGTCTTCTACTTGCAATTGAGCTGTAATATCTATTTTGACGGGTTCGCTAGCCTCGCCTACGGTAATTTCGGACTGAAGCCGAATTGATTTGTCACTTCCGAAGCTGACTTCAGTGTTTTGAAAGTGCAGAGATTGCTCTTGGTACTTCAGCTTCTGGAGTTTTTCAACTACAAAAGGTGTATTGAATGAGGTGGTTAAATCCGATCGACTTAAGACTACTCGCATATTTGCCTGGGTAGGCTGGCGCAATTTGACTTGACCTGCAAAAATCGCCCCAAAGTCAATGGAGACTGCTTGCAGGTAGAGTTCCATCACTTCTATGCGGAGGCCGTTGTACATCAACATACCTTTGCCAATGAAGTCGAAACCGTCGATGCTTCCCTGCAAGAGTTTGGCTACTGGTTCGACTCGGATGTTGGCTTCGGCCTTTTCAGAACGCTTGAATAAGGCCGCGATCGCAGCTCCTGCTACTTTACTAACAAGGCGATCGCCACTTTGACCTTGAAAGGATGTACCGCTAAACAAAGCTGCTACCATTTATTCGTTTGCTCGTCTACAGTCGCCATTATAACCTCATATTAAGAAATGTAAAAATCGCTTGTGCTTATTCACCTCATAAGCAGATCTTGTTTTTTGTCTGTCTTCAAAACAACATTGTTGAAATTTAACGGCTCAGGGGGGTGCCTTGGAGACAGGCGCGATCGAGCAACGCTCCATCCCAAACGGTTTGTTCGATCGTGGCGCAAAGCAAATTAGCCCCCGTCAGGTTAGCGCCGCGCAGTACGGCTCCATTCAGGATCGCTTCTTCCAAGTCAGCTCCTGACAAATCAGCGCCGGACAAATTGGCATTGCTCAAATCGGCGGAGTGCAAAATTGCCCGAGCCAAAGCAGCCCCCCGCAAATCGGCGCCCCGCAAATCGACGCCGCTCAAATCCAAATTGCCGATGGATGCCCCCGCCAAAAAAGCACCCCCAAAACTTGCGTCGCGGACTAAAGCGTTAGCGAAGGAAGCTCCCCGCAAATCGGCATTGCGAAAATCTGCGCCTCGCAAGTCAGCACCGCTCAAGTCAGCGCCGCGGAGGTTGGCTCGCAATACGGCCCGCTGCAAGTTAGCGCCGGCGAGATTAACTCCACTCAAGTTGGCTTGAGACAAGTTAGCACCGGCGAGATCGGCTCCCGCTAAGTCTTTGCCGGCTAAATCAGTGCCGGCCAACATCAAAATTTTGCCTTTGCGTATGGCTTCGAGGTCATTAGTCATTAGTTTTTAGTCATTAGTCATTAGTCATTAGTCGTCATTAGCCATTAGCCCACAGACAGGCTGCTGCTAAAACTCCCAGTGTTAGGGTGCGCTTAGCAAGCACAGGCTGATTTTTTGTAGTGTTGGAAAAGATTTTGTGCTGAGTGTTAAATGCCCAATACTTCGGCTAGGCACTTCGGCAGCGCTCAGCACAAGCTCTGTACAAGTTCCCAATTACCAATTACCGATCGCCCATAACCAATCCAGTTATTTTATAAGGCCGGAGCTGCCGCGGTCGTTCGATCGCCCAAATCCTCCAACCACACGTTAGGCAGTTGGCTAGGGCGGTTCGGTAACTGCATCAAACCCATTTCTGCCAGCCTGACGACGTTGCTGAGAGTTTCCACCAAAGCCGGATCGAAGCGAGTGCCAGACAGTTCGCGGCACTGTTCCAAAGCTTCGCTCAAACTCAAAGCCGGACGATCGCCACGCGGTTGAGTCAATTCTTGAAAATCAGCGACCAACCCCAAAATCCGCGAAGCAACGGGTATGGTTTCGGATCGCAAACCCTCTGGCCTGCCGCTGCCGTCCCAATATTCTAGTTGGTGCTTGACAATTTCCGCCACAGGTGATAGCTCAGGCATTGCTTGCAGCAGTTGGGAACCAATGAAACTGCGATCGCGCCAAAATGAGAAAGTTGCTGGGTCGAATTGATCGGGAGTGCGATCGAACACCTCATTCGGGGCAGAAACTAAGCCGACTCGAAATAGCAATCCAGCCAGCCGCAGCCTCCGCAACTGCAAAGCCGGCAAATCCAGCAGTTGACCCAAAGTTTCCGACAAAGCCGCCACCTGCAAAGACGCTGTAGGATTTGAGGTATCGCGTTCGTCCACGCGCTGGGCCATCCGCAGAAAAGCTTGAAGTTTGTTAGCGTTCAAATTGCGGCTGACCCGCAAAGCTTGACCTTCCAATTCCCACAACTCGCGGGTTTGGCGGTTAATTGCCACCATTTGCTGCTGAGAACTTTGCAGGTAAGTGACTATCCGCGATACCACGCCACTAATGTCGGCCAAGGGCGGGCCAATGGTAGCCAGGATTTCGTGGTACATTTCCAGCAAACTCTCGGCCAGGGGAGAGTTGTAATGTCGCGTCTGTTCTATAAAAATTTCTGCAGCAGCCGACACCAAAGACTGGTCAAACGACCACAAACCGTAGAATTTTCGTTCTGTATCTACTTCAGGCTTGCCCTCGGGCAAGTATTCCTGGGCTGAAAGTTCGCGGCAAAGCACCATTGCTTTGTATGTCGGGGCGAGGATGATTAAATTCCATTCTTCGATTATGGGGTCGTTCTCATCAAGATTTATTAAAGATACATTTTCTAATTGCCCGGTTTTGTGGGTAGCGAAACCGCTGTCGGCTACTGCTGCGATGACAACGCGCCGAGAGGCATTAGCAATATCTAGGTAGCGATCGGCTTCCTGTAAATACCATTTACCCTGCTGAAACGTCACCAAAACTAAGGGTTTGAGTTCGCTCTTGTCCCCGCCACTGGTTTGCAAAATGTGGTCTTCTAGGGCGTGACATAGGGCTACTAGGGTGTTTTTGAAGTATACCCCGTAGCTAGAAGGCAGTTTTCCATCGGGAAGTGTAGCTTGTAGTCTAGCGAGAGTTGATTCTGAATTCATTGCAAAAAGCGGTGCCGGCTCTTACTTATTGTAGCGGGCGATTGAACTTCTAGAAAAGACTTTGGGCAAAAATCCTAGTTTTTGATTTTTCACCCCTTCGCAACCGAGTCAATGTAGAGTGCGCCGAAGAGTACCTGATTAATTTTAGCAATTTTCTGGAAACCCTCTGTCTTTGGCTGAGTTTTTTTCAGACGAGAAACCTGCCGAGAGGAAGACGGTAAATGACTTAGGTATTAACTACTATTTGGAAAACAATATTATTAGGAATTCTGAGCGTGCTTCAACAAAATAGAAGTTTAGGGGAACAGGCGATCGACAAAGTGGCGGAGATTGCTATTGCTAGCAAATTAGACGACTCGGAAACTTTGTCTGTCACAGTCAACACCGATCCGATCCAGCTAGCCCAGGGATCGGTAGAGGCCGTTGCGGTTGAGGGCAAAGGGTTGGTAATGCAACAAGATTTGCGCGTGGAAGATTTGCAAATCCACATCAAGGATATTGCTGTCAATCCCCTGACCGCTATGTTTGGCAAAATTGAACTGAACGGCCCTGCCTTGGGTGCGGCCCGCGTAGTTTTAACTGAAAGCGATCTCAACCGCGCTTTTAATTCCGAATACATCAGTCGCAAACTGAAAAACTTAAAAGTTACTGTTGACGGCAAACTGCTGACACTAGACGTTCAAACTATGGAGTGCGAGTTGCTGCAAACCGGAAAAATCACTGTAAATGCTGAGGTATTGGTGCGAGAAACTGCCTCAACTGAAAAGATTTATTTTACAGCAAAACCTCAGATCGAGGCGGGCGGTTGGGCAGTTTCTCTTCAGGATGTCGAGTCTCCCGAAAACAAGGAATTTTCGCCTGAGTTTACTGCAGCTGTGGCGGACAAAGCTGGTGAAGTATTAAACTTGCGAAATTTTGAACTAGAGGGAATGTCACTGCGAATTCAGCAGCTAAATGTGGAAGCTGGTTTGCTGACTTTGCAAGCTGAAGCGAAAGTCGAAGAATTCCCAAATTAGCAGTAGCGTTATGAGGCTAGTAGCTAGTAGGGTGCGTCAGTGGATTTGAGATTTTAGATGGGAGATTTACTCCACAGATGAGTCGGGGATCTCCAACAAGAGTCTAAAATTTTTATATCTCGACGAAATCAGTTGTTGGCAAGTATCAGTTTGTGGGCGGGGTCAAAAACCGAAAAGCTTTTGACATCGAGCAATTATTGGAACTGAGGCACCCGAAGACTATGCTTTGAAACTACCTCCGCCCTTTTATTGTCGGGTATGAGTGTCTAAAGCAAACTTACTCTAGAAACCCGGTAAAAAAACCGGGTTTCTAGATACCCGCGCGTAAGTTATACCAAAAATAATCAATCGAACGCGATCGCACTTTTTAAATCCCTCTAAAGTTATAAAAAAATAGATAGCAATCCGTGGCCAAATATTACCGCCGTTAGAGGCAGGCATGGGGAGTTTATTTTTACTCTTGACAAGTAGTAGTAAAAAATTGGAAAAACTTTGTGAGCACAGTAACTGCTTTTTTTAAAAGACTGCGGATCGGTCAATTTTTGACTGTATTGATGGCAGGTTTGCTGGTGTTTACCAGCACGGCTTGCAATGCCGGCGATGTTCGAGGTGCTCGGCCTGAGAATCCTCCCGTTCAAATGGGAGGAATGAATAACCCCCACAAGGGCGGTGGAGATGGATACACGAATTATCAAATGTCTACCGACCCTAAAGTCAATCAATCGCCTGTTAAAGCAGAAAAGAATCGGGCTGATTTGTCGATATTGGGCGATCGTCTCCTGGCCGCGACTACCGGGGAATCTAATTCCTCAAAGCTGCTTTATCCGGGTTCTGCACCGATGGAAACTGACAAGTTCGACCTCGAACTCGGCGGAGATAAAACTCTGTTAGACGGGCCAGACGGACAGCCGGCTAAAGCTCAAACCGTATTCGACCGCAGCGATCCCGATGCCAAGATTTTAGAGAGAGTAGGCGCCGCCGTTAAGGATGCTTCGGCTTTCCTGAAAGATAGCGCTGAAGATGCTAAGGAAAGCTCTGTTACGAAACTCAATCCGCTGCAAAAATAAGCCAGTCGGAGCAAAGATGATGTAGGGGCGAGCGGAAATTAGCCCCTACATAAATAATATAATTTATTGAAACTAGATAAACGCTTGTAGAGCTAATTTATGCTCAACAATATTTACGCTTTTTATGCTTTTTTGATATGAGGCAGAGCCATATATTTTACATTTTATGGGATGTCTGCGGCGAATTCCCAAGAGTATTTCTGGTAAATTTCAATCATGTTGAATAAATCTAAAACATATTGATTAACATGAACTATTTTACCATAAATTAAACTTACTGGCTTGTTGATTTCGTGAGCGAATTCAGCGACAAACTGTGCTAAACTCGACATTTGTTCGGGGTGAATTAGCTGAAGATGCCAAGGAAAGTTTCGTTACCAAACTTAAATTTTAGGATTATTTTACAGAGCCAGGAAAGACCCTAAACACTTTTAGGCGTTAAGAAGCATTGTAATGATGAATAAAATACCTGATAGCTCCCACATGATTGAAAAGCTTTTTATAAAATGACCGAGTTTTTATTACAATAGCTAGCTCTCATTGGCATCAGGGTGTTATTGAATCTTTCTATATCAGAAGTTTTGCCCGGATCTCTCCCGACAGATTGGTGTCGCTTGCGAGGGAAAACTTTTTCATATGCGGCCTAAAAAGTTGTATAGTGCATGGCAAATTGTGGGTAAAATAATGCTGAGAGCGAATCTCACAAATCTGCTGGGTGCAAGAAAACAGGGACATCTACAGCTTCATATGAAAGCGAGTTTAGGGTTTGTTAGGGCTTAAAACGCAGTTTTATGTCCCGCTCAGCCAGTAATGATATTACACTGCGACTTGTGAAGCAATAAGTAGAAACTCCTAATAATGCCACAACAACTGGAAGCGATACTGAAAGGGTGAATTATTCTTAGTTAACCGCTATCCCCGCCAAATCTTTTATGAATAACAGCTCCCTTAAATTCCGCCTCCACACTGCCCTCATAGTACCCTTTATCCTGCAAATTGTTGCAGCAGTTGGATTAGTCGGCTATCTTTCATTGTGCAACGGACAACAAGCCGTAACTGATCTTGCCAACCAGTTGATGACTGAGGTGAGCAACCGAACCGATCAGCAACTAAAGGACTATCTTTCCATACCTCATCAAATTAATCAGATCAATATTGATGCAATCGAGACAGGATTACTCAATATAGAAAGCTTTGACCGGGTGGGACGTTATTTTTGGAAGCAGGTGCAAGCCTTTAATAATGTTGGATATATCTCATATGGGTTAGTAGATGGACGCTTTATTGGGGCTGGCAAATACATTCTAGGGGAAGGAGTCATCATTGAGGAAGTCTCTGCAAGAACAAACGGAGATTTAGCTACCTATGCCGTGAACAAGCAGGGCGATCGGGGTAAAGTGCTACGACGGATTAATGCCAAGAAGGTGGCACCCGACCAGGTGGCACCCGCATGGTTTATTCAGGCGGCTAAAGCAGGTAAACCAACCTGGACTTCGGTGTACTCTCTTGACCCAATCAACTTCCTTGCTGTAGAGGCAGTGCGTCCCTTTTATGCAAAAAACGGCAAATTACGTGGGGTGATTGGGGTTGATTTACAACTATCAAATATTACGAACTTTTTGCGCGGGTTAAACGTTAGCTCATCAGGGCGAGTCTTTGTCATGGAACGAGATGGCCAGTTAATCGCCAATTCTAGTTCTCAACCCTCTTTTGCCAAAGTAAATGGTAAGACCCAACGGTTTAGTGCCTTAGACATTAATGATCCGTTAATTCAAAGGACTGCTCAAACTATAAAAAATCGGTTTAGTAATTTTCAGCGAATTAGAGAAAGGCAAACGTTGAGCTTTCAAATTCAAGGACAACTTCACTTTGTCCTTGTTCATCCTTGGCAAGACCAGTTTGGGTTGAACTGGCTAATCGTGACTGTAGTTCCAGAATCCGACTTCATGGGTCAAATCAATGCTAATACTCGTAGCACAATAGGGTTGTGTCTGGTAGCGTTGATGATGGCCCTCCTGATCGGTATTCTCACCGCTCGTTGGATTACCCGCCCCATTGAGCGGATTACCCAAGCCTCAGAAGACATGGCAGATGGCAATTTGGATCAACACGTTAAACACAGTCGCCTCGTTGAACTTGATAAGTTGGGAAACTCCTTCAACAGCATGGCAGGGCAACTGAAGGAATTGTTTGAAACACTCGAGGATAAAGTCAAAGAACGCACGGCAGAACTAGCAAGTGCCAACGACGAAATCATTGCCCTCAACGAGAGACTCAAGGAAGACAATCTCCGCATGGGTACGGAATTGGATATCGTGCGTCAAATGCAGCAAATGATTCTGCCAAATGCTGAGGAACTGAAAATTGAAGGACTCGATATTGCCGCATACATGGAGGCTGCCGATGAAGTCGGCGGCGACTACTATGATGTTTTAAACACCGATGGCGTTGTCACTCTTGGCATCGGTGATGTCACTGGACATGGACTTGAAAGCGGTATCTTGATGCTGATGGCGCAAACCGCCGTTCGCACCCTCAAGGAAATCCGCGAAACTGATCCGGTTCGGTTCTTAGATGCGCTCAACCGCACCCTTTACAAAAACGTGCAGCGCATGAAATCTGAGAAAAGCCTCACCCTAGCGATTTTAAATTACTCCCAAGGACGGGTGAGCATTAGCGGTCAGCATGAAGAAACAATCATTGTGCGAAACGGTGGACAGGTTGAACGTATCGACACGATGGATTTAGGCTTCCCCATCGCTCTTGAGGATGACATTGCTGAGTTCATCAGTCAGATTTCAATTGAGCTACAGCTAGGAGAGGGTATAGTCCTATATACCGATGGTATTCCCGAAGCTTATGACATTAAGAAAAAACAATATGGCGTTGAGCCGATGTGCGAAGTTATTAGCAAAAACTGGCATTTATCGGCACAAGAAATCAAGCAAGCGGTGATTGACGATGTGCGGCGACATATCGGCAATCAAAAAGTATTTGATGACATCACTTTGTTGGTTTTGAAGCGGACGGAATTAGGCGTAGAAACAGAGTCACAGCCTCAAGCAGCCGCATTGGTTTAGAGCGATCGCCCATACGTCGAAAAAACAAACTTATCAGAGAATTGGGTCTAAAACCCCGTCCTTCTAGGACGGCTTTAATTCTAAAGTTTTAATGACTCACTAAACATCCTATGCTAAATCGTATAGTATAAGGTAGGAGGTAAAACCATGCTAGTCTTTGAGTTTAAAGCCTACGGAAAATCAAACCAGTTCAAAGCAGTAGATGAAGCAATTCGTACCGCAAAGTTTGTCCGCAATAGCTGTTTGCGCTATTGGATGGATAACAAAAAAGTGGATAAATACGATTTGAACAAATATTGCGCTGTACTGGCTCGCGATTTTTCGTTTGCCGACGAACTCAACTCAATGGCTCGACAAGCTAGCGCCGAACGAGCGTGGTCTGCTATCTCCAGATTTTACGATAACTGCAAAAAGGGTGTTCCTGGCAAAAAAGGGTATCCGCAGTTTCAAAAAGATTGCCGATCGGTTGAGTATAAATCAACAGGATGGAAACTGGCCGACGATCGGAAATCAATCAACTTTACAGACAAAAAAGGGATTGGACGGTTAAAACTAAAAGGTACACGCGACTTGCACTTCTACCACATCAACCAAATAAAACGGGTGAGATTGGTAAAACGTGCTGATGGCGTGTACGTCCAATTCTGCGTGGATGTCGATAGAAAGGAAAATACAGAACCTTCTGGTACGGCGATCGGATTAGACGTGGGATTAAAGGAATATTACACCGACTCGAACGGAACTACGGTTGAAAACCCGAGGTTTCTAAAAAAAGGTGAAAAAGTCCTCAAACGTTCAGGGCGTCGCGTATCAAGAAAAGTAAGAGGTTTAAAAAACAGGCTCAAAGCTAGGCAGATTCTAGGCAAGCGCCATCTCAAAATAAGTAGACAGCGTAAAGACCATGCAATAAAACTTGCAAGGTGCGTAATCTCATCCAACGATGTAGTCGTTTACGAAGATTTGAGAATCAAAAACATGGTGAAGAATCACTGTCTGGCTAAGTCCATTAACGACGCATCTTGGTATCAATTCCGTGTTTGGCTTGAATACTTTGGTAAAGTATTTGACAAGATTACGGTTGCGGTGAATTCCCAATACACCAGCCAAGAATGCTCTAGCTGCGGGGTAACAGTCAAAAAAACACTATCCACAAGGACTCACGCCTGTAAGTGTGGCTGCGTTTTGGATAGAGATTTTAATGCAGCTAGAAATATCCTCAGTCGAGGATTGGGTACGGTAGGGCATACCGGAACCTTTGGTCTTGAACCAAGCAACGCTTTAGGAGAATCAATCTCTACTGTGGTTGGAGAAGTCCTGCCTCAGCAAATTGGCTCGTAGATTAAAGAATCCCCGTGCGTAAACGCCGGGGAGTGTCAAGACATTAAACGGGAAAATAATCGTCGGGGCGATCGCCTTAGCACCCAAATTTACGAATAGGTGGTGAGATGTCTCAAAGGCCACTTCCCAAAAGAGCCTGAATCTCCTGATAACTCTAAAGCTATAGTCAAGGTCGAAATTTCTATGATTAAATCTATCTAATGATCTCTTCCATCAAGGTCAATAAAGGGATCGATCGCGGGATGAGCGATCGCTGTATTGACATTAGTGCTTTCGGTCTATTAAAACTGTTCACTCAAAGCTTTTATATATAGCAGCGTAAGGCGCGCCGAGGCGCACCCTACCGGATAGATATGCAAGGGTAATTTCTACTCCTCTCAAAGCTTTTTTTGATCTCAAACAGCTTTGTTCTATTTTTTCTTTGAATCAGAAACCTCAGCAATCAAATCATCTTTATCAACTTTGGGTACAAAATCAGGGCGTTCTTTGGCTTCCCAACCGGGGGGACGCTTGGAGTTATACCAGGCGACAGAGCCGATCGTAGCTGCCGCAATAAAGCCAGCAACAAGAACTAATATTGGAGTGCTCAAGCTGACACTTGATTCCGGCACTGGCTGCTGCATCAGCAGCTCAATCATTACTCGCCGGATGGGTGCAACAACAACTGCTATGGGAGTGGTCAAGCTGATACCTATCATTAGGCTAAATCCTTATCTACTCTACTTTTACATTATCTTAAGTGCTAAGGACGTTTGGTTGATATATCGGAAGACAGAAAAATTGACAGAATTGCCCTCATAATGTTTAGAGCTTGAAAATAGGAGAGCTGATTTTATGCCGTTGCCGACAATAGCATTGCTGTTGACTGCTAGTTTCAGCCTGGGTGCTTTACCGCTAACGGGATGGGCGGTGCGAGTCTTTAGCCGCCGAGATTTGAGGGGACTGGGTACGGGGAATGTTGGGGTGTCGGCAGCTTTCATTCACGGGGGGAAATTAGCGGGAATTGCTGCGGTGTTGGCGGAAATTGCCCGGGGTATTGTGCCGGTTTTGGCGGGGCGATTTTGCTTCCCGGATGCACCCGCGATCGCGATCGCCCTGTTAATTCCTCTAGTTGCGGGCAGATATGCGATCGCCCGAGGTGGAGGCGTGACCAACGCTGTTTGGGGTCTTTTGGTATTTTCGCCGCCGGTGGCTGTATCATCCGGCATTTGGGGGCTGCTGGCGTGGGGTTTGGCACAGCGGTGGTGGGGTGAGGGCGATCGGGCGAGACTCTTTGCTTCCCGTTGCGGGTGTCTGTGTACGCCAATTTGGGTTTGGGTGTGGCGACAATCAATGCCTGAATTTTTAGCAGCAACAGGGTTAGCTTTGTTGTTAGCAGCAATTAATTTTAGTCAGGGTGATGATATGGCTTTATCTAAATCAGAACAATTGTTTTCTCTTGATGACTCGTTAGATGCTGCAATCTGCGGCGATAAAGCTGCTAAATTGTCTCAACTGAAACGAGCCAATTTCAATGTACCCAATGGTTGGATATTATTGAATGAATCGGGCATGGGGCATGGGGCATGGGGCATCGGACATCTAGAAAATGGTGAGGAATTGTCAATTCCTAATTCTGTAATCCAAAATCTAAAATCCCAAATCCCAAATCGAATGATTGTGCGTTCTTCTGCTGCGGGAGAAGATGGCGATACGAGTTCTGCAGCCGGACAATATCAAACTATTGGCCCTGTTTTCACGGAAGCAGAATTGATCGATGCAATTAATCGCTGTCGCCAGTCTTATTGGACTTCCGAAGCCGTTGCTTACCGCCGACAGCGACAATTGCCAGACACGCAAATGGCTGTATTGATTCAGCCTTACATTGACAGCCAAATTGCGGGAGTCATGTTCAGCCGCAATCCTTTAGATGGCGGTTCCCAGATTATTATTGAAGCTTTGCCGGGAGGTGCTGAATCTGTTGTCGGCGGACAAGTTACTCCGGTTCATTTAGAAATAGATTTTAGTACACCTGAATCATTAGAAGAAAGTTTAAGTAAATTTGAAAATAATTCTATTATTGATAAATCGATTATAGCCAACTTGGTGAAACAAGCGCAAGCAATCGAAGCTTTTTTTCACGGAATACCGCAGGATATTGAGTGGAGTTGGGACGGTGAAAAAGTTTGGATTTTGCAAAGTCGCCCGATTACTAATTTGCAGCCATTCTGGACGCGCACTATTGCAGCCGAAGTGATTCCCGGTGCAATTCGTCCGCTAACTTGGTCGATTAATCGGCCGCTGACTTGCGGGGTTTGGGGAGAGATTTTTCAGGTGGTTTTGGGCGATCGCGCGATCGGCTTAAACTTTAATGAAACGGCAACTTTGCTGGGTTCTCACGCCTATTTTAATGCGACTTTGTTGGGCGAAATTTTTCGGATGATGGGATTGCCGGAGCAGGGTTTGGAATTTTTGCTGAGAGGGCAAAAAATGGGCAAGCCGCCTTTGGGGAAGATTTTGCCTTCTTTGCCCGGTTTGTGGCGTTTGGTGCAGCGGGAGAGGGCGCTGAATGCAGAATTTAAACGCGATCGCACTTCTATTTTCCTCCCCGCACTGCAAAGTCTGGAGAAGGAAGAAGGAAGAGGGAAGAAGGAAGAAGGAAGAAGGAAGAGCGAAGAAGAAATATTAATGCCCAATGCCCAATGCCCAATGCCCGAGTATCAATATTTGTCGGAATTGTTGGAGAAAGCCGAGCAAATTCAGGAGTGGCTGAAACCGATTACTTACTACAATATATTAGGGCCGATCGGGCTGGCTATTCGCAAGGCAATTTTTCGCGTTGATGATGACTGGCTGGCCAATGACAGTGCTCCTGAAATTGCTTCGGTGCGAGCTTTACAGCAGTTGGCTCAGAAATTGCGGCAAGCTGGTGTTTCGGAGTCTGACAAAACTGTTTCAGTCGCACATTTAGCACAGACATTTGCGGAAACTCCGGCTTTACAAGCAGATTTTGAAAAGTGGCTTGATATTTACGGATATTTGAGCGAGGTGGGAACGGATATTGCTGTTCCTACTTGGCGAGAACAACCGGAAGTTTATCAAAAGCTGCTAATAACTATGGCTCAAAAAGCCGAAACAAATTTAGTTGAAAAGCGTGAAATAGGCTTGAGTTTTTCGGAGAAGTGGCGATTAGATAAATGTCAAGAAAGAGCGCTTGTCAAAAACGAAATTAGCGAAATTTACGCGCGGTTGTTGGCTCACCTGCGCTGGACTTTTTTGGAGATTGAAGCTTGCGGATTGGCAATGCAGGTTTTTCAGGAAAGCGGGGATATTTTTTATCTGGAATTTGGGGAAATTCAGCAGTGGATTCGCAGCGGCGCGAGTGTTTCGTTTAAGGATACAATTAGGGAAAGGCGCGATCGCCTGGTAGCCGATCGCGATCGCCCGATTCCCCCCGTCGTCTACGGCAATTTGCTGCCAAATTCTCAGACAAGGGCGATCGAACTGGCAACATCGGAAACTAATATCATGCAGGGAATTCCAGCAAGTATTGGTCGTGTCGAAGGCTTTGTCAAGATTTGCCGTACCGCGAGCACAGATTTAGGAGAAAATGCGATCGCAGTAGTTCCATACACCGATGCAGGTTGGGCACCGCTGCTATTAGGAGCAACAGCAATTATCGCCCAAGTTGGCGGCCAACTATCTCACGGAGCAATAATCGCTCGCGAGTACAAAATTCCCGCAGTTATGAATATTTCTGAAGCGACAACTCGCTTGCGAGACGGTCAAAAAGTACGAGTAGACGGGTATCTCGGCACTGTAGAACTGCTGGAATAATTAGCAACAGGCAAGATGCCTGTTCCACAAAGAGTTGATTTCTTGTGGAACAGGCATCTTGCCTGTTCATAAAAAGATTATTGAAAATGGTGCAACATCTCAGGAATCTCGTAAACCTGCCCCCATTCCACAAAAAAGCTTTCCTAAGCCATTAATAATTTCTCCTGGAGAATAAAATTACCCACATTTCTACCCGCACTTAAACCATCTACGTTAGCACTCATGAAATGAATGCCTCCGTAAATGCGACTGATGCCCGATTCATCGGCCGCTGCGCTGAAGTTTTCATAGGTTCGCAAAGTGTTGACAGTTTTGTCTCCCGGATCTCCAAAGCCGTAATCCGAACCAAATACAGAACTCATAACGACATCGGCTGCACCACTAAAGGTACTGTGGCCCGACATGTACTCAGGGAACGGCGGAGTAGGTATCAGCGAAGTCCACAGGGGGTCGGCTGTGGTTTCGGGATTGTTGTCTGTGTCAGCTTGGCGGATAGCTGTCACCGGCCGCCATAAATTGTAGTGGTACTTGGCATCCCAGCAGCTAATAGCTGCATCGGCCAGAGCAATATTCAGCAGGGCGAACAAGCGGGCGCTATCTTCTAAGGATTGACCAGTCAGAGTCGCTGTTTCTTCGGCGATTTGGTTCCAGTGGCCCGGAGGCGTAAACGTCCCAGCGCCGTTGGCCCAGAATTTGGCGATCGCTGTTTGGTCTGGGGTGCGCGTGAGGCTGTCACTTTTGCCGATTTCTTTGACGTAGTTAAGTTCCTCTGCGTACTTGGCGCTGTCAAGGGCGGGCGGGCCGTCCGGGCGGAACTGAGAACCGCTAGTCAGCGCAAAGGGAGTCACGCCCCCCCAATGCGGCGCCAGCGGGGCGGCCAGGGCGGGGGGAGTCGGCACCCAACTGCCAAGGTTGGTTGAGGGGGTGTACTCCACTAGATTCGTGATGCCGTCTGTACTCCGCGAACTGATAATTTGGTCGGCAACTTGCTGCCCGAGGGCAATCCCGTCTTCTTTGGCTTTGCCATCGCTAATTTTAGCTAAAGACGATGCGTATACTTCGTTGAATGTGGCTGCTTGCGCTGGGTAGAGGTTGACTAAGACGCGGTGGGCGGCTGCGGCGGTGGCTGCTTCTGCTGATGTACCTGCGGGTGGGTCTATTTCCACGAGGTAAGGGGTGTATTTTTTGCTGATAGAGTTAACAGCATCGTAAATGGCTGCGTGAACCATTGCCATGTTGCGAGAGGCGAGGGGAGGCGCGGTACTGGCTGTCCGCACTGCATTCAGCATGACTCCGTTCCACTCGATGACAGGGTTTGCCGATAGCTGATTTGTGAATTGGTCGCGGTTGATTGTGTTGCTGTTGACTCCTTGCAAGACTGCTAAATACTCGCCCGTGAGCTTGTCTTGAATGACGGTGCTGTTGCTGTTGGCACCCGTG
Source organism: Microcoleus sp. FACHB-DQ6 (assembly GCA_014695175.1). GTDB lineage: Bacteria > Cyanobacteriota > Cyanobacteriia > Cyanobacteriales > Microcoleaceae > Microcoleus. The sequence continues at coordinate 19,018 of JACJNV010000056.1, read as the reverse complement.
CCTTGCTGGATGTTTAAATCTTCAAAGGTGAGGCCGTTTAGCAATCGAATTTGGTCATTGCCGTTGCCGAAGTCGGCGATGTAGTCCGCTGTGGCTACAGTTGGGCCGCCGCTGCCTTTAGCAATGGCAAATATATCATCGCCTGTGCCGCCGCTCATCGTATCGCTGCCTGCGCCCGCATAGATGATGTCGTTCCCGGAATCGCCACCAATTAGGTCGGTGCCTTTGCCTCCCCAGAGGATGTCATTGTCCGCACCGCCAAGAATCGTATCGTTGCCTGGGTCGCCGCAGATTTTGTCTTTGCCTGCATCGCCTTCGAGATAGTCGTCTCCGCTATTGGCATAAATGATGTCGTTGCCATCCAAGGCGTTAAATCTGTCTGGTTCGGTGGTTCCTTCGAGATAGTCAAACTTAGAACTAGAGATCCGGGATGCCATGTTTATTTATTGGATATTTTGATTAAATCGCAAAGGTTTCGTAAACTCTATAGATGCTTAAGTGTGTTTACCCCTAGTTTAATAGTATTAAACTTTCTGGCGCGGAAGTAAACACCACAACACAGCTTTATTGAATCTTTAATATTTAATGGGCTTTTTATAAAGTTTTGCGCTCTGAATGTGCGTAATAATACAGTCATTAAAACTGCCTCCCATACTGCCACTTGGTTAAAATTTTACAAAAAAACATTTTTTTGTATTTATAGCAATATAATTTTTACCTTCATAAAAGGCGCGGATGGTGTAACTGAGTAAGTATATATTGATTAAGCACTTCTCAAAGCTGCGATCGGGTCTAGTTTGGCGGCTTGGCGGGCGGGAACAACGCCGAAGAAGAGGCCTACTGCACCGGATACACTGACAGCAAGGGCGATCGCCACGGGCGAAATACCAGCTTGCAAGGGCGTGAAATTACCTACAAGCAAGATACCGCCGACACCTACGCAAGTACCGACTATCCCTCCGGCAGCCGACAAAATTACAGCTTCGACAATAAATTGAAACAAGATATCTTGTTGGGATGCGCCGATCGCCTTTCTGAGCCCAATTTCCTGAGTGCGTTCGCTGACGGAGGCAAGCATAATGTTCATAATCCCAATGCCGCCGACTAATAGGGAAATGCTGGCAACTGCAGTTAACATAAGAGTCAAAGCGCCGGAAATTGCGCCCATTCGTGCCATTAAATCTTTTTGATTTCTGACATTAAAATCATCTTCGGTAGTAATTTTGTGCCGCAATCTCAGCAGGTTTTCTACCTGAAATTGCGCCGCGTCCATTTGCGATTCATCTTTAATCGAAATAAATATCGACGTGACAGCCAAACCGTAGGGAGATTTGCGCCCGACTATGCGATTGGCCATTGTGGCGATCGGCACAGTGGCCGAGTTATCGTAATTCGTACCAAAAGATGTCCCTTTGGGCGCCAATACTCCTATTATTTCCATACTGACATTTTTGATCCGCACTTGTTCGCCGAGGGGGTTAGCATTGCCAAACAGTTTCTCAGCCAATTCTGAACCGAGAACTACAACTTGATTGCTTTGTCTGACATCGAGATCCGTCAAATATCGCCCTTTAGCCATTTCAAAGTTTCGGACAGTGAGAAATTCTGGAATTGTGCCGAAAATTAGAGCCGAAACATTTTTGTTTCTGTAGCGAACAATCTCTGAACTGTTAAGTTCTGCTGACACGCCTTGAACGGAGGGGACTTGAGTTGCGATCGCTTTAGCGTCTGGAAGTACGAGAGTTTGAGGCGTACTTGAGATGGCACTTCGCCTAGTGTTCGGTACTCCTGGCCTCACGATTAATACATTTGTACCGAGGGATTGAACTTCTCCTGCTACAAATTTTTGAGCTCCTTGTCCAATTCCAATCATTGCAATTACTGAGGCATTGCCCACAATCATGCCAATCATGGTTAAACTGCTGCGAGTTTTGTTTGCTAGTAGTGTTTTGCCTGCCATTTTGACGCTTTCAATAAAATTCATACTTTGTTATGAGTTATTAGTTATGAGTTATTTTTATAACAGTCAACCGTGAACAGTCAACAGTCAACCGTGAACAGTCAACAGTCAACCGTGAACAGTCAACAGTCAACAGTCAACCGTGAATAGTCAACAGCCAACAGTCAACAGTCAACAGTCAACCGTCAACAAACTAATTAAGCACTTCTCAATGCCACAATCGGGTCTAATTTAGCCGCTTGTTTTGCAGGTACTATGCCGAAAAATAAGCCGATGCTGCCGGAAACACCGACTGCAAGTGCGATCGCCACTGGGGAAACACTAGCTTGCAGGGGAGTAAAAGCAGCGACTAAAAGCACGCCGCCGATACCGAATCCAGTGCCGATCGCCCCGCCTGCTGCTGACAAAATCACAGACTCTATCATAAACTGAATCAGGATATCCTGCTGAGAAGCTCCGATCGCCTTTCTCAATCCAATTTCCTTCGTGCGTTCGGTAACAGAAACCAGCATGATATTCATAATCCCGATGCCGCCCACAAACAGCGAAATTGCCGCCACAAAAGCCAACATCAACGTCAAAGCACCAGTAATACTGCCCAACGTCTTCATCAAATCTTTCTGATTTCGGACCGTAAAATCATCTTCTTTAGTAATTTTATGACGCAATCTGAGCAGATTTTCTATTTGAAATTGGGCAGCTTGCATCATACTTTCATCTTTGATAGCAACCGAAATAAATGTTACTTTTGTACCGTAGGGAGACGAGCGACCAACGATGCGATTTGCCATTGTTGTCAGCGGCAAATAAACATTCATATCTTGATTGTCGCCAAAACTTGAGCCTTTCGCCTGCATGACACCAATCACTTGAAAAGTCGAGTTTTTGATGCGAATGTATTGACCAATTGGCTGTGTATTGCCAAACAATTGTTCGGCTGCTTCCGATCCTAAAGCAACCACATTTTCTTGTCTTTCTAAATCTAATTTGTTTAAAAATCGACCTTGACCAACATCAAAGCTTCTGACTGTCAGAAATTCTGGGGTAGTTCCGACAATAGAAGATGAGACATTTTTGTTGCGGTAGGTAACGAGTTGACTGTCATTTAGAGTTGGCGCGACTTCTTGGACAGAAGGAACTTGAGATGCGATCGCCTCTGCATCTTCCACTACTAAATTCTGGGGCGGAATCACCGGGCGGGTTTGCGCTTCAGGACTGCCGGGAATAATAAATAGCAAGTTTGAACCCAGAGAGTTAACCTGTCCCTCGATAAATGTTTGAGCTCCTTCCCCGATACCGATCATCGAAATGACAGAAGCATTTCCTATGATAATTCCTAACATTGTCAAGGTGCTGCGAAGCTTGTTTGCCATCAAAGTTGTGACAGCCATTTTGACGCTTTCAACAATATCCATAATTCGATTTTGGATTTTAGATTTTAGATTTTAGATTAGGGAATTGGGATTATTGGTGTCAACTTAATATTTAAACCCATAATAAATCTCGCTGGTAGTCGAGTCTAGATCCCCCTAAATCCCCCTTAATAAGGGGGACTTTGAATAGTCTTGTCCCCCCTAGTTAAGAGGGACTTTGACTGCTCTTGTCCCCCCCTTCTTAAGGGGGGTTAGGGGGGATCTCCGGGGAAAGAAAACACCCTAGAGCGAGATAAATAATCCCCCATGCCCTATGCCCTATGCCCTATGCCCTATTTCTGATTCTTGATAATATCCTCGAGCTTTTTACCTTGAGGAAGTTCGGTAAAAACGCGATCGCCCGCTTTTGCACCCTCTAAAATCTGAATCTTGTTGCCAATAGTCGAGCCAACCGTAACAGGCTTAAACTTCGGCTGTTGTTTCTCATCAGGAACTAGCACACCCGTTTGACCTTTATTAGTCACAATTGCCACCGTCGGCACAACTAAAGCATTGCTCAGCTTTTGACCTACAAATCTCAAATCTACGTTCATTCCCGATTGCAAGAAATCTTTGCCCGTATCAATGGCAACTCGAACTTGAAATAGCGTCACATCCCGTTCCTTAACAGCTTCCGGCGCAATTAACTTAACGCGGCCTTTAAACACTTTATCTGGATAAGCATCAGCCACTATTTCAACTTCTTGACCCGGTTTAATTTGACTGATATCAGCCTCCGGGACTTTCGCTAAAACTTCCACATCTCTAGCTAGAGCGACAATCGATGTCGAAGTTGCCGAAGTAGCTTCCGAAGCCGAAGTTGCCGGAGTTACAAAAGCTCCTTGGATGGCGTATCTTTGGGTAATAACTCCAGCAAAAGGAGCGCGAACTTTCGTATCTTCTAACTGCACTTCTTGAAAGCGAACTTGAGCTTGAGCTTCCGCTAATTCAGCTTGAGCTTGAGCTATTTCTTCCGGGCGAGAACCGTTTTCTTGTGCGGCCAATTGGCTTTTTGCTTCAGCAACTGCTGCTTCGGCTTTAGCGATTTCTTCTGGACGGTTGCCGTTTTCTACTTGCGCTAATTTGCTTTTTGCTTCGGCCACTTCTGCTTCGGCTTGGGCAATTTCTTCCGATCGCGTGCCGTTTTGCAATTGCTTCAATGCTTGCTGCTCGACTTGCACAGCAGCTTGCAGTTGCTGAATTTGCGACTCCCGACTTTCTTGTAGTTGTTGCAGGCGTCTTTGAGATTCTATTAATTTAGCTTGGGCTGTACGATTTTCTTTAATTAATTCATCCAGTTTATCTTTAGCCAGAGCGCCTTCTTCCACTAGCGGCCGATTGCGTTCTACCCGTTGAGCTGTTAGTTCGGCTTGGGCTTTACTCGAGTCAATTTGCGTTTGTGCTTGGGCAATTTCTTGTTTGACACTGCCGGTTTGAGCATCTGCTAAACGAGCTTGAGCTTGGGCTAAACGAGCTCGCGCTTGGCTGACTTCTTCAACGCGGCTGCCGGCTCGCAGTCGTTGCAAGCCAGCTTGAGTTTGCTGCAAGCGGGCTCTGGCTCCTGCAACTTCTTCCACGCGGCTGCCGGCTTGGGCTTGCGCGAGACTGGCTTCGGCTTGCTCTAAACGCGCTCGGGCGCTGGCGATGTCTTCCGATCGATTCCCGGCTTCGATTTTGGCGAGTTTTGCTCGCACGCTGGCTTCGCGGGCTTTAGCTTGAGCTAGTTGAGCTTCTACATCGCGGCTTTCCATGCGGGCAACAATCTGTCCTGCTTCGACTTTATCGCCCTGTTCGACAAATAATTCTGCTATGCGCCCGGAGCCTTTGGGGCTGAGATTCACGCGCTGTACGGGCTGCACCGTGCCGCTCGACGTGATCCGCACCGTGAGGTTTTGCGCTTCCACCGGCACTGTCATAGTGGCGAGCGCATCTACTTTCGGCTGCGATCGACTTTTTGCTATATATATGGTGGTCGGTACAGCTAGCAACCCGGCTGCAACCAACCCAATAGCCCACCGCTGCGGTTTGCGCGCGGGTTTCTTCGGAGACTGCTTTTGGGCGGTTTTGTTATCTGCAATTTTAGTCTCTGCGGCCTTGGTGTCTACAGTCTGAGTATCTTCCACCTTGACCTGAGCAGTTTCCTTTTTAGGGCTAACGATCATACCGACTCACCTAATTTAATCTCAGGATTACCTTTAAAGGTAAAATTTTTTCAGATGCTTGGCATCGTCTTCCAGACTCATCCGATCGGGTGATTTAAAAAAAGTTCCCCAACCCGCACCTGTAAACAATTATAGCTAATCGTTGCACTTTATTAAATAATGTTAAGTTTTTTCAGCCAAAAGAGGTGGACAGAAACAGAATCGCTCCCGGCTGCTGCCAAAGTCAAATATATTTTAGTAAATAATATCATTTTAGGGGTCTAGGAGCGCGCTCCTCACCAGCAACCGCAGCGGGATATGACAGCGGGCGATCGACCGTCACTAGGTTATTGCGGACTCGTGTTCGCGAAGCGATGACATCTAGGAGTAAAAAAAGATTTCTCCACAAATTCTGACAAAAATCAAGTTTGAACTCTCGAAAAAACCCTCAAAACAAGACAAAGAAGTACAGGGAAAATCCGGATTTGTACCGTTGAGAGCAAGGTGGGGGAAAAGAACGGTCAAATGCTTGGGTGGAAAAATGCAAAATTTTAGTCAAGAACTTTGAGAGAACTTTGGATAATGCGACTGCAAAGCTCAACCTTTGTTTTATTCGACTGATGCTTAAAAGGCTTGCACCCTCTTCTTAGATGTCAAATGGATTCTCTAGATGATTTTTGCTCGCTCTAATGCTAATTTTTGTTTTTAATTATACTACAAACAATAAATATTGTACTATATCATTGATGAAAATCATTAAGAACAGTTGCTCTAAACATCAAACTAAAGGATTTTGTGGAAAATATCTCTTTCCCAAATTTGGACTGCCGTAGTCAGCTTTTGCCCAATCCTGGGACTGTTACAGTAAAGGGAAAATTTTTCTTTGTTGGGGAAAAGAAATTCTTCCTCAAGGGGGTGACCTATGGTACTTTCTCGTTAGGTAGTCACGGTGCGCCTTTTCCCGAAAAACCTATGGTAGAGAAAGACTTTGCACTGATGGCAGAGTTAGGGGCAAACTGTATACGCACCTATACCATTCCACCCGATTGGCTTTTGAATCTAGCGGCAACATACGGTCTCAGAATACTTATTGGTATACCTTGGGCTCAGCATATTGCCTTCCTTGACTCCTCTTCTACTAGAGCAGAGATTCGTCAGGCAATTGCCAATGGGGTGAAAGCCTGTCGAGAGTATCCAGGTGTCTTTGGCTATTTGATTGGTAACGAAATTCCTTCGGATATTGTGCGGTGGCACGGTCCCAAGCAAATCCGTGCTTTTCTTAAGGAGTTAATGGGGGTGGTAAAAGACGCCGATCCAAAGGCGCTTGTGAGCTATGCCAATTATCCCTGTACTGAGTATCTCAATATTGACTTTACTGATTTCTTATCTTTTAACGTTTACTTACATCGAGAAAAGGATTTCCGCAGCTACGTCTCCCGACTGCATAACCTGGCAGAAGATAAACCTTTGGTGTTAAGTGAGTTTGGTGTTGACTCAATCCGTGAGGGTACCCAATCCCAAGCCGAAATTCTCGCTCAAAAATTGTCAACCAGTTTTGATATGGGAGCAGCGGGGACGATCGTGTTTTCTTGGACTGACGAGTGGTTTACGGGGGGGTCTGCTATCGAGGACTGGGCTTTTGGTCTAGTGGATGCGGAACGAAGTAAGAAAACTGCGTTCCAGACAGTGCAACAGTATTACACAGCACATCTGCCACCAGCATTACCGGAGTATCCTCGCGTCTCGGTGGTGGTATGCGCGTACAATGCCGATCGCACTATTGACAGTTGCCTAGCTTCTCTCAAAGAACTCAACTATCCGAACTACGAAGTTATTGTAATCAATGATGGATCGACTGATGGCACTCTCAAAATCGCCAAATCTTATGACTATATCAAACTAATCAGCCAGGATAATAAAGGGCTAAGCGTGGCACGCAATGTGGGTCTAGCAGAGGCAACAGGTGAAATTATTGCCTATACCGACTCGGACTGCGTAGCCGATCCAGACTGGCTTACTTATATGGTTGCCAAGTTTCTGTCTTCAGGACTTTCGGCAGTGGGTGGACCCAACTTCCCTCCCCCAGAGAACTCTCTTGTCCCCTCCTGTGTTGCCGTGTCTCCAGGTGGGCCAACTCACGTCCTTTTGAGTGATGAAGTCGCTGAACACATCCCAGGTTGTAACATGGCTTTTCGCCGTGAGGTATTAGAGGAAATAGGAGGCTTTGACCCCATGTTTCATGCAGCGGGTGACGATGTTGATATCTGCTGGCGCTTGCAAGACAAGGGTTATACAATTGGCTTTAGCCCAGCAGCAGTAGTGTGGCACTTTCGGCGTAACACAGTTAAAGACTACCTTAAGCAGCAGCGCGGCTATGGTAAAGCAGAAGCTCTCGTATATTTCAAACATCCCTACCGCTTTAACCTGCTGGGACAATCCCAGTGGCTAGGCAGGATATACGGCGACCTTTCCTCTAGTTTCCTCTCCGGTCAGCCTGTTATTTACTCTGGGGGTTTTGGTCGCGGGTTGTTTCAAACCCTGTATGAGCCTCCCGCTTCCTTCCTCTCTTACCTCCCTCTGACGCTGGAGTGGAATGTCGGAGCTGCCTTGTTGTTTATTTATTTAGTCTTGTCGGGTGGCAGCCCGTGGTTAGGTATAGCACCGCTCTTTTTATCATGGAGCTACTGTATATCCAGTTCGCTACGGGCCCAGATGGATAGTCGTTTTCAGGGACTGCAAGGTCGTTTGCTAGTGGCATTGCTGATTTACTTAGGTCCTCTTGTACGCAGCCTAGAGCGTTACTTTTGGCGGAGGCGGGGACTTAGCCAGGTGGAGCCGATAAAGTTTGACGAGCTTGTGCAAAAACCTGAGATTTCTTGGCAGAAGCGATCGCTTTTCTTATCCTATTGGACGGAGGTAGGTCTGGAGAAAGAGAGTCTGATTCAGGAAGTGATGGACTTCCTCTTGCCCCGCAAGTATTTTATTACCGTCGATCAAGGATGGAGTGACTGGGATCTGAAGATTCATCAAGGATTCTTTCCCAGAGCAATGATTAAAGTTTGTACCGAAAACCACGGAGGGAATAAGAGACTCTTAAGAGTGGGGTGTACGCTAAGGATGTCGCGGATGGCTGCAACAATCCTATGGTTTTGGGTTTTGGTTACAATTGTGTCTCTTATTCTAGGCCTGACTAAGGTAGCCGTAGCTACAGGAGTACTTGGTGCAGTGAGCGCAGCGATCATTTTGTATCAGCAGTTCTGTTTGGGGCGCACGATGTACCACGTCCTAGAGATCGTGGCTAAGAAATTAGAGCTAGTGCCAGTCCCTTCAATAACTGAAAGGGTCACATCCTAACCATCATGGTTGTACGTGATTTCCGTCTCTACCGAAAGCTGCTGCGCCAGACACGGCCCTACTGGCTCCACATTGCAGGCATCTTTCTGCTCAGTATGCTGTCAATGCCCCTGGCGCTGCTGATGCCGCTACCGCTCAAGATTGCTGTAGACAATGTTATCGGCTCCCAACCAATTCCCGGCTTCCTGGATACACTGCTGCCAACAGCGATCGCCCCTTCCGATCCGGCTGTACTCGCGATCGCAGCCGTGCTGGTAGTTGCGATCGCTCTGCTCAACCAACTTCAAGGGTTTGGGAGTTTGTTACTAGGGACGTTCACCGGCGAAAAGATGGTTCTAGAATTCCGCGCCCAGCTTTTCCGCCATGTCCAGCGTCTGTCACTCTCTTACCACGATTCTAAGGGTACGACCGACTCCACATACCGCATCCAATACGATGCCCCTGCCATCCAATGGATCGTGATTAACGGGTTCATCCCCTTAATCACCTCGGTTTTCACATTCGTCGGGATGGCTTATGTCACCATGCGCCTCGACTGGCAACTGGCTGTGGTCGCCCTCGGTGTTTCACCCATTTTGTTCGTACTCACACAGGTTTATAGCCAGCGTCTGCGCCATCAGTGGACTGAGGCAAAAAACCTGGAAAGCTCTGCTCTATCAGTAGTACAGGAGGTGCTGGGGGCAATTCGTGTTGTAAAAGCGTTTGGTCGGGAGGCTCACGAACAAGACCGCTTCATCGATCACTACAGCAAAAGCATTTGGGCGCTAATTCGCGTCTCCTTAGCCCAAAGTTTTTTCAGCTGCGTCGTGGCACTGACGATGGCAATCGGAACAGCTGCTGTTCTGTTTATGGGCGTGAAACATGTGCAATCAGGGATTTTAAGCCTGGGTGATTTACTCCTGGTAAATTCTTATCTGACGCAACTGTACATCCCCCTAATGAACATTGGCGACCAAGTCACAGGGATGCAGCGATCGCTCGCCAGTGCAGAGCGAGCCTTCTACCTTCTTAGCGAAACACCGGATGTGATTGAGTGCAAGCATACCAAGTCGGTCTCTCGTGTTTCGGGGGCGGTGACGTTTGATAACGTTTCCTTTGCCTACGACAAAGCTCATCCCATCCTGCGGCATATCTCCTTCGAGGTCACTCCTGGAACTCGCGTCGGCATCACGGGGAGGACAGGCGCAGGCAAGACAACGCTCCTGAACCTGTTAACTCGCTTTTATGACCCCAGCGACGGTCAGATTATCCTAGATGGTATTAACCTGCGCGACTACAAGCTGGCTGACCTACGTAATCAGTTCGCGATCGTCCTTCAGGAACCCGTTCTTTTCTCGACGAGCATCGCTGAGAACATCGCTTATGCTCGTCCTGATGCTAGTGAACACGACATCATAGCGGCAGCGAAGGCAGCCAATGCCCATGAGTTCATCGTTAGCCTACCGCAGGGCTACGAAACCCAGGTCGGTGAGCGCGGTATGCGCCTCTCTGGAGGACAGCGCCAGCGTATTTCGCTGGCTCGCGCCTTTTTGAAGGATGCTCCCATTCTCATCCTCGACGAGCCTACAAGTTCAGTCGATAACAAAACCGAAGCGGCAATTATGGAAGCGATGGAACGCCTGATGAATAACCGCACCACCTTTATGATTGCCCACCGCCTGAGTACGTTGGAAAGCTGTGACAAGCTGCTGGTTATCGAAAATGGGCGATTGGTTAGTGTGACATCGGAGGTGTCGGCAGCTATTAAGGACAGCCTCTTATGAGTTCATCACTTCGCATTATCGTCACAGGGCTCGTAGGTCTGTATCCCGTCGGCGGGGTAGCGTGGGATTATCTGCAATATGTAGTCGGTCTAGCGCGGTTGGGGCACGATGTCTATTATCACGAAGACACATGGAGCTGGCCGTATCATCCGCTCAAGAAAGAGTACACGTCGGAGGGCAGCTACTCGGCGAAATATATCAGGGATTTCTTAGAGCGGTATGCGCCGGAACTGGTTAGGCGGTGGCATTACCGGCACTTGCACGAAACAAGCTTTGGAATGGATCAGACGGTGTTCGACGAGGTAGCGCGGACAGCTGATGTGTTCTTGAACATTAGTGGGGCGTGCATACTGCCCGACCACCTCTCGTCACAGTGTGTAAAGGTCTTCCTGGATACCGATCCGGGCTACAACCAGATTGTGTTCAGCGAGCGGTTTGCTTGGTCAGAGAACGTGGAGCGGTGGTGCGCTCTGGTGGCAGCGCACGATCGCCACTTCACCTATGCTGAGAACATCCACAGTGCTAAGTGCCTCATCCCAAAGATAGACTTTGACTGGAAGACGACGCGGATGCCTGTTGTGATGGATTTGTGGGAGCTGATTGCACGAGAGCGATCGCCCAAAGCGACACCGTGGACGACGGTCATGACCTGGAACGCCTTCAAGGGAAAGCTTGTATACAAGGACGTGGAGTATAAGAGCAAGGGGAGTGAGTTTGAGAAAATTATTGAGCTGCCCCGGTACACGGACGTACCGCTTAGGGTGGCGGTGGGTGGCGTGAACGCCCCACTGAAGCGATTAGCGAGCGAGGGGTGGCAAGTAGTAGACGGGCCGAGTGCGACTTTGATGCCCAATCAGTATCAGGAGTTCATCGCTGAGTCGCGCGGTGAGGTTTCATCGGCCAAGCAGGTGTACGTTGCGATGTGCAGCGGCTGGTTCAGTTGCCGTTCCGCCTGTTACCTGGCGGCAGGCCGTCCTGTAGTCGTCCAGGATACCGGCTTCGCCTCAGCCCTTCCGGTTGGGGAGGGTATCTTGCCCTTCACCACGATGGAGGAAGCTGTTGCTGCAATCCATGATATCGAAGGAAACTACGCCCAGCATGCGAAGGCGGCACGTACCATTGCTCAGGAGTATTTTGACTCTGATAAAGTCCTCACGCAGCTGCTCAATGAGGCGCTGAGTCCACAGGACTGACGGAGCTACGCCATTTATAGAAGTAATGGTGCGTTACGCTACGCTAACACCCTTGTATCCCTCTTTTGTCACTCTGATGAGATAAAAATATAAGTCAAATGGTGAGAAGCTTCCCCAATGGGCGGTAAGCGCGATCGCTTTCCTGATAGAAACGTTGAAACTTAGCTTAGTTGGTATAAGTCCCTCAGTATAAGAATTTCAGATTTTCCTCTGCTGAAAGTGACAAAAGAGGGGTATAGCAACCGCCAAGGTGATTAGGACGTTTTTAATTGTTGAAACCCTTGATTTTCTTAGCTTGGAGCCTTCTGCCTTCTGCTAGAGTGCGCGTTCAAGCAGATGGGGCAGCACTTTGCTGGCAGCAAAATACTCTGCGGCAATTTCTCTAGCAGCTTGGCAATGAAACTCGTAGCGCCTATTGATTTCGTCTATTCCTGCTAATGCCTCTTCAGGTGTGTTGAAGGGAAGTACACCCGCTTGTGTCTCTAACCACTTGGAAAAGCCTGTATCTTGGATAACGACAGGACGACCGCTGGCGAGATAGGTAGCACTACGTTCGCTGAACCAACCGTTACAGCTAACTACATAACCATGCTTGGCGACGCTAAATTCTGCTTTCGACTGTTGGATATAAGACTGGTAAATCCACGGGGTTTTTGTTGGCTCACGAGAGTCACGTACCAACCAGCCTTGATTAGCTAGTAGTTCCCGTGGTGCTGAGGCACTACCCAAGGCTAATTCAAAAATTGCGTTTGTTTGCTGAGGAAGATTGATATATGGTGTGAATGACTCTGATTTCATACCATAGTGCTGCCCTGCGTGTTCCCGTGCTCGATAGCTGTCCCATTGCATGACAGTTGTAAATTTACCTTGTACGGAACCGGGTGTGACTGCCCAGGCATCTAAAACTACTGGTTGACGTGTAGGCTGCCAAGGTAGCCCATCCTGGGGAATGAGACACCAAGGGGCATTGATATTTTCCCCAAAGGAGAAGAAGGAAGTATGGGCAAGAGCCTGTTTGTTAGCCACTGGATCATATAAGTGACGCAGCTGCGTAAACACCGGGTCAGTATCAACTAAAGCACGGTAGGGTATTGTCATCAGCCACGGACGCAGCGGATTCACACCAGAAAGATTTAGCAGCAAATCTGCCGTCGAACAAATCTCAAGTATGCAGTTGGCACAAGACCCAAACCATTGTGAGCTATGGGCATCGTAATATGCCCAGCGCTCGCCTAGTCCGACTCTAGCAAAGGTATCTGCTAAAACTCCCAGTCCATAGGTGGGGTTGGTATCTACAATGTCTCTTACAGGGTCATAACAGGAGGGATAATCATCGCTGTCTTCCAAGAAATACACGTCATGTCCCAGAGCAGCTAGACCCATAACATATTGCAAGTGATGCCAAACCAAACCTCCCAAGGGTCCACGCACGATGTAACCGAGAACGACAATCCGAATAGAGCTTTTAATCACGGCTATACTCCTGTAGTGCGCGATCGCGGCACCTGCTCCCACCCGTACCCCTTTGAGGATGGTTGCATTGTAGCCGATCCACACATCGTCCTCGATAACTACGGGAAGAATTTCAATAGGGGGGCGGCGTTGGCGATCGCCAATTGGAGAAAGAGCGATCGTATCGATCAGCCGGGCAGCGGGAGCAATGGGATGAAAGTCGGAATCCACAATTGTTACTCGGCCTGCAACCATGACATGGGCACCCAGAGTGATGCGGGCGGAGCAAACTAGGGAGGCATCGGCAATGTAGCAATAATCACCAATCTCAATGACTGCATCGGCGTCAACAGCCAAGGAAGCACGCCAGATCGTGACGTTGCTCCCAACACGCAGACCAACAGAGCCAGCAGCGTAGTAGTGCTTGAAGCAGAAGGAAGAATCGATCACTGAGTTCTCTCCCACTTCAATGTTGGTGGGAATGCTGCCGTGATACCAGTCGCCCGGAAGCGATGCGCCAGGGACAAGTGGGTGGAATAACGGTGTCGGCATTATGTTGTTAGACTTCCAACTCCGTCAACATCTTAATTGAAGATGCGATCGCTGAGGCGATTATCCGCGATCGCCAGAAGCCGATCGTTAAGGTAGCGGTGCTGGCTACACTAATCATGGAACTCGTGGTACGCAGTCTGGGTTTTGTCCGCGATGCTTACGACTTCCCATTTGTTGTCTTTCTCAAGACTCCTGAACGAGTGGCTTTGTGGTCAATGTTAATGGGTTTGTATTTGGTGGTTTATAGTTTGGGTCAACGGTCACTTCGTCAGGCTATCGAGCGTGCTAAACAGACGATTGAGAATCAAGTCGGTAAGCCTACGGCCAAACTTACTTGCTCGGTGGGTGTTTAAATGTTTCATGTCGATTCATTTGTTGACGGTTGATGGTGTCAAGCAGATTACCAATTTGACATCTGAGCGATTGTGGATTCTCCAGTTCTTGGGTGCTCCTTGCCGCCAATATTACCTTCTCTCTTGAGCTACTATGCACTTTTAGTTGAACAATTCCTCGCGGACGATCGCTACCTGTGCAATGTGGGTTAAAATATGTTTCAAATTCGTTAAAAATGGAAAATCAAAATAATGAATCGTCCTCAAAGCGTTACAGTTCTGGCAATATTGCAGCTAATTAGCGGCATTTTCAGTCTGCTTGAAGGCTTGTTAAGCTTACTTTTTCCCGGCATTTTTGGTGGTCTAGGTGCGGCTTTCGGCGGGGCAAAAATTGGGGCTGTAATCGGCGGGTTCATTGGAATTTTTCCTGCGATAAGTTTCATCTTAGGTTTCCTATCCTTACTCTTAACTTGGGGTTTGTTTCAACTCAAAAATTGGGCTTGGACGGGAACGTTAATTGTCCATGTCATCGCCATCCTCATGCAAATTGTCAGAATGTTTGACAGCGGCGGTAGAGCAGTCCATTTTTTAACTCTGGGTTTTGCAGTGGCTAGCATTTACTACCTGCTGCGGCCGGATGTTAAACAAGCATTTCGTGTCTAATTTCCTTTTCATTAACGGTACTGAATTCTCGGATCGAAAAAAGCATAGGAAATATCAACCGCCAGATTAATCAGTACAAACGTCACAGCCACAAAAATTACTCCTCCTTGGACAATTGGGTAATCCCGCGTCAGAATACCCGTATAAATCCAAGAACCAATTCCCGGCCACGAGAAAATAGTTTCAGTCAGAATAGCGCCGCCTAAAAGAGTGCCGAACTGCAAACCTATAGTTGTGACGATCGGCAAAAAGGCATTTTTCAAAGCGTGTTTCAAAATCACCCAATATTCAGGCAATCCCTTCGCCCTCGCAGTGCGGATGTAATCTTGAGAAAGCACTTCCAGCATCGCCGAACGAGTGATGCGAGCTATAATAGCCAGAGGAATAGTTCCTAAAGTCAAAGCTGGAAGGATTAAATGGGCGATCGCATCCCGCAAAGCCGCCAAATCCCACCTCAACAACGCATCCAAAACATAAACACCCGTAATCGACTTAAAACCAAACCCCAAATCTACACTAATCCGCCCGCTGGGAGGCAGCCATTTCAGATAAACAGCAAACAAATAAATCAACATCAATCCCAACCAATACACGGGCAAAGATACACCAATTAACGAACCGCTCATCGCTACATTGTCCAGCCAGCTATTTTTCCGAACAGCAGCCAAAATCCCCGCCGGAATTCCGATAAAAAGTGCCACCAACATCGCCACCACAGACAGTTCAAAAGTAGCAGGCCAGCGACTTGTAATTTCATCAATAATCGGAATACCGCTAATAATGCTATTTCCCAAATCAAAGCGGAGCAAACTCCATAAAAAAGCTAAATATTGCAAAGGTAAAGGCTGATTTAGACCCAACCTTGCTCTCAAAATTTCGACTTGTTCGGGAGTTCCCCGTTCTCCCAAAAGCACTGTAGCTGGGTCTCCCGGTATCAAATGCAAAAAAGTAAATACTAGCAGAGTGATTCCGAAAAGGACGGGCAATAGTCCCAGCAAACGTTTAGCAATATATTGAAACATCAGTTGATCTCATTCACCTTGCAAATTTGCCAAAATCCGATCGACCGTTTCTTCTACCGTTAGATGGGTTGAATCCAGCCAGTAGCCTAAGCGAGGAGTTTCGGTACGGAGAATGCGATCGAATGCATAAACCATTGTTTCGTTGGCATATCCGGTTTTCGTTCTTGCTGCATCCCGTGCAGCTACAACTTCTGCCTTCGGACACAGAACGATCGCGGACAACGGCACATCGTCGAAAGTGGCAAGTACCTCAGCCAGTGCCGAACCAATGATGATGTCTTGATAAACGACCGTAAAACCAGCCTGGAGATAGTGTCGCGCTGCCATTGCTGCCAGGTGATACCGCAGTTGAAGCTGCTGATATGCCTCTGCTGACAAATTTAACGCCATTTCCGCTTGTCCATTCACAATCATGCGACGAAAGATATCGCCGCGAAGGTGGACACTTTTGGGCAACCGTTCGGCAAGTGATTGGGCCACACTTGATTTTCCGGCAGCCATGTTCCCGGTAATCAAAATAATTTGTGCCTGATGATTTGCAGGTTGCGGATTGCTCTCCATACTGTTTGTTAAGGTAAATTCATGAAAAGTATGATAACCGAGGAGAGGTGTCTCGATCTAAACTCTCAATTTTTGCTTATTTCCTCAAAAGACTCAGACCCCAAAGGACTCGGAATCCAACCTTGAATATTCTTGCGTTTCCCTAAAAGCGGCTGCGAATGTACGATCGGCAAACGCACAGCTTCCCCATGCAAAATCTCGCTAACTTCCGCATAAATTTTCGCCCTAGCTGCTTTATCCCCACTCGCCCTCCCTCGATCCAAAAGTTCCAGAACTTTCGGATTTTTCCAATTTCCCAAATCCCCCGTCGAACCCGGCCCGAAGTGAGGATAATAAAAATTGTCTGGATCGCCATAATCTCCACTCCAACCCATCATAAAAGCTTGAAACCCAGGAGGTTTTACCCGATCGGCTAAATAAGCAGACCAATCCTTTGTCAGCAATTTTACCCGAATCCCGATCGCGCTCAAATCCGCCGCAAATGCCTCAGCAATCGGCTTCGGCGTGGGAAAATAGGGACGGCTGACGGGCATATACCACAAATCCAAATCAAAACCGTTCGGATAACCGGCTTTCGCGAGCATTGCTTTAGCTTGCTGCGGGTTAAATTCATAATCTTTAACTCGATCGGACGCCGCCCAATTCAGCGCAGGCGGGATAAATTGCGAATCATGTTTTCCGAGTTCTCCCCAGAAAGCTTGGACTATTGCTGGCTTGTTAATTGTTTGGGCGATCGCCCGCCTGACTTCGGGTTTTGACAAAGGTTCGTAACTCGGATTTAAGGCTAAATAACCGACATTAAAAGAAGGTCGCACAACAGCTTCTAAATTAGGATCTCCCTGAACTTCTTTCAGTTGATCCGGCGTTAAATCCACAGTAAAATCAAGTTGTCCTGCTCGCAACTGAGCGAGTCTCGCCGCCGGATCGTCAACAAAACGAATTACCAATTGATTGACTTTTGGCGTGCCAGTTTTCCAATAATTCGGATTTTTCTCCAAAACAATGCGATCGCCCGATCGCCATTCCTTAAACACAAAAGGCCCCGTACCCACCGCCAGCGACCCCGGAGTGCCGTACTTAGCACCCGCTTTTTTCACCGCCGCCGGACTCGCCATCCCAAAATAAGCGGAACCTATCGCCGACGGAAAAGCAGCAAAAGGTCGATTCAAAACAAATTTAATTGTAGACTTATCAACAACCGCCACATCTTTTACTAAAGAATCTTTTTCTCCCTTAAACCCGCCAAAAAAATCTTTCCAAATCGGATAATTCTTGCCCGCTTCTCGAAAACCGTTAGGATTTTTGGCATCCCACCAGCGCTCTACATTAAACTTAACAGCTTCCGCATCAAAATCCGTGCCGTCGTGAAACTTTACCCCGGAACGCAACTTAAAAGTCCAAGTTTTACCATCTTTAGAACTTGACCATTCAGTAGCCAGACTCGGTTCAAGTTCCACAGTTCCCGGTTTGAAATCAGTCAAGCGATTGTAAATTTGGTCGATAACAACCACCGAATTGCCATCAGTAATATTTCCCGGTTCCAGATTGACCGGCGGCCCGCCCGCACCGTAAACTAAAGCCCCAGCCGGAACCGCAGCAGGAGTTGTCGGAGTTGGAGAATTATTGCTAACCGTGTTTGAGGGCGTGCCGCAATTTGATAAAATTACAGCCATCCCAAAAACTAGACTTAATAAAACTAAACGCCAGTATTTTAAAAATCTCATCTCAATAGCTCTCCTTCACTAGCAAACTGCACTCATGTAATAATAAAATGGTAATTCTCCCCGGCTCTTCCCTCTGCGAACTCTGCGCTCTCTGCGGTTAATTTAATAAATTCTATCAGGACTTACGCAACTGTCACCAGCACTAGCGGCTAAGCCACAGCATCCGCCCAAAAATAAGACCCTAAACATAGTTAGGGATAGAACTGGCCAACTCCAGTTCTATCCTAACTATTTCTGAACCTATCAAGCAGCTTTTTCTCCAAAAAACTTTAGCCGTTTCAACCACTTCTGCCAGTATTCCAGCAATTGTTCGCGTTCCAACACAAATATTTCCGCATCTTCATCGGGAAGAGCCACAACAATCAAAGCATTAACAATTTTATTACCAAACAGAGTCTCACCATAGCATCGATTAATTGCCCCACCATAAGCAACTAACTGTAAAGGCTTGTCGTAGAGTTTTTCTACTCGCAGTTTAGGTTCTTCAGCAGTCGTCCACTCAATAGTACACGGAACACCTTGATAACGGGCAACTAAATCAACTTTTCCGGCGTATCCTTCCACATAAT
Organism: Microcoleus sp. FACHB-DQ6; assembly: GCA_014695175.1. Classification (GTDB taxonomy): domain Bacteria; phylum Cyanobacteriota; class Cyanobacteriia; order Cyanobacteriales; family Microcoleaceae; genus Microcoleus. The sequence goes on along the minus strand of JACJNV010000056.1, from coordinate 320 downwards.
TTGGCACAACTGTCTCGACCAACTGGACATCGCTAAGTTTCTCAATTACAGGCTGAACGCTATAACAATAGGGCTGAATTAGGCTGGAAGCAGTGGAAGATAACCCTTGCAAATAATCCTTAACCCACTGATGCAATAGTTCTCCCCGGCGACGGCTGCTTACAGCAATGCGATTTGCTTCTGCGTTCCCTACTTTATTGCGCCAATTAGGGCTTGCTGGATAAGTGCAGAAAGGTTACACGGCTTGGTTATGCGATCGTCCGATCAAGGAAAGTGTGCAAGATAAACAGGTAAAATAGTACAAAAGCCTTGCATCACCC